>NZ_JAYMEI010000003.1:0-367453 GCF_037029365.1 Leeuwenhoekiella sp. CH_XMU1409-2 | reverse complement strand
AGTGCGTTTCTTCTCAGCTCCTTCTGAGTCTTTCATAAATAAGTCGAATTTGTGTCAACTTATTTCAGGACGGGACATACTTTTAACGAGATAAGCCTGCTGATATTCAGCAGGCTTTTTTGTGCTTTAAATTATCAGAAGATGCTGTATTTGAGCGTCCAATCATTTAGAGCGTCTATTATGGATTTAAATGCTTTTCTGTAAATTGGTATTCCAGTTAATAGAAGCTGTGTGTCATTTAACCAAACCTTTAACTAATGAATGATGATTTTAGAATGTTTGCTAGAATTGGACATTTTCACAATAATACTCTTTTGGAAATATCCATAGACTCATTTTTAAAATTTGAGGCACTAAATAAAGAAAACGAGCTATTAAAAAGTAAAGGGAAATTTGAAAACAATGGATTCACAATTTACAATGAAAATGAAAAAATTGACATTCTAGAATATTCTCTTATAAAAGAATCAATAAAAGTTGTTGTTTTTCTTGGTGCATTTTTAGAATCATATTTTTTTGAATTATCTGCTATTGCACTTGGTCAACAATACACAGAAAAACATATTGAAAAACTTGATTTAGCAAGTAAAATAATTCTTATTCCAAGATTAATAACTGGAAAAGAAGTTGATAAAAGTTTACATTTTTGGGGAGAAATAAAAAATTTAATAAAATGGAGAAATAAAATTATTCATAATAAAACTAAAAATTCATCGGAATTTTTCAAAAATATAAACCCTGAAAAATATGACCCAAAACCATTGTATAAAGAATTTGATATGTTAAAATTTTTAAACTCAATAAAAATTTTATTTAAGGAGCTTGATAGAATTGACCCAGAAGGATTTCATTCATCAAGAATAAATTCAAATATGAAAAAATTATGATACAAACAGAAATAAAACGACACATAACACCGTATAACAACAATTGCGGCTTTGTGTCCTGCGGACACAACCGCGCAAGCATAAAAGTCTGTAATTTTTACGATCTTAATTTCTAACCAATCGGCAACTGATTGTTATACAAGACCGTTAACAAAATGAACATAAACTATCAACTTACAAATTTGGATTTCTTAGAGCATCAACTCTATACATCTTCAAAATCTGAATTACATAAAAAAAGGCGATTTCGTTCTCGAATAATTATTCCGATACTTTATTTGGTACTCGGATTTTTTTTCGCAAATCAGAGCGGAAAATTAGGAATTGGAATTGGGTTCGCTGTATTTGGAATTTTATGGTTCCTATTCTATCCGTTATATTCTAAATGGAGATATAAGAACCATTTTAGAAAGCATGTTGAAGAAAATTATAAAAATCGAATAAACAAACTTGTTGAAATTGACTTTGATGAAAATTCTTTGAATGCCAAAGATTTCACATCCGAAAGCAGAATAAAAGGAACTGAACTAAAAGAACTGATAGAAACTAAAGACCATTTCTTTATTAAGTTACAAACTGACTTGTCTCTGATTGTCCCAAAACACGCAATTGAAAATCATTCTGAATTTAAAAAGCGAATAACTGAATTAGGAGCGGAATACGTTGATGACCTGAATTGGAAATGGAAATGAAAGTACTATTGGCAACACTGGCTGTAATTCAATGTTTCTGACTTTTCAAACAACAAAACCATAAAAAGGCTAACAACAAAAAAAGGGAATGCAATTTTACTTGCATTCCCTTGACCAAAACAAAATAACTAGATAATTACTGGTTAGTTATAGGGTGTGGTGCGTCCCACCATAAGTTTGTGTCTAAATTATCTGGACCTTGTGCGCTTACCGCAGCATCGTAGTTGGCTTCATTAGATTGAGACCAGTCTAGATCATACCCTTGACGTACGGGGATCCCGTCACCGTTTAAAGGTTCTGCCGGAGGCGTAAGTTGTGGGTAACCCAATCTTCTAAATTCTGCCCAGGCTTCATAACCTTGTAGAAAAAGTGCTTTCCATTTTTCTTCAGCAATTTGTTGCATTGCAACTTCAGCATCAGTGCTTAAAGGCACACTTTCGATATAAGTAGCTGCGTCTGCAGCTCCCCATTGGTCAAATGAGGCTTCAATAGCCTGCTCATAATACTCACTTGCTGAACCACTGATCCAACCAAGTTCTACAGCTTCGGCATAAGAGAACAATACTTGTGCATAGGTGTAAATTGCTCCCGGCGCTGCCTGATTGTAAATAATGTCACTTGTGATGAATGAAACATCACTTGCAGCATAACTAGAAGTTGTTAACCCATAAGGCATTCCCACATATTCTGGGGTGCCGGCATTTACAGACGATCGTGTATATTCTGCATACACATCAATTCTAGGATCATTATCTTCAAGTAATCTATTGATCAAAGGAGCACTTACTGCATAATCTTCACGAGTTTCAAAGCGATCTTCCCAAGGGTTGTCGTAAGATTGATCTGCGATAAAGGGATAAAGTAAGTTTTCATCTACAGAAGTTATCGCTCCACTCATCGCTTCATTAAAGCGCGTTGCAGCAACACCATTTGGTTCTGGATAAACGTTAGATAAACGTAGCGCCATTACCAGTTTTAAGGTGTTTCCAAATTGTGCCCAACGCGTCATATCACCGTCAAACATCTGGTCTCCTGTAGGCCCTGTTTCGTTCTCATTGATCAAAACAAGGGCATCATCAATCTCTTCAAAAAGCGAAAGATAAATTGCTTCCTGAGAGTCAAAAGCCGGAGTAGTATTCTCTAAACCTAATAAGGCTTCAGAATATGGAATCATCCCCCAGCGGTCTGTAGCAAACTGAAAAAAGTATGCTTTTAAAAGTTTAGCTACAGCGATTTGATTGTCGTTAAAACCATAGGCAGCTTGTGCAAGTGCTGTCTCTTCATTAGTATTAACGTCAATGATGGTTTGCAGGTTAATAAGTGGTGAATAGTACAAATAGTCTATGTCCCAGTTACGCGTACCGTATCTTGAAGCTTCGGTATAGGTAATTGCAGAAAGGTATTGTACATAATGGTTACCAATATCTGCAGTTACCGCAGAACCCACTTGAGCTTCTGCGTAGGTTAACAATCCACTGCTTATCACTTGTGTCGTTGCATCGGGATCTACGTTAGTATCTCCAAAATCAACCGTATCACAAGCGCTGAATTCTAGCAACAGGGTTGCCAAAAGTGTTATTTTTAGTATGCTTTTCTTCATAATTTTAATTTTTTAGAAACTTAATTTTATGTCCATACCTATGGTTCTTTGACTAGGACTTTGTCCTGCTTCAACCCATCTCGCATTGCCGCTTGAGTAATAATCTTCAACTTCAGAAGGATCGATACCGTCTACATCAGAGTAGATTAACCAAAGGTTGTTTGCATAAACGCTTAGTTTAAGACTTTCAAAAGGAAGCTTTTCCATCAAAGGTTTTGGGAAGTTATATCCAAGAGAAATCTGTCTTAGTTTGATGTATGATGCATCGTATAACCATTCTTCTACTACACCATAAAGGTTGTTGAAATACGTACGTGGTTGTACATAATAAGCTACTTCTTGACCTGTAGCAGCATCAGCACCGCTTACGCGAATACCACCAGAAGAAGGCAATGCATTGTTGACATTTGTTGAAGTAACAGTGTTACCATCGCCATTTACAACAAGGTCTCTAATTGGGTTACCCAAGTCGTTGGTCCCAACAGTTTGCGCTCCGTTACCTGAGCTGGCATTAAACATTTTTGTAACCGAGTAGAAATTTCCTCCTTTTTGAAAATCCATAGAGAAATTCAAATTGAAATTTTTATAGGTAAGCATATTGTTAAGTCCACCTGTGAAATCTGGCTGAATGTTGGCGATTTTCTCAATGCTATTGGTGTATTGTGGCGTACCATTCTCGTCAAGAAGAATATTACCCGCATCATCTCGCTGCCATTTATAACCATAGATGTCACCCCAATCTTCACCTTCAACAGCATATAAGTAACCATTCCAAACACTTGCCAATAAGGTACGGTCTGTTAGATCATTGATTTTTTCAACTTTCTTGCGGTATCTGGCAATGTTGAAAGCAACATCCCATCTAAAGTCGTCATTAGCAAAAGGAGTTCCTGTGATACCTAATTCCCAACCATTAGTCTTGTTAATAGACTCATTACCTGTGGTTGCGGTATATCCTGAAGCTCCGTTAATGGTTAATGCAGAAGGAAGCTCACTGTCTGTTCTATGGAAATACGTGAAGTCTACACCCAGTCTACTTCCAAAGAATTTAAGCTCTGTACCAAATTCTGTTTCTTCTCTAATCCCTCCTTTAAGCTGAAGGTTTGCAAGCGTGTTAGGCGTAGAAATACTCAACCTGTCTTGATATGAGTTTTGAATAGAATAGGTGTTGTTAAGCGCATAGTTTCCTGGGAAAGAAGGAGCCTGTGCGATACCTGCTCTTAATTTACCAAAACTCAATACGTCGCTGTCAATAAATTTTGAGAATATAAAACTTCCAGATAAACCATACGTGTCAACGCTGTTATCGTTTAAATCTGCAGTTGAGCTCCATTCTTTTCTATAAGAACCATCAAGATATAAGAAGTTCTCATAGCCCACAGAACCTGTTGCAAACATGGAGTAATTCTTCACACGTACGTGATCTCTGTTGTAGTTGATGTTTCCTACAGAAGTTCTTATGCTGTAATAATCAGGTATTTGTAAACCTCCTGTAGTACCGGCATTGATATACGAGTAGTTTCTTTGGTTCCATTGAGCACCTACATTGGCCACTACGTCAAAAGCACCAAAGGTATTCTCATAATTAACCTGAGTGTATAGTTCGTTAAACTCATTTGTAGAAGTTTCTTCAGAATAGCCAGGCTGACTCAAACCGTACCAAGCTGTTCTGCTGTTGTACTCATACGTAGTAAACGTACGGCGTATGTCTAATAAACCGCTTAAATGCTCGTCATACTCATATTCTAAACCAATGCTACCGTAAACAGCATTTTTGGTTTGTTCATTTCCGTTTTCGTATCTCTCAAAATAGGGAGAGTTCCAGTAAAGTGGCTCAGGATCTGAAGCAGATTTCATATTCCAAGAATAGATCTGACCGTTTTGGCTGTAATTCTGTAAACGATCCATGTCTAACTGGCGTTGCCACCATTGGTTAAAGTTAGAACCTAAACCACCGTATCCTTGACCGGGAAAGTTTTCGGTAAGTCTGTATTGATAGTTGAAATTACCATTGAACTTCAATTTATCGGTAACATTATAAGAACCTTTAAACGAAACTGTAGTTTGCTCTCTATTGGTATTAGGAACAATTAGCGCCGTTTTAATATTGTTAATAGTGGTTTTAATGTTATAATCTTCACCACCTTTTAAAAGAGAGAATGTCAAGTTGTTGGTAGTGGCAGTCTCATAGAAATCTCTAATGTTATCAGGGTTTGGAGACCAAGGTCTTAATTCTCCAAAAGTGTCTGAATTAGGAATAAAACTGTCCCAATGTCTAACAAGTGTTCCGTCTAGTGCAGGTCCCCAAGATTCATCGGCAGAGAAGTTAGGGTGTAGTTGCCCTTCGTAGGTTAGGAAGTTTTGATCGTATCCACCACCATATTCGTTTTGATATTCAGGAAGTAAATACAAAGACGACATAGAAACTGCTTCATCAATGGTGATACGTGCTTCACCGCTTTTAGCAGATTTGGTTGTGATGATTATCGCACCGTTTCTGGCTTCTGTACCATAAAGCGCGGTTCCTGCGACCCCTTTCAATACCGAAATGTCTGCAACATCTTCCATATTGATGTCTGATGAAGAGTAAATTTTTACCCCATCAACAACATACAATACTCCGGTTTCACCACGTAAACGTATAAGTGCATTGTCAAAACTAGAACTGGGAGCGCCTATAAGTTGAACCCCAGCAATTTTACCGGCTAAAGCGCTGTTAATATCAGTGTCTTTTGCCTGTACTACCGCTTCACCTTCAACAGATTGTTGTGAGTATCCTAAACTTTTCTTTTCACGCTTGATCCCCATCGCGGTAACCACGACTTCGTCAAGGCTTTCTCCTGAAGTAAGATTAACAATATAGGTAGACTCTTCGGTTATGGTGATCTCTTCATTATTGAACCCCATAAAGCTTACAACGATGACATCTCCGGTTGAAGCTTCTAATGAAAATTTACCGTCGAAATCGGTTGAAGTTCCCGTTGAAGTTCCCTTGATAACCACAGAAGCTCCTGGAAGCGGAGTGCCCGTATCGTCAAAAACGGTTCCTGAAATGGTGTTGGTTTGTGCAATTGCTAACTGTACAACTAATGCAAAAAATAGCATTAGAAGACCTTTAATTTTGATCCTCATGTTAGTGATTTAGTTAATAGAATTTTCGAAAGCAAAACGTTTTAGCGTTTTACCACGTTCAACGCAAAAATTGAACGCTTTCGAAAGTAGGGGTACTAAATCACCTCTGTTATGCAAATGTTAACCTATTGTTATACGATAGTGTTTATTAGGGGCGGTTTTTAAGAGGATATTTTACGATATCGTTATCTTAAAATTCTTTTTACTGAATATTTGCTCTTAAAAAATGACAATATCCTTAAGAATTAATAGTGTTTTAGGTGATGTGCTGAAGTTTGCTTTACCTTTTGCTAATTTTATTATGAGTAATGTGCTTTTGTCTACTGCTTTTAAAGCTGCCTTTTTCAAAAGATCGCTTAGCTGCGTGCTTGGTAGCACGTCCTTGTACACGGGCACGCCACATTCTAAAACTAGAAGGTTTCATTTCTCTACGCATCAATTCAATAACTTCTTGTTCTTTCAAACCAAATTGAAATTCAATTGCATCAAAAGTGGTACGGTCTTCCCAAGCCATCTCGATGATACGGTCTAGTTCTCTATCCGTTAAATTCTCGGTGCTCATTTTCTTTTTAATTTAAAAGATAAGCATTTTCAGCAAGTGGGCTAGAGTTTCAAATAATATTAACGTTCTGCTGATAGAGTTTAACAAAACAAGCATTTGTAGTTAAAATAGAACGAGAAGTTTAAGTAAAATTTATCGCAGCGTATAAAAAACCGATGAGATTGACTGCTAAATTTGAAGAATCAAAAAAGATATAACCTTATGAAAACGATAAATTTAGTAATCGGTGCGGCAGTGCTGGCAACTTTTGCAAACTGTAAAAATGAAGAATCAAAAGAAGCTCAGGTAGAAGAGCAACAAAAAGTTAAAACGGTAGATAGTACCGCTGCTGAAAAGGCCAGATATGCTGATGCTGCTCTAACTCCTGCTAAACCGGTTATGCCAGAAAACTACGAGATCGATTGGGAAGGTGTAGAGGCCGATGAAGAGCTAAAAATGGATTTTGACAATTGGGTAGCATATAGAACCTTTTCCGGATCGCTGAGTAAATTAGAATTAAAAGAAGTTCCTGAAGAAGAGATCACAGATTATATTACGCAACTCGAAGAAGAAAGCACTTCTTTAGAAAATACAATCCCTGAACGTTTATTAACCGAAGAAGTTATGGAGGATATCAAAGATATTAGAGAAGAAGTTGCAGATCTAAGACGGGTAACTGAGCAACCCGGAGTTGATGAGTCTAAAATAGGAAATCAAGTTGAAGAACTTGTAGAAGCCTATCAAGATCTCAATGAAGAATTGAAAGAAACGATGACAAAGAAGGGTTCAACCTTATTAGATGATAATCAATAAAAATAATTAACGATAATTCTTCCGACTTAAGCACTAAAAGCGACCAATTTCAGGTCGCTTTTCTTTTTAGAATAGAATTCAACAATTCGTAATATTCCTAGTTTAAACAAGTTAAACGTTAAGGATTTTAATAAGAAAACCGGATTGCGATTATTTTTTAGCAATACTTTATAAGACCGCGTAAATATTCAGCTGATTGATTGTCATAACTTTGCAGAGTTAAACCCCAAGTGATGAAATTTTACCTACTTCAAATAATGGTTTGTTTACTGCTTTGCATTTCGTGTAAAGAGAAGACTCAAGATATGGCTTTGCGCAATTATACTATTGAAGCAGATGTTGAAGCATTGGAGCCACAGGTAAGAGAAGTGGTAAAAGATTGGGACGGCTATTGGGCGTTGAAGCAGAATATCGCTATGATCGAAAATACAAACGCGCTCAACGCTATTGAGTTTATGGATAAGCTTGCATCAAATTGCAATGCAATGATCTTACAAATTCCCGAAGCCGTAGAAACCCCGGCAATTAAAAGTAAGGTTGATAAGGTAGATTCAAGAATTAATGCTTTTTATACCGAAGTCAATAGGAATGAGCTTCGTGAACGTGTGGTTCAAAATCATATAGAGACGATCGTAAAAGCTTTTGATACCTTAAATAAAGAACTCAATCGCACATTATAAGAATTGAAAAAGAAGAATAATTAGATAAAGCTCCGCACAACGGAGCTTTTTTTGTGCGTACCTTTGTGTACATTTGGATCTTATGAAGCGTTTTCTAGTACTATTTATAGTTTCGGTTTTAGGCTTATCGGCCTGTCAGGAAAAAAAGGTTAAGGCGGTAGACCCGCGTCTGGCAACAGATACCTTGAAAATACATTTTCAACCTACACGCAAAGCAGAAGTCACACTTACTCCCGTTGCTCAACAAGCTATTAAAGGCTGGGAGAACTTTCCTGAGCTTGAAGCTCAAATAAATGCTTTAGATACGGTAAACATTAGTTATTTACGTGCCAATGGTGAAGAATGGATCAGCAATATGTCTTTGGTACAAACTAAGGTAAGAGACAGTATTGCTAACAACGCAATGCATTCAAGGCTTACGGTACTTTTCAGTAAAGTGAATACCGTGATTCAGGAGGCTTCAAAAATTGAGGTGGATACCGCTGCGGTAAATAAAGAAGCTACAGAATTTTACAATGCCTTTCAGAATTTAAAACTTCAGATCAATTTAAAATTTCAGAAGTCTATAGATGAGTTGCTAGAAGAATATGAAATTGAAGCAGATTCACTTTCTGCCGTGCGGGATTCTACACAAACCCGTCGGGATAGTTTGCTGCGCGCAAATCGCGTTCCTGTTAATTAAAGAATAGAATAATGAAAAAATTGCTAATCGTTTTTTGCGTATTGAGCACGCTAAGCTTAGCGGCTCAAGATAGAGACAAGACAGAAATGGCGATCAATCAGCAGCTTGAAGCTTGGCACAAAGCTGCGGCAGATGCCAATTTTGATGCGTATTTTGAACTTATGACCGATGATGCGGTTTTTATTGGTACAGATGCAGATGAAAATTGGCAATTAGAAGCGTTTAAAGCCTATGCAAAACCTCATTTTGACCGTGGAAAAGCGTGGAGTTTCAGTACGCTTGAACGTACGATCTATCACCCCAAAAAGTCTAAAATAGCTTGGTTTGACGAATTGCTAGATACCCAAATGGGTATTTGTCGCAGTTCTGGAGTCTTACGCCTAGACGGTAAAACCTGGAAAATTCAACACTACGTGCTTTCGATCACAGTGCCTAACGAAAACGTAGAAGCACTTTTGCAAATCAAGAATGTTCACGATGAGCAGCTTATCAAAACCCTAAGAGCAAATTAGCTTAATTCTTTATTTCGTTGACCAGAGCAAAAGCCTGATTTACATATTCCTTTTCAAGAAAAAGTGTGAAATAATTTGAAGTCGAAATGGCTTCAAAAATAGGAATCCCTTCATACGCGAGCAGCTTAAAGATGTAGAAGTAAAGTCCAACAGTTTTAGAGTTATTTGCAGGAAGCGCGATAGAAAGCGAAGAAAGATCGTGCTTGACCATCACACAGGTTTCCTCTTTAAAACAGCGTTCTACAAGATTGGTAAGATCATTAGAGACCAAAATATTACTCTCGTGAAATGTACTGGAGTAGGTTAAATATGCTTTAGGAATCGTCTTGGTTTCTTCTAAAAGCTTAGACTGACTCTCTAAAATCGTATTGGAGTTGAGAAATGTAAAGTCGGTAATCCCACTACGTACTACAATATCGCCCAGATCGCGCATCAAACGATCGTCTACACGTTTCTGTGGGTAATAGCGGCGTAAAGCCATTACGATAGAGCCCACATTTACCTGTTTGCCTAATTCTTTCTCAATGCGGGGTTTAAAATCTTCAGCAAGGGCACTGTAATTAATGATCTTGCGCATCAAGGCATCTTCGGTATAGGGTTGATGCTTTATAAGTTGTTCTACGACAGAGGTTATTGTTTTCAATGTTATATATTTAACAATTTGTACAAATTTATATAAAATTGTTGAATTTTTTTCTGAGGTGTTTTTTTCGACTTAACTATGCACCAATAAGCTGCTAAACACGAGCAGGTTATTATTTAAAGTTACCCCTAACGGATATAATTTGACGAAGATGAATGTTTTAAAATTTGGAGGAACTTCTGTAGGAAGCGCTCAAAACATTAGAAAGGTAGTAGAAATACTTTCGGTTACCGAAAAGCCAAAAATTGTGGTGTTATCTGCAATGTCTGGTGTTACCAATTTATTAGTAAGCCTAAATCAGGCAAGTATAGATAAAGATTTAGCACAAATCACCAATGTGCTAGAGCAGCTTCAGGCCAAACACTTTGAAGCCATCGAGGATCTGTTTACCGCAGAAAATCAACCAGAAACAAAAGCTCAAATTGAGACGTTTGTAGCTGCTTTACAAGAAATTGCAACCGGCGGTCGTACGTTGACCACTTATGCAGAACTTGTTACTTATGGCGAGACCATGCTTACCTGGATGTTTTCAAGATTTTTAGATCAGGAAAATGTAAGCAATGTGTTGCTTAACGCAAGTACGTTTATGAATGTAGGTTCTGTTGAGAATCCCAACATTGAAGCAGTTGCTGAAGCTTTAGCGCCGCAATTAGCAGAAAACCCTTCTGACCTTTACATCACTCAAGGTTTTGTTTGTCGCGATGAGCGCGGAGCCTTGGCAACCTTAAAGCGTGGAGGAAGTGATTTTAGCGCAACCATTATCGCGGCTGCTGTAGATGCCGCAGGCGTTCAAATCTGGACAGATATTGACGGATTGCATAATAACGATCCGCGTTATGTGCAGGAAACACAGCCAATTGAGCATTTGACCTATAATGAGGCGGCAGAGCTTGCTTATTTTGGAGCAAAAATTTTGCACCCACAAACGGTAGCGCCGGTTATAGATCGTGACATTCCGGTATGGTTAAAAAATACGTTTGAGCCATCGGCAGCGGGAACCAAAATCTCTAACGAGTATCACAACCGCGGTTTGAAAGCGATCTCAGCAAAAGATGGTATTACCGCTATAAAAATAAAATCAAACCGAATGCTTGGGGCACACGGTTTCTTGAGAACTATTTTTGAGGTTTTTGATCGTCACGAGACTTCTATTGATATGATCACCACTTCTGAGGTAGCTATCTCATTAACTATTGATGACACGCGTAATTTAAAAGCGATCATCACAGAACTTTCTGTTATTGCAGAAGTTACTGTAGAAGAAGATCACAGCATTATTTGTATCGTAGGAGAGAACCTTATTGCAGATCACGAGTCCTACAAAGCCTTCGGTATTTTAAATTCTATTCCCGTGCGTATGATCGCTTACGGAGGTAGTAACAATAACATTTCGCTTCTTGTTCCAACTCGCGAAAAAATTAACACATTACAATATTTAAACGCGCAATTGTTCCAACTAGAGGGAGCAATAGCTTAGACTTTTGTTAGTTAGTGTTAGCCTTCTTCTGACCAACCAGAAGGAAACATGGAAAACCCGGTGTGTGCTTGCCGGGTTTTTTTAGTTATAAACTTTTCTGAAACGTGTAGCCCAATACAGGTTTTAAAGTAACCGAATCTACTTTTTTATAGGTTTCATCAGTTTCTTCGGTATCATATTGTGGCGGTTCTAGTCCTAATGCTTGCGCTTGTTTAGTATAATACTCTGATTTTTTGGGATGTTCAGGATGCACCGCATTTATGATATGCCCAAAGGCATTTTTATAGATCACTCCTAGAATGATCCCCATACAATCCTGTCTGTGAATCAAATTTACCGGCGCCTTTCCGTTAGATAAACCGGTGCGACCGGCAAGGTATTTTACAGGATTTCGGCTTCCGCCAAAGAGTCCGCCAAATCGGATCACGGTAGTTTCTAATGCAGGTGATTTAAAGAAAATCTGCTCGACTTCTAGTAATTGTTTGCCTTTGTTGTCTTGAGGCTGCGGAATATCTTTTTCGGTAACAGCGCCTTGAGCGTCATCATAAACACCAGTGCTGCTTATTAAAATCACTTTTTTAACCGAAGCCTTTTCGGTAGCATCCAGCAGTTGTGCCATACGCAAGGCGTGGTTATGGCCGGTATTGCGGCGTAGTCCCGGCGGAATCAAGATGATGAGGATTTCAGCATCAGCGAGAAAGGATTGTATTTCTCCGCGTATTTCATCTTCGGCAATTTCTACTTGATAAACCTCTAAGCCGTGGTTACGCAACTCAGCCTGTTTATTCTTTGAAGTGACCGAACCTTTAACCTGATGTCCTAATTCTTGTAATTGTGCGGCCAGCGGTAAACCTAACCAACCTAATCCTGCGATTGCAATCGTGCTCATAGCTCAAATTTTTCCGAAGCTTTAAAACTGAATGTGCTGTTTGGTCACTAGCGCATCTGTATTTACAAAAGGCATCGGCATACTGTTCTTGGGACGCGAAGGTAGGTCAAAGCTGCTGTTTTCTAAAAGATCGTAACTATAATCAAAGAGTGTAAAGCTTAGAGCTGCGTCTTCAGCAATGCTTAAATGAACTTCCAGAGGTTCGCGGTCTGCCAGGCGATAATTTAGTAAATAATCACTATTGCGGTTTTCTAGCGGATGCGTCTCTCCGCTTCGCGGAAGCACTTCCTGTCCGTTAAAACTGAGTCGGTTAAAAAGCGTGCCCTGCGGACACATCAAGATCATATCGCCTACGTTACGCTGCGGAAAGATCACAAAATCAAGACGACGCTCGCCGTTGATCACCGTATCTTTTTCGGTATAGACTTGTGACGGAGCGACAAAATTTTTAGGCGCTGCGGTGATAAAATTGTACTGACTACCGTATTTACCAGAAGGTGGATTGACCTCTAAAGGGGTATCATCAGTTGCATTTTCAACAAGGATCTCACGTAGCCAGGGATCGAGTTGGGTATTGTATGTCGCGTAAAAGGCCTGTTCTTGTTCTACATCATAAACATAGTTAAGACTCGTAGGAAAAGGACGTTTTTCGGTAAAATCGGCTTTGCCATAGGCGGCAATAAAGGCACCGATACTTACTAAAGCAAAGAGGCCGGCTAGTTTACCGTTAATCTTATAAGACCCAATTACCGGAAGCAACAGGCCAAAAAGCAACACCGTCAAGAGGGTTGCTCCAGCCAGCATTTTTAAACCAAGCCCAACCGGAAATTCTTTGATGTATTGCGTGATAATAAAAAGAGCCGGAGCGCAAAGCAGTGTTAGAATAAAGAATTGCGGTTTAGAATATTTTATAAGTAAATAAACTGAAAGCAGCCCAAAATAAACCGGAATAATATAAAACGAAGCCCCCGGAAGATAAAAGGCAACTCCGGTTGCAATCATTAACCAGAAAAATAGGGGTGCAAAACTAAGCGCCGCTGCACTATCAGGCCGATAAAATAATTTGTATATAAAAAATACGAGGGCGAGGGTAAGAGCAACAAAACCGGCAAGAAGTTCATAGCCGTTGTATGGGAAACCCTGTAAAATGTCGGCTTGTTTCGGGTCAAGAGTTAAAATTAGCTTCCAGCCTAAACTGATAACATAAGCAAGAACAAGCGAAATGAGCAATGGTAGAAACCCGCGGAAAACCTCAATAAATTTAAAAGACATTTTGCGCAAGCCATAAATAAGCACCACAAAAAACAGAATCCAGCCTAAAATAAGCATAGGAAAAATCCAGCTGAATGGATAATACAGCATTTTGATTATGGGCACGTTCAAGTAGATATAATCCTGGTCTGCCTTTAAATCGAGATCAGCGTTGCTGAAATGCTCCAGTAATGCAGTAAGGTAGCTGCCTTGATGCTCTAACGATTCAGGATCTAATCGAGAGGGAACATCATTTGCTGTATGATAGTCAAAATGATCACCGATGAAGGCGAAAAAGAAACCGTCAATATCTCCATTTTCGCGCAGTACGGTGCTGTCGGTATCGTTGGGTAGCAGTTTATAAATGCTATACATTAACGAATTTGCAAAGGGATGTGACGGATTAGCTTCAGCAAAGGCTTTGATCAATTCGCCATTACCGCCATTGGTTTCTACGATCATATTGCTAGATCCACCGCTTCCGCGCGCTTCAAAATTTAATGCCATATCAACCTCTTTTGCCCAGGGATGTTTATTTACAAAGACAGAGGCGCCGTTGAGCCCTAATTCTTCCGCATCGGTAAAAAGGATAATGATATCATTTTTTTGTTTTTCGCCTTTGGCTAAAAATGCGCGAATACCTTCTAAAATGGTAGCCACACCGCTTCCGGCATCACTGGCACCTTTTGAGGCAGAATGTGGTGCGCTGTCGTAATGCGACATGACCAGTAAGGTCTGACCTTCACCCGTACCGGGAATTCGGGTAATGATATTTTCGGCTCTGCTCAGCGCGCCCCAACCTGCTTTATAGGCAAAATCGCTTTGAAGTTCTATTTCAAGGCCGTAGTCTTCTAGCTTGGCAACTATAAAGTCTTGTACTTCTTGATGCGCCGGCATTCCTACCGCATGAGGCTTTTGAGCGATCGAATCTAAAAGTTGAAAGGCTCGGGCTGTAGAAAATTCGGTTTCTGGAGTATCAAGATCAGAAACCTGTTGCGGTTTGTGAGTATAGAAGCTAAAGTAAACAAGCCCTAAAAGCATTAAAAAGGAAAGGACGGCAGCGTAGGTTGTTTTCATAGGTGCGGTATAGTTAAGCTAAAGGTAGTGGGAAACTTGGTTTTGTACAAGGCGACTTAAAGATGAATATTACTTAATGCAAACGTTTTCGTTTATTCAAATAATTTTTCTAATTTAAAGAGTCTAAAATATAAGCGTATGGGAATCAAGAGTTTTATGGGTAAACGATCAAAAGTCGTTGCCGAAGAAGTCAATATCAAAGTGTCTGATTATATGACGACCAAACTGATCACGTTTACCCCAGATCAATCGGTTATGGATGTGATGCAAAAGCTGATCAAGCATCGTATTTCCGGAGCGCCGGTGGTTAATGAGAACTACGAATTGCTTGGCGTGATCTCAGAGGGAGATTGTATCAAGCATATTTCAGACAGTAGATATCACAATTTACCAATGGATAATGCTACTGTAGGCCAAAATATGGCAATCGACGTGGAAACCATTGACGGGAATATGAATGTTTTTGATGCAGCCCGATTTTTTATTGAGCGTAAACACAGACGTTTCCCCATTGTCGAAAACGGAAAATTGGTAGGACAGATCAGTCAGATGGATGTGATTAAAGCCGCCTTGAAACTTCGAGGAAATACCTGGAAGTAATCAGTTGCGTTTTACCAAAGCATAATAATCACCTTCCAATGGCAAATAGCCCTGATCGTAAACAAAGTAATAAACGGTACCGGCTTTTGTAGTGTAAATACTCGTGAACAGGTTAAAATCGAAGCCTAATGAAGCGAGCTTGTCGCGCGTGGTTTTGGTTTTATCTTCGGGATTGAGTGTTTCTAAAATGCGATAATTTTTACGCAGATGATTGTTAGTATTGCGTATTAGGTTTTTAGTGTCGCTGTTGAGTTTGTTGTTAGCGGCATTGCGGCAGGCATCGCTACAGTATTTTTTATCTGCTCTGCCTATAATTTTATCTCCACACTCCGGACAAGTTTTTTGCATATGCTCTAATTAACTAAACCAAAACTTTTCTAAGATACTGAATTTCTAGTTTTTAAGCGCTATCGCTATATGTGCTAAATGATGCTCACAGTGCCAGGCATACATCCCAATGGTTTCCCCAAGACTGAAGCGTTTGCCGTGTTCCGGATGTATGTATTCTCGATTGAGATCTTCAGAATGTAAAGATTGAAGGAGCGTTGTCCAGCGTGCGTGCAAGCCTTCAATTAATTTTAATGAGGAGGAGATGGCAGCAGATCGCGTATCGGGCAATTCGGCCCATTGATCTTCAAAATAAGGTTTGATCTTAGGCGCTTCTTCAGTAAGTGCCAACTTAAACCGAATAAATGCATTCATATGGCTGTCGGCACAATGATGTACTAGCTGCCTGATTGTCCAGCCATCAGGCCTGTAAGTTTTAGTCAACGTTTCTTCAGTAAGAGTTTCGGTTAATGCTGCTATCTTTTGTGGGAATTCAGCAATTGTAGCGATCCAAGCCGTCAGATGTTCTGCAGTGATGGCTTCCGGTTTCAGGAAAAGCCCTACAGGATATTTTAAAGGATCTATTTCAGACATAAGCACACAAGTATTCGTTGCCTGAATTTAGCACTTTTAAGAATGCGTTCAGTCAAATTAATTGCTGAGTTTCTTTACAAAATTGATGAAGTAATCCAGATCAGCTTTGGTAGTAGCTAAGCCCACCGAAATTCGCGTAGCTCCGCGCATTTTTTGTAATGCATTGATGATCTCACGATAACCACCTTGAAGATTCGAGGTGAAAAAATCGCTTAATTCCTCTGGAGTGAGGTCGTTATTGATCTCGTCGATACCCGGATTGCAAAAACATCCTGAACGTAAAGAAATCTTGCAAGCATTGGCTTTTTGTTCTATTTCTTCAAAGGGAATGGTGCGACCTTGAGCATCAAAAAAGTTCATTATAAGTGTTCCGCCGGTTTGCTCTCGGGTTGCAGGTCCATAAATTTTAAGCTGTGGCAAACCATTAGGGTGTTTAAGTGTTTTTAGTTGGTCAAAAAGGTATTGCGTAAGGGCATTGATACGCGCGTGAATGCGCTCAATGCCAATGCGCTCAATATGATCTAAACCAATTTTTAAGGCCGGGATATCAAGGTAATTGAGTGTTCCGTTTTCAAAACGTTCGTGATTGCGAGCCAGAAAGTGATGCGGCGATTTAACGCTGGCCAGTGTTACAGTACCGCCTGCAAACCAAGGCTTACACAGCCTATTGAATTTTGATTTCTTGACTAAAAGACAACCTAAGCCGGTAGGATAACCAAAAATTTTATAAAACGAAATGGACACAAAATCTGGCTGTATTTGTTGTAGATCTAAGGGCGAACTCGGGACATAAGCCGCAGCGTCTAGCAATACATCCCATCCTTTATCTTGAGCATACTTAACCCAATTTAAGTCGTGTTGTACTCCTGAAACATTAGATTGAGCCGGGTAAGCAAAGAGCCGTTTTACACCTTTGTCAGGAGTATCAAGTACTTCTGCCAATACTTGAGAATCTACTCTTAAATCTTCAAGTTGCATTGGGATATATCGGTGTGTGCCGCCTTTGGTTTTGCAGTATTCTCGAATTCCATTTACTGAGTTGTGATTATCTGCAAACAACGCATATTCAGAATCTTTTTCAAAAGGATAGCACTCGCCTACGATCTTTAGCGCTCCAGAAGCATTTGGAGTAATAACACAGTAGTAATTATCAAAAGCATTAAAATATGCTAAGATCCGCTGTCTTGCCTCTTCTACCAGATGGGTAGCGTGCATAGAGGTAGGATTTGTAGAATGTGGATTGCCAAAAGTATGCTGCTTCAACATCGTGTGATGCGCATCGATTTGACTGGAAGCATAAAGATTACCACCTGTATAATCCAGATAAATATGTTGTTGCTCGTCAAGACGGCTGTATTCTTGTTTGCGTAATTCATTAAAAAAATCATCATCAATCAAAGCGTTTTTTTGAAATGGAGTCGTTCTGGATTTGAATAATGTAGCAAACATGATGTTTTGTTAGTTGGTTTATATACTGAAATGATTTTGGCTGTTCAAAGCACAAAACCTCTGGTTTAGAGCTGTTGCAATTTCTTGTGAATAGCGGAGAAGGTCAATAGGGTATTTCCCCTTTTCGCAGGGGAAATAGGTCGAAATTACTAGTAAGGTATTGATTCTTAATTTTTAGAAAACAACGGCTTTAAAAGTTTACAAACGCTTACAAACATTTATAAACGAAAGTAACTACTTCTTAACCGAATATAATTTGGTGCTCATTTCATCTTTGCAGTGTAATTAATCATTAACTGTTTAACCAAAAATTTAAAATTATGAGTACGCTAAGAAACAAAGTACAGTTGATCGGAAACCTAGGAAATGATCCTGAAATCGTGAATCTTGATTCGGGTAAGAAACTGGCAAAATTCAGTATTGCAACCAATGAAACCTATAAAAACAATAAAGGCGAGCGCGTGACCGATACCCAATGGCATAATGTGGTTGCCTGGGGAAAAACGGCTGAGGTTATAGAAAACTATGTAACCAAAGGAAAAGAAGTTGCTATTGAAGGAAAACTTACCTCGCGCAGCTATGAGACCAAACAAGGCGAAAAACGCTATTTAACCGAAATTGTCTGCAACGAATTGTTGATGCTGGGGAAGTAGGTTTGCTTATCAGACTAAAGTAAAAAATGCAGTGGCTTTTTCTATAAAGAATGAAGCCACTGCATTTTTTATATCAAATTCCGAATGATCCAAAAGGAGATCACAATGGCTAAGATGATCTTTATAGCAGTAAGCCCGAAAAAGGTTTTTCTATGTCGAGCTAATTTTTGTGGTAAAGGTTTACGATAATCCAGATACATACCAAAACCCATATACGGGATGGCAATCAGCAATAATGCATTTTCTCTAAAAGCAGCACTTAAGCTCCCATTTAATACATGATGCAAAGCCCTTTGAGAACCACACCCCGGACATAGTAATCCGGTTAAAGCGTGAAATGGACACTTAGGAAAAAAGCTTACTTCAAGAGGATTATACGTTTTATAGAGATAAAGTAAAGCGACTACTAAAAGTGCTAATCCGCTAAACAGAATCTTTTTAGAACTGACTGCTTGCAACACCAATAAGCACTAAGATAAAATATAAAAAGCCCAATCCAAGTGCTACTACTGCACTTACAATAGTCCATTTTTTAGCTTCTCTCGAAGCGCGATTGGCGCCTTCAATATCACCAGCATAAAAGCGGGATTCAACTTTTGCGGCATTTACGATTCCTGCGATTCCAAAAGGTAAGCAGCATAAAACAGTTGCTAAAATAGATTCAACGAGCCAGGTTTTGGGTGGTTGTGGGTTGCTTAAATTTTCCAAAGTAAATAGTGATTAGATGAGTTCTAAAAATAGACAAATTAGTTAAGAAAAATAAAAAGCCACCCGTTTTAAAATAAGGGTGGCTTATAAAGATTTATTAGCAATAAATTTATTGGCATCGCCAATGGGTTTAATATTCAGAGGCTTTCCCTAAGGTAGTTTACTTAATCACATTGTCCATTATTTCCTGTACGATTTCAGGATTTAATAGCGTACTGGTATCTCCAAGATTTGAGGTGTCGTTGGAGGCGATTTTACGTAAAATACGACGCATGATTTTCCCGCTTCGGGTTTTGGGCAATCCGCTAGTAAACTGAATTTTATTCAGTTTGGCAATAGGTCCAATACGATCTGAAATCATTTGATTGATCTCTTTTCTCAGGTTGTCTTGATTACGGGTTTCCCCGGTTTCTTTTAAGATCACATAACCGTAAAGCGCATTTCCTTTTACTTCGTGAGGATACCCCACAATCGCACTTTCTGCAACCGCCGGATGTTCGTTAATGGCGTCTTCAATTGGCGCGGTGCCTAAATTATGACCACTTACGATGACCACATCATCCACACGACCGGTTATTCGATAATAGCCCACGCTATCGCGTAACGCCCCGTCACCGGTGAAATACATATTTTTAAAGGCAGAAAAATACGTGTCTTTATAACGCTGGTGATTGCCCCAGATAGTACGGGCCATAGACGGCCAAGGGAATTTTATACACAGTCTGCCGTCTACTTGATTTCCTTTAATTTCTTTTCCTTCTTCATCCATTAAGGCCGGTTGAATCCCCGGTAACGGAAGTGTTGCAAAGGTTGGTATCGCCGGAGTAGAATACGGAATAGGCGAGATCATAATTCCTCCGGTTTCGGTTTGCCACCAGGTGTCTACAATGGGGCAATTGCGCTTCCCAATATTTTCATCGTACCAGTGCCAAGCTTCCTCATTAATGGGTTCACCTACTGTCCCAAGTACTTTTAAAGAAGATAGATCGTGTTTTTCTACAAAATCCAGATTCTCTTTACCTAAGGCTCTGATGGCTGTTGGCGCGGTATAAAATTGTGTCACTTTATGCTTTTCTACGATTTCCCAAAAACGTGCGTGATCAGGATAACTAGGCACACCTTCAAACATTACCGTTGTTGCACCATTCGCCAGCGGACCATAGACAATATAACTATGTCCGGTTATCCACCCGATGTCTGCAGTACACCAATAAATATCATCCTCTCGATACTGAAATACATTTTTAAAGGTAAATGCGGTATACACCATATAACCTGCCGTGGTATGCACCATTCCTTTTGGAGTTCCCGTTGAACCTGAAGTGTATAAAATAAACAGCGGATCTTCGGCATTCATAATCTCAGGAGCGCAGGTTTCTTCAGCTTCATCAAGCAAGGGCTGTAACCAATGATCGCGGCCTTCTTCCATATGAATATCAGAATTGATGCGCTTAACCACCAAAACACTTTCTATGCTTTCGCAGCTTTTTAAACCTTCATCAACGATACCTTTTAGATCGATGGTTTTGCTTCCGCGGTAAGAACCGTCACTGGTGATCACCATTTTACAGCTAGAATCGTTGATTCGTGTGGCTAAAGCTTTTGAAGAAAAGCCTGCAAACACCACAGAATGTATGGCGCCAATACGCGCACAAGCCAATAGCGAAATCGCAAGCTCAGGAATCATAGGTAAGTAAATACACACGCGATCTCCCTTTTTAATTCCTTTTGCTTTAAGCACATTTGCCATTTGGGCAACACGCTTGTGCAATTCGTTGTACGTGATATGTTGTGCTTTTTCTTTAGGATCGTTAGGCTCAAAAAGAATCGCTGTTTTATCTCCGCGGGTGCGTAAATGACGGTCGATGCAGTTTTCGGTAATATTCAGTTGGGCACCTTCAAACCACTTAAATTCGGGTTTGTCAAAATCATAACTCAGTACGTTATCCCAACGCTTATGCCATAAAAAATGTTCTTCGGCTATTTCTTCCCAGTAGCTTTCCGGGTTTCTAACAGATTTACGATAGACTTGAAAATATTCTTCTAAATGTTTTATGTGATAATTACTCATGGTTGAATTAGGATTGTTCTTAGATAATCATCCTTAAAATTACTAAATCGTTATCGGTTTGCGTTTGAACAATTCTGCAGTTGCTGCAAAATTTTTATAAAAATGCGTTAAACTTCTATTATTTTAATGGCTCTGGGCCTCGCCGGCACCACTAGGGATGCGTATACGCTCAACGATCTCTTGCACGTCTTCTGGCGGAGCAGGAGTAAGCCTGCTTATGGTGACCGAAATGACCACGTTGATCAACATCGCAAACGTTCCAAAACCCTCTGGAGAAGTACCAAACCACCATTCTGAAGCAGGAAGCGGCTCAAGAACTCCTATCAATCCGGTTTTAAACCGAATCATATAAAAAAGCATCAATAGGGTGCCCACGATCATTCCGCTTATGGCGCCTTGTTTGTTCATACGTTTATCAAAAATCCCCAGCACGATTGCGGGGAAAAAGGAGGCTGCAGCGAGCCCAAAAGCCAATGCGACCACTGCGGCGACAAATCCCGGCGGATAAATACCAAATAATCCCGCAACGATGATAGCAACTAAAATGCTTAAACGTGCGGCAAGCAATTCGCCTTTTTCTGAAATATTGGGTTTGAGTTGTTTTTTGATCAAATCGTGAGATACCGAAGTTGAAATTACAAGAAGTAAACCTGCCGCTGTAGAAAGCGCTGCTGCCAGACCACCGGCTGCCACGAGGGCGATCACCCAAGACGGAAGTTGAGCAATTTCAGGATTGGCGAGTACCATAATATCCCGATCTACGTACAACTCATTTGTTTCAGCTGAAGCGTTAGTGATGATACGTTCTCCGCTGGCGCCACGCGCCTCGGTGAATTCCGGTTTTCCTGTGGTGGCGTCACCATTTACATATTGAATTTTTCCATCTTTATTTTTATCAGACCAGGCTATCAACCCCATATTTTCCCAGTTTTTAAACCATTCAGGAAGCGATGCATATTCTTGATTGCTTACCGTCTCGATGAGGTTAGTACGTGCAAAAACAGAAACCGCTGGTGCCGTGGTGTACAGAATCGCGATAAGTAAAAGTGCGAGTCCGGCTGATTTACGGGCGTCTTTTACATTAGGTACTGTAAAAAACCTTACGATCACGTGCGGTAAACCTGCAGTTCCTGCCATCAATGCGAGGGTGATCGCAAAGACATCCCAAGTTGATTTGGTGCCTTCAGTATATTCTTTAAAACCGAGCTGGGTGTGTAGATTGTCTAGTTTCTCAAGAAGAAAGGTGCCATCCTCAACACGACCTCCCATTCCGATTTGAGGAATAATATTTCCCGTCATTTGAATCGAAATAAAAATCGCAGGAACCATAAAGGCAAAAATGAGCACGCAATATTGCGCCACTTGAGTATAGGTGATTCCTTTCATTCCGCCTAAAAAAGCAAAAACCAAAACCACCGCCATTCCGATGATCACACCGGTAGTGATTTCAACCTGAAGAAACTGAGAAAATACAATGCCCACACCGCGCATTTGCCCGGCAACATAGGTAAAGGAAACGATGAGCGCACAGATCACCGCTACGGTACGCGCGGTGTTGGAGTAGTAGCGATCGCCAATAAAATCAGGAACCGTAAATTTCCCGAATTTTCGCAAGTACGGAGCCAGCAAAAGTGCGAGAAGCACGTAGCCGCCGGTCCAACCCATCAAATACACCGAGCCGTCATAACCCGCAAAAGAGATGATACCAGCCATCGAGATAAAGGAGGCCGCACTCATCCAGTCGGCTGCGGTGGCCATTCCGTTGGCTAATGGAGAAACGCCGCCACCGGCGACATAAAATTCTTTGGTAGAGCCGGCCCGAGCCCAAATAGCAATTCCAAAGTATAAGGCAAAGGTGATGCCTACTAAAATCCAGGTCCAAAGTTGAACGCTCATAATGTGATGGTTTAATTTGCAGCAAGAATCTGCTTAAATAGATGGTGAAGGCATTTATTGGCACCGCCAAAGGGTTTAATACTCCGAAGCTTGCCCTGAGGTAGTTTACTCATTATAGCCGTATTTTTTATCAAGCCGGTTCATGAGCAAGACATAAACGAAGATGAGCAACACAAAAACATAGATGCTTCCTTGTTGTGCAAACCAAAATCCTAATTTAAAACCCCCTAAACTATATCGATTGAGTAAGTCTTTAAAAAGAATGCCACAGCCAAAGGAAACCGCAAACCAAATGCTGAGTAAAATGGCTAGATATTTCTTGTTTTCGCGCCAGTAGGCTTTAGATTTTTCAGATTTAGACATGAAAATTACGTTTAAAATGCTCCCTAATATAGTTGATAAAGTTAAAGGGAGTTCCCTGTACTTACCTGTTTGTGTGAAATTTGCATAAAAAAACCCGGTGCATTGGCACCGGGTTTTTTTATAAGTTCATTCTTTTTTATATCGCGTCTACGGTAACTTTTACGTCGGCCGTGATGCGTACAACAAAAGTAACAGGAGCATCAGATACGGTTCCTGAAGCTGATAAAGTTGCAGTTGCACCATTTCTCAAGTCAGCTTCAAAAGCATCTACAAAAGTTTGGTCTACTTCAATTTCGTAAACTGTTCCAGCAGCAGCAGCGGCGGTTAAATTTACAGTATCACCATCAGAATAAGAAAACCAAGGAAAGGAGCTGCTTGCAGCGCTAAAACTTCCGCTAGCAATAACATCTTCAGTACCACTTACGCTAATAATTTGATAGGTAAGTTTTTCAATTTGTACGTTTTCTATTTTGTCTAAGTTGTCTTGAACATCTTCATTATCAATGCTTATACTTACTGATTCAGAAAAAGTAGTTTCTCCTTCAGCAACTGTGATGGTAAGATCCTTAATAATTGTTTCATCTGCGTCAAATTCAGTCAAATCATCTATTGCATCACAAGCGTTGAATGCAAATGCAAAAAGGCAAAGGGCAAAAAAGGTGGTAATTTTTTCATGTTCAAAATTGTTAATAGTTTTAACAAAAATAATGATAAAACCTTACAAACCAATTTTTTATGGTAAAATGGGGGAAATCACCCTTATTTACGTTTAAAAGAAAAGTTCTTGAGCCAGGCGATAGGTGTTTGCGTGAGCTTCGATAATGACTTTGATGTCGGGAGAATAGCCGCCACCCATACTCACCTGAACCGGAATTCCGCTTTCGCGAAAGCAAGACAGGGCAAATCGATCCCGTTCTTTACAACCTTCAACCGTACAAGATAGTCTACCTAGTTTATCGGTTTCTAAAATATCTACGCCGCTGAGGTAAAAGATAAAATCGGGCTTCACCTGAGCGATTAGGCCGGGAAGCGTTTCTTTCAGCTTTTCTAAATAAACTGCGTCACCACTTTTATCCGGAACGGCGATATCAAGATCTGAAGTTTCTTTTTTAAAGGGATAATTTCCAGCACCGTGCATAGAAAACGTAAATACCGAAGGATCGTCTTGAAAAATCTCAGCTGTACCATTGCCTTGATGTACATCTAGGTCAACAATAAGAATTTGTTTTGCCAGGCCTTCTGACTGAAGATACCGTGCTGCAATCGCTTGATCATTAAGTAGGCAAAAAGCTTCGCCATGACCCGAATAGGCATGATGTGTGCCGCCCGCAATATTGAAGGCGATCCCATATTTTAAAGCAAATTCGCAACCAGTCATTGTACCTTGAGCGATAATTTGCTCGCGGTCTACCAACTCCTGAGAGAGTGGAAATCCCGTTTTTCGAATCGCCCTGCGGTCCAGATTAAGGGCTTTAAGATCGGTGACATATTCTTGGGTGTGAACCGCGGTAAGATATTTTTCCTCAGGAAAGCCGGGTTCAAAAAAATTAGCTTCAGTACAGGTGCCTTCGCAAAGCAATTGCTTTGGGAGTAGGTCATATTTTTCCATCGGAAACCGATGTCCTTCTGGCAAGGGGTGTTTATAAATAGGGTGATAGGCGATTTTCAGCATTTAAAATTCAGAGTATTCTACTCATACAATATAACTTCTTTTTGTGTATCTATTAGTTGCCCATTAGAAGTTATTCCTTGAATGAAATATCTAAAGTTTACTGCCGGTTTTTTAATCGTAATTACCACCTCCCCGCGATCATTTGTTTCTAAGTTTCCTTTCCAGTCAATGACTCCAAATTTTTGGAAGAATTCGTCAGTATTACTTTGATATTTAGGGACGTAATATTTTTTCTCTTTTGAAAAATATAGAGGGTATTTGAAATTTTGAGCGACAGGAACATCAAGATAATCTATAAAATTCTTACTATAGTCCATATAGATTTTTATAGAACCTGCTCCAGCCATACTGCTTTCACCAAGACCCGAACGATTGATTTCTATATAGTCTATAAAATTAAAAGGAAGAGTAATGAGCATTTCACTACTGTAAACAGGCATGTCATTAATATAAAATTGCATTTGGCCAGGTGCCTTTGATTTGCTTAAGGTAACTTTACTCCTTAAGTTTATTACGGTCATTTTTTTTCCAAAATCTTGTTGCACCTCTATACCAGGCTTGGTCATAAGGTAGTCACCTAGAGTATTATAATAAATCTTGTCTTCTGGAGTAAGGATATGTATATCGCCAAAACTACGAGCCTCTAATTTATTAGTTCTAATTATTTTTTTATCCAATTTACTTTTGACAACTACTTCGTCAAGTTTTTCAACATCTTTTTCTAATACAAATGGTTTTACATCTGTATTTATAAATTCTTTTGTTTTTGTTTTAGGATTGAGATCATAGTGGATATTAAAGGTTGGGATTTTTGAGGGGTAGATAGTATAGGAAAGTTCTGCGGGTTGTAGTTTTTTATTAGGAAGTATTTGCGATACATAAAGGCTATCTCCTTCCATAGGGATAAAGTTTTCTACTTTAAAACTTTCTTTATCCAATGGTATATCAGAGTATGCAGGGATGTTTGTTGAGGTGGCGTGTAATAGATATTTCTGGCCTAATCTTTTTTTAGGCTTATTGTTTATTTGAGCAGTTAGTGTGGTATACTGTTCAAAGCTGTATTCATACTTTTGATCCTTTTTAAATATGTTTTCCCAATTATAACTACTCCAGCCCTGTGTAAGCAAAAGATTGTCTAATTCTATGCGTTTGTTTTTTGAAGTGTTATCAAAATACCAATTGCCGTTCTCTAAATCGCCCTTGATGTAAGGTTGCAACATAACTTGGGATATCAGGCTGTTCTCTGGATTGTAAGAAATACTATTTGACGGGAGTAACGCGATACTAGCACTTAAGCTGTCTTGTTCCAATGAAATATTTGAAAACTTAATTTTTAAAGAATCGCTTGTTGATGTTAATTGATGTTTTTCAAGATTTTTAAGTGGTAAATTTTGATAATTAAAAAAAAGTCTTTCGGCTAAAGGCTGAAAATTAGAATTAAATATTGTTAGTACTTGAATGCCAGATGAAAGTGAGTCTAGAGGGAAGGCAATAGGGACTGTCTTTCTATTTTCAAAATTAAATGAGAGTGCAGTGCTTCGGTTTCTTGATTTTAATGTTAGATAGAATTGCTTTTGTTTAATTTTTTTAAGCGTGTTTGAGTTGGTATTTACGGCTACATTTAGATTTCCTTTATATTCTGAAGCAGATAGAGTTATTCCTTCTTCATTTACCGTCGGAGTAACTCTAAAATCATAATATTTTCCTGCAAAAAATGTTTTGATGGTATAGCTGTTTCCCTTAGAAGGAATAAAGGCAATACGTCCTAGCCCCATTTGATTTAGAGTGGTTTTTGCAATAGTAATTCCTTCATCAGTTTCCAATTCAATATTTAAGTTAGGAATTCCTCTTCCTTGGCCATCTTTGGCAACAATGCCAACAGTATTAACAACTCCGCTTAGAAAATGACCACTTTCTGGGAGTAATTGAATGTCTGGTTTTTTTGAAAAGGTAGTATTGCTTTCGGTAATTTCGTGGTTTTGAGGAAAAATTTGAAGTTGCTGAATAAAGTAATTATGAGCATCAAAATTTTTCATCCAGTTGGTGTACGCCGTGATAGAATAGGTGCCTGTAGAAAATAAAGAGTCTATTTGAAACGTATTTTGAGAAACACCATTTTCAATTAAGAGCATTTTCTCTTTTATAACATTACTATGTTCATCTTTGATTTGAACATAGAGATTAGTAGTGTTTCTTGAAGGTTTAAGCGATTTCCTATCTAGTACATAAGCTTTGAACCCTATTTGTTCACCAACAATATAACTTGTTTTATTTAAATGTAAATAAGCCGTCTCAACAGGGAGTTGCGTTTGAGAATCAATTAAATTACTAAGCTTCTCAAGTGAATATTGGCTATATATATTTAATGTTAAGAAGAAGGAGAAAATGAAAAGGAGAAGCGCTTTACCCATTGCTTAGAGATTACGATTATATCAAATACTTAATAGTAGTTAAATAAACTATTATTTATCGTAATAAGATAAGCATTGTTTATGGATTTAAGTATTTAGTTTATGCAATTTAAGTTGAATGCGCTTACGTTTAATGTCTACCTCAAGCACTTTAACCACGACCTGTTCTTGCAAACTCACGTGGGCATTTACATCACTTACGTACCCGTCAGCGAGATTTGAAATGTGAATCAGTCCACTTTCTTTGATCCCGATATCTACAAAGGCGCCAAAGTTGGTGATGTTATTCACGATCCCGGGAAGTAATTGACCCGGCTCAAGATCTTCGATCTTATGTATGTTTTGATTAAAGGTAAAGGCCTTTGCCGGTTCTCGTGGATCCAAACCAGGTTTTTCGAGTTCGTCTAGAATATCTTTTAAGGTAAGTTCGCCCACTTCATCAGAAACATAATCCTCGAGACTTAATTCTTTGATCACAGTTTTATTGCCGACCAATTCTGCTACGGAAAGCTTCAGATTTTTAGCCATTTTTTCAACCAAAGCATAACGCTCAGGATGCACAGCCGAATCATCTAACGGATTTTCAGCATGCTTGATACGTAAAAAGCCAGCGGCTTGCTCGTAAGCTTTCGCACCCAAACGCGGAACATTTAAAATTTCTTTCCGCGAAGCGAAAGCACCATTTTCATCTCTGTAGGTTACAATATTTTCAGCCAGTTTTGATCCAATTCCAGAAACATAACTCAGCAACGGAATGCTGGCGGTGTTGATGTTTACACCTACCGTGTTCACACAACTTTCTACCACGCGATCGAGTTCGTTTTTCAATTTGGTTTGATCCACATCGTGTTGGTACTGTCCCACGCCAATGGATTTCGCATCGATTTTTACCAACTCCGCAAGCGGGTCTGCAAGTCGGCGACCAATGGAAACCGCACCGCGCACCGTCACATCATAATTGGGGAACTCGTCTCGCGCGATCTTTGAAGCCGAATAAATACTTGCACCGGCCTCGCTCACCACAAATACCTCAAGATCCCGATTAAATTGCATGCGCTTGATAAACTGCTCGGTCTCTCTGCTGGCGGTCCCGTTACCTATGGCGATGGCTTCGATCTTATGCGCATCTACCAGAAAACTGATCTTACGCATCGCACCTTTAGTATCGTTTTTAGGAGGATGTGGGTGAATGGTTTCATTATGCTGTAAACCGCCATTTTCGTCAAGACAAACCACTTTACAACCTGTTCTAAAACCCGGATCAATCGCAAGAATACGTTTTTCGCCAAGTGGCGAACCTAGAAGCAGTTGGCGTAAATTTTTTGCAAAAACACTAATCGCTTCTGCATCCGCTTTTTCTTTAGCAATGCTTAAAGCCTCGTTGCTCAACGCCGGAAACAGCAAACGTTTATAAGCATCAGCAATGGCAAGCTCAATGTGCTCAGCACAGTCTCCGCGTGATTTGACCATTCTATTGGCGATATGCGCTAAAGCGCGATCGGTATCAATATCCAGCTTTAAACGAACAAAACCTTCATCAGCCGCACGAGAAAGTGCCAGAAAGCGATGCGAGGGAATGCGGTTTAAGGCCTCTTCCCAATCAAAATAATCTTTGTATTTAAGCGCTTTCTCATCGTCTTTTTTAGACTTCACTACCTTAGAAGTAATCTGTGCGTAACGTTCTATTTGGTTTCTTAAATAGTTGCGCACATCGCTGCGCTCATTCACCCATTCTGCAATGATGTGTCGAGCACCCTCAAGTGCTTCTTCTATGGAAGTTACTTCGTTGTTCAAAAACCTTCCGGCAGCTTGCTCCAGATCGCGCGTGTTTTGCGCCATAATTATTTTGGCGAGCGGTTCTAGACCGTTCTCACGGGCGGTATCTGCTTTGGTTTTACGCGTCTTTTTATACGGAAGATATAGATCTTCTAAAGCAGTAGCATCTGTAGTGTTTTCTATTTGCTTTTGAAGTTCTGCAGTCAAGACCTCTTGCTCTTCTAAAGCTTTCAGAATGGTAGCTTTCCGCTTTTCTAAAGTCTCAAATAGCTCTTTAAACTTTACAATTTCGCCCAGTTGCACTTCATCTAAATTCCCGGTGCGTTCTTTACGGTAACGCGCAATAAAGGGGATGGTCGCATCTTCATCAAGAAGTTGCAACACATTCTTGATGCCCGTTTCCGGAAGATTGGTCGAAGATTTTAGGTAGGAGAGGAGTGCTGTCATAAAAAGAATAATACTAAAAAAAGGGAAGTAAAATTACTACCTCCCTTTTAAAATTTATAAAAATTGGATCGAGACATTAACTCACAACCTCACCGTTCTTTACTCCGGCGGTATCAGGATTCATAAACACGAGTTTTCCTTGTTTATCTTCGGTCATTAAGATCATTCCCTGGCTTTCTACACCGCGAAGTTTACGCGGAGCCAAATTAGCTACAACGGTTACTTGCTTACCAATGATGTCTTCCGGTTTAAAGCTTTCTGCAATACCAGAAACAATGGTGCGCACATCAAGACCAGTATCTACTTTTAGGGTTAAAAGCTTTTTGGTTTTGGCCATTTTTTCAGCTTCCAGAATAGTTCCTACCCGTAAATCTAACTTGGTAAAATCATCAAATTCGATGGTGTCCTTTTGTGTGGTTACCGGAGTGTTTTCGGCTTGATTGCTCATTTTAGTCGCTTCTAATTTGTCAAGTTGTTTTTGTATTTGCTCGTCTTCTATTTTACTGAATAGAAGTGCAGCTTTGTTGATGCTGTGCCCTACAGGAAGTAAATCTATTTTCTCTCCAAGAACCTCCCAGCTCAACGGCTCAGGAAGTTGCATAAGCGGATCTTCACTCTCTATATTGAGCATTTGCTTGAGTGTTTTTGCCGTGTGTGGTAAAAACGGTTCACTCAAAACAGCTAAGGTTCCTGCAATTTGCAATGCGATGTACATTACCGTTTTGGTGCGCTCAGGATCGGTTTTGAAGGTTTTCCAAGGTTCTGCATCAGCCAGGTATTTATTTCCTAAGCGCGCAACATTCATCAGTTCGTTTTGCGCTTCGCGGAAACGGTAGCGTTCAATAGAACTCGCGATCACTGCAGGATAGGCTTTCATTTCGGCTAAGACTTTTTCGTCTTCAGCATTAAAATCAAGCGCCTGCGGAATTTTCCCTTCATAGTATTTATTGGTCAACACCACCACGCGGTTGATGAAGTTTCCGAAAATAGCAACCAGCTCGTTGTTATTTCTGGCTTGAAAATCTGCCCAGGTAAAGTCGTTATCTTTCGTTTCTGGAGCGTTGGCCGTAAGCGTATAACGCAACACATCCTGCTGCCCCGGAAATTCTTCAAGGTACTCGTGCAACCAAACCGCCCAGTTTTTTGAAGTAGAAAGCTTGTTGCCTTCTAAGTTCAAAAATTCATTTGCGGGCACATTATCTGGTAAAATATAGCTTCCTTCGGCTTCCAGCATACTCGGGAAAATGATACAGTGAAAAACAATATTGTCTTTCCCGATAAAGTGTACCAACTTAGTGTCGTCTGCTTTCCAGTAGTCTTCCCAGTTTTTGCCTTCGCGCGCAGCCCATTCTTTGGTTGAAGAAATATAGCCTATTGGGGCATCAAACCATACATAAAGCACTTTACCCTCAGCACCATCTACCGGTACGGGAATTCCCCAATCAAGATCGCGGGTTACTGCACGAGGACGTAAACCTTCGTCGATCCACGATTTACATTGGCCGTAAACATTCGGTTTCCAGTCTTTTTTATGTCCGTCAAGAATCCATTTTTTTAGAAAATCTTCATAGCGATCCAGTGGTAAAAACCAGTGTCTGGTTTCTTTTAAAACCGGCTTTGATCCAGAAATGGTTGATTTCGGATTGATCAAATCGGTTGCATTTAAAGAAGAACCGCAATTCTCGCACTGATCACCATACGCTTCCTCGTGACCACATTTTGGGCATGTTCCGGTTACAAAACGATCGGCTAAGTATTGATTGGCTTCGGCATCAAAAAGCTGCTCGGTCACTTCTTCAATAAAATCACCTTTTGCATAAAGCGTTTTGAAAAATTCTGAAGCCGTATCGTGATGTACTTGTGCCGAAGTGCGCGAGTAATTGTCAAAAGAAATCCCAAAATCTTCAAAAGAATCTTTGATGATCTTGTGGTATTTGTCTACCACTTCTTGCGGAGTGATTCCTTCTTTTTTGGCTTTGATGCTAATGGCAACACCGTGCTCATCACTACCGCAGATGTATGCGACATCTTTACCCATCCCTCTCAGGTAGCGGGCATAAATATCTGCAGGAACATAAACTCCGGCTAAATGCCCAATGTGAATTGGCCCATTGGTATAAGGTAATGCGGCGGTAATCGTATATCGTTTCGGACTCATAATGCGAATAAAATTTCAGCGGCAAAGATACCATTTATGCATATAAACAAAACCAGACTGGCACTTCATTTAATTAGTGCGTATATTGGTATATTACATTTTAAAACAATACTGTGTTTTCTGTGGCTTTTTGACAAACTAATCGGCGATTGCAGTAGTTGTTTTTCTTGATTAACGATTTAAAATTAAAGCCTTTAGGCACTATTTAGCTGTTTATGTTGACCCCGCCCTATTTAAAAAAAGGAGATAAAGTTGGTATTGTATGTACCGCACGTAAAGTAGACCGTGACGATCTGGAAGAAGGAATTGCGCTTTTAGAAGCCTGTGGACTAGAACCTGTTTTAGGAAAAACCATTGGTGCTTCAGACCATCAATACGGTGGTTCTGATGCATTGCGCGCAGCAGATTTACAAGCGATGCTTGACGACGAAGAAATCAACGCGATCTGGTGTGCAAAAGGAGGTTATGGGACGGTGCGTATCATCGATGAGATCAACTTTTATAAATTCATTAAATATCCTAAATGGATCATAGGATATAGCGATGTGACGGTTTTGCATTCTCAAATTCACAAATTAGGGTTTGAAACCATTCACGGAGTTATGCCTGTGGGAATAGGTCGCAATACTGCTGTTGCCAAACAAACGCTTGAAAATGCCTGGTTTGGTAAGCCCGTACATTATCACATTGAAAGTGCTCCTTTAAACCGATTGGGAACAGCAAAAGGTGAACTAGTAGGCGGAAATATCTCTATTTTATATTCGCTTTGCGGAAGCCACTCTGCCATAGATACGACCAACAAGATTTTGTTTCTTGAAGACCTGGACGAATATTTATACCACGTAGACCGAATGATGGTCAATTTAAAACGCAACGGCATGCTGCGTAATATACGCGGCTTGGTGGTAGGCGGACTTACCAGTATGCACGACAATTCTACACCTTTTGGGAAAACGGCCCAGGAAATAGTTATGGATGCTGTTGAAGAATACGATTACCCGGTATGTTTTGATTTTCCGGCGGGGCATTTAAAGGATAATCGCGCGCTTATTTTGGGCCGAAGCGCTTCACTTGAGGTGAATGAGCGTGGTGCCAAACTCTATTTTGATCAATTGGAATAAGGCTTATGAACCATAACGAACTCGGGAAATGGGGTGAAGAATATGCTGCGAACTATCTCGAGAAAAAGGGGTACGAACTATTAGAACGCAATTGGTTTTTCAATAAAGCCGAATTGGACATTATCGCGCTAAAAGACGATCAATTGGTCGTTGTTGAGGTCAAAACCCGTAATTCTGATTTTTTTGGTGATCCACAAGATTTTGTGACGCCGGCAAAGATCAAATTGCTGGTAAAAGCGACCAACGAATACATCATCTCAAACGATCTGGATCTTGAAGTTCGTTTTGATGTGATCGCTGTTTTAAAAAATAAAACCCAAGAACAACTGGAGCATTTTGAAGATGCGTTTTATTATTTCTAAGACATTATTATGGCTAATCAGTGGGGTATTCCGGAAGACGTTGAAAAATTGGTTTTAATTCGTGATAAAACGTGTGTGTATTGCGGCGTTGATTTTTCAATCACTCACGTATCAAGAAAAACTAAGCCATCTTGGGAACATATAATTAATGATATTCATCTTTCCTCAGCAGATAATATTGCGCTCTGTTGTACTTCTTGTAACGCGAGCAAAGGAGCTAAGAAATTAGAAGAATGGCTTACTAGCAACTATTGTTTATCAAAAAATATAAACGAGAATACGGTAGCAGGAGTAGTTCAAAATGTAATCAGAAAGAACATCTCTAAAACCTAAAAAGAGAAATCAAACTTGAGTTGATTCCTCTTTTTTAAAAGTTAGTCTTCCGCAGTAATTTGTTGTTTTATGGTCGCTATCGCCCTCAAAATAATCGCTACATAAAGTCCTTGAACTAGAATACTTGCAGGACCGGCAATGGCCACCATGATTACGGTTAAGAACATAAATCCTAAAATTAAAGTGATTATCCCGGTTACTTTGGGCAGCTGGCCAAGATGATTGGTTTTATAAAGCCCAATTCCCATACAGATAAAAACAATTCCAAAAAGCACGCTGTAGATCAATGCAAAAGCTTCAAGCTTGATGTATTGAAAATGGAGATCAACGATCGAGTAGATCGCGATCAAGGTGTTGATCGCAATGGCGATAAGCGCACTGGTTTTTAGAAAGCCGGCTTTAAACAATTCGCCGATCAAAACAAAAGCGCGCATATGCAACGCAAAAGCGATGGCGGCAAGTATGGTGATGGTAACATAGAATACTTCGCCAAAATAATAACCGCCGGTGGCAAGAAAAGTGGTTTCTTCAATAAGTTGAAAAACCAATAAGAGCATACTCAGAATTCCCGCAACCCAACCGAGATTGAGCTGGTTGAATAAGAACGACACCTTTTTATTGTCATCGATTTCAAGGAAAAAAGCCTTCTTTACTTTCTTTTCAAAAACAGATTCCTGTAAGTCGTCGAGGTCGCGATCTAGCGCAGCGAGAATGGTTTTTACGGTGTATACACGCGGCATAACTTCGCCGGCTTCAATGCGCTGAATGGTGCGCACCGAAATATTACACTGTTCTACAAGTTCTTCTTGAGTAAATCCTTTTTGCTGACGTAATTCTAAAATTTTCAGCCCTAATTGTGGTTGTTTCATGAGTGACATAAGATTGCTCTTGTAGTGATGCGCATCTAAAAATACAAGAATGTTAGACAGTGCAATACTAAAAACAGCAACCTATTTCAGCCAATTTTTTGGCACACAATTTACCCGACATTCACCCGACATTTCAAGTATAATGCGGGTTGAGGTGAATTGATGATTTTAAAAATTCTAGTGAATCTGTATCGGTTTTAACCTATTCTGAAACCTGTTCTACCTTTTTAGGCATCAAAGGTCTTAAGATATCCAAAGCTTTTTCTACTGAAGAAACCCCTGCAGCGGTCAACAACAAACGTAAACCTTTGCTGGTTTTTTTCTCTTTAAGCGTGACCTTGTTTGAATGGGTTTGTACAAACTGAAGCACTCTGGAAAACGCCGGACTTTGATAAAATTTAGACTGCTGATCTGCAATAAAGAACCCGATGAGTTTTTTGTTTTTCATCACCACTTTTTCCAGGCCATAATGCGTAGCGATCCATTTGATACGCACCGAGTTTAACAAGTCTTCGGCTTGCTTAGGCAACTCTCCAAAACGGTCGATCAATCGCGCTTCAAAAGCTGCAAGTTCTTCTTCGGTTTTGAGGTTGTTTAATTCGGTATAGAGATTTAAACGCTCGGTAATATTGTTGATGTAGTCATCCGGAAACAACAATGAAAAGTCAGAATCTATGACGGTGTCTTTGACGTATTCTTTGTTTTCGTCATCAACATTCTCGTGTGCATAGAGCTCTGCAAACTCATTTTCTTTCAGCTCTTCAATCGCTTCGTTGAGGATTTTCTGGTAGGTGTCAAAACCTATTTCGTTGATGAATCCGCTTTGCTCACCACCTAATAAATCTCCGGCGCCGCGTATTTCTAAATCTTTCATCGCAATATTGAAACCACTTCCCAAACTTGAGAATTGCTCTAAAGCCGTGATTCGTTTGCGCGCATCATCAGTCATCGCCGAAAGTGGCGGCGTGATGAAATAGCAAAACGCTTTTTTGTTACTTCGGCCTACACGTCCGCGCATCTGGTGCAAGTCAGACAGGCCAAAATTATTGGCATTATTGATAAAGATCGTATTGGCATTAGGCACATCGAGACCGCTTTCTATAATGGTTGTAGAAACCAAAACATCAAAAGCGCCATCCATAAATTGCAGCATTAGCTCTTCAAGCTTTTTCCCGTCCATCTGCCCGTGACCGATAGCCACTTTAGCATCAGGAACCAGACGCTGAATCATTCCTGCAACTTCCTTAATATTTTGTAGCCTGTTGTGTATGAAGAATACCTGACCACCACGCTGAATTTCATACGAGATCGCATCGCGTATCGTTTCTTCAGAAAGTCTGATGATGTGCGTTTCAATAGGGTAGCGGTTGGGCGGTGGTGTGGTGATCGTACTCAAATCACGCGCCGCCATCAAACTGAATTGCAACGTACGCGGGATAGGCGTCGCCGTTAAGGTCAACGTATCAACATTCTCCTTAATGGTCTTCAGTTTATCTTTTACCGCAACACCAAATTTTTGTTCTTCATCAACGATCAACAGCCCGAGGTCTTTAAACTTTACGTTTTTGTTGGTAAGCTGGTGCGTACCTATGATGATGTCCACACGTCCATTTTCAAGACGTTCAAGCGTTTCTCTTTTTTCTTTCGCAGTGCGGAAACGGTTGAGATAATCTACCGTGACCGGTAAATCTTTTAGTCGTTCACTAAAGGTTTTATGATGCTGAAAAGCCAAAATCGTGGTGGGCACAAGCACGGCAACCTGCTTCCCGTTATCCACTGCTTTAAATGCAGCTCTTATGGCAACTTCAGTCTTACCAAAACCTACATCACCACAAACTAGGCGATCCATTGGGCGCGGACTTTCCATATCGGCTTTTACAGCTTCGGTGGCGCTGCTTTGATCTGGTGTGTCCTCGTAAATAAAACTGGCTTCGAGTTCGTTTTGCAAATAGGTGTCGGGGCCAAAAGCAAAACCTTTTTCAAGACGGCGCTTGGCGTATAATTTAATGAGGTTAAAGGCGATTTCTTTAACCTTGGTTTTGGTCTTTTGCTTTAGCTTTTTCCAGGCAGCGCTTCCTAGTTTGTAGATCTGTGGCGGCTTTCCATCTTTGCCGTTGTATTTGGTCACTTTATGCAGCGAGTGAATACTTAGGTAAAGCACATCGCGCTCGCCATAAATGAGTTTTATAGCTTCTTGACGTTTTCCTTCTACTTCAATTTTCTGGAGTCCGCCAAATTTCCCGATCCCGTGATCAATATGCGTGATATAATCGCCTACTTGAAGACTGGTCAATTCTTTAAGTGTGATCGCTTGTTTTTTGGCGTAGCCGTCTTTCAGTTTAAACTTATGATAACGCTCAAAGATCTGATGATCTGTGTAACATACCATTTTTAGATCGTCATCAATAAAACCGCGGTAAAGGGAGATAATAATAGTCTCGTACTGCTTTACGTTGAGGTCGGCGTCGTTAAAAATATCCTGAAAACGTTTGGCCTGTTGCTCGCTGGCACAGCAAATATAATTGGTGTAACCGGCCTCGTGATTTTCATTGAGATTTTCGATAAGCAAATTAAATTGCTTGTTGAATGCGGGTTGCGGCTGCTGATTGAAATTGATGCTCGCGGAAGCTTTATCGCTCGGTAAGGATAAGCCTTCGCTCACCCGAACCAGTGTAAAATCCAGAAGTTGTTTTTTGATGCTTGTAGCGTCGCAAAATAACTCTGAAGGTTTATGCCTTTTGATCTCACTATCTAACTTTTGAAAGGCTTCTTCCGCCTTGCTAAAATTGGTATCGATACGTGTAGCCAATTGCTCAATATCCTGAGTAAAAATCACCGTATCTGCAGCGATATATTTTAAAAAGCTTTCCCGGGTTTCCTGAAGCGCCTTGTTTTCTACATTGGGCATCAGGCTTATTTTGTTGATCTTGTCAACAGAAAGTTGTGTTTCTACATCAAACGTTCGAATGCTGTCTACCTCATCGCCAAAAAACTCAATACGATAAGGCTGATCGTGTGAAAAAGAAAACACATCTATAATTCCTCCACGCACCGAAAATTCTCCGGGTTCGGTCACAAAATCAACACGCTTAAACTTATACTCAAAGAGCATTTCATTAACAAAATCCAGCGAGAGATTATCGTTGACTTTCACCTTAAGCGTGCTTTTATCAAGCTCCTTCCGGGTGACTACTTTTTCAAAAAGCGCATCAGGATAGGTGACAATAAGCGCCGGTTTTTTGCGACTGTTAATGCGGTTAAGCACTTCGGCACGCAATAAAACATTGGCGTTATCGGTCTCTTCAATTTGATAAGGTCTGCGGTAACTTCCGGGATAAAACAACACGTGATCCTCTTTGACCAATTGCTCAAGATCGTTAAGAATATACGCCGCTTCTTCTTTGTCATTTAGAATGACCAGAAAAGGCTTATCTGCAGTTTTAAAACTTTCGGCAATGGCAATAGAAAGCGACGAACCTATAAGTCCGTCGAGATTGATTCTATTTTGAGAAACGGCAATAGCGTTCCCGAGTTCTTGCAGTTGTGCAGACTCTAAAAAAGGCTTGGTGATCGTGGTTTTACCCATAGGTGGGCAAAGATACTGCGTAAAACTTGGTTTTAAAACAGGATTTGAGATTTAGCATTTTGGTAACAAAAATTGCTTTTGGCAAAAGCCTAACAGCGATTTACAATTTTGCTAACATAAAACCGGCGCACGCCCTTTATCTTTATAAAAATCAAAAATTTATGGCGATAGCGCACTACGATCTTTTTGTGATAGGAACCGGAAATGCCGGTAAACATGTGGCTTATGATGCGGTCGAAGCGGGCCTAAACGTTGCGATTGCAGACAATCGGGAGTTTGGCGGAACGTGCGCCAATCGAGGTTGTGACCCCAAAAAGGTTTTAGTAGGCTTGACAGAAATTATCGAGCGCAGCCAAAATTTAAAAGGAAAAGGAATTGCAGAAGTTCCTGAGGTACGTTGGTCTGATTTGATGGAGTTCAAAAAGACATTCACTGGGGCCGTGCCGTTTACCACCGAAGAAAAACTGAAAGATCAAGGGATAACCTTGTATCATCAATCGCCGAAGTTTCTAGATGAAAACACTTTGTCTGTAGAAGGAAAAACGGTTACTGCCGATAAAATCGTGATCGCCACAGGAAATATTCCAATGCATTTAAATATTCCTGGAGATGAACACACCTTGATCAGTGATGATTTTCTCGAGCTCGAAGCTTTACCTGAAAGTATAATCTTTATTGGCGCCGGTTATATTGGGATGGAATTTGCCCATATTGCCGCACGATGTGGCGTGGATGTTACGATAGTTGATGTGAATGCGCGTATACTTTCTAATTTTGATGAAGATTTAGCGCTTCAGCTTCAAAAAAAATCGGAGGAACTTGGGATTAAATTCCTTTTTAACGCCGAAGCAAAAGCAATCGAAAAACTGCGCAAAAACCATAGATTAACGGTAGATCATAACGGAAATTCAGAAAAACTGAAAGCCGAATTGATCTTTAATACTGCGGGTCGCGTCCCGGCGGTAGACGAACTCGATCTGGAAAAAGGCAATGTGGCGTTTTCAAAAAAAGGGGTTGCGGTGAATACATTTATGCAAAGCACGACAAATCCTTCGGTTTATGCTTGTGGTGATGTTTCAGACACGAGTAATCTGCCCCTAACTCCGGTGGCGCATCAAGAAGCTTATTATGTCTCCAAGAATATTTTAAATGGAAACAGCGCAGAAGTCGATGTTCCCGCAACGCCTTCAGTAGTTTTTACCATTCCGCAATTGGCGAGTGTGGGACTGACAGAGCAAGAGGCTCAAAAGCAAGGCTATGATTTTGAGGTAAAAACGGCTTCGGTTGAAGATTGGTATAATGCCAAGCGCTTGAATGAAACACATTATGCGTACAAAACGCTAGTTGATAAGAAAACCGGACAACTTCTAGGGGCACATCTACTAAGCAGTGAAGCTGCGGAAACCATCAATTTATTTATGATGGCGATGCACAGCAAGCTTGAGGTAAATACCTTAAAAGGAATGGTTTTTAGCTACCCCAGTTGGGCAAATGATATTAAGTCTATGCTTTAAAAAGGACTAGTGTTTAATTATCAAGTGTTTAGGGTTTAATTGCATTTAATTATTTTGTATATTGCATTTGCAATTATATGTGTAATACAATGAAATCTTACAAATCTGTTGAAGAGTCTCTTAGTAGCGCTTCTGTGAAAGAAGAGGCTGTTGCTTATTGGCGGCAAGAAAGTTTACCTTACCAAAAAGCAAAGTCTGTTCTCGATTTTCTTGAATTTAATCAGGAAGAAAGTGCCCATTTTCTAGATGTTAATCCATCTACTATTTCGCGTTGGAAATCAAATAATGGCATTTTGAGTAAGCTAAGTTCAAAAATGATCTATGATGTAAATGAGCTTATTAAAAAAGGTATTTCAATTTTTGGTTCAGAACAGCAATTTCTAGATTGGTTGGGAACTCCCAATCAGGCCTTAGGTAATGTTATTCCTAAACAGATGATTCAAGACCCCAATGGTTTAGAGTACGTTGATGAGGCACTAGATGCACTAGCTTGGGGAGCAATTATTTAATGAAAGTGTATCGCATTTATATAGATCGAGAAGGATATTCTGCATTAGGTTATGGTCCGGCTGCTGCACGCTGGAATAAAGGATTTACACCAATCATTTATGCAAGTAGTTATGTGTCTGTGTCAATGATGGAGCATCTTTCTATTCGTGGCGCTTCGGTTTCTGATTTTAACTGGAAAATTGCCGTATTAGAACTTGATGCAGAGCCGCAGCGAATAGATTTAAATGAGTTGCCAAGAGGTTGGGATTTTCGCCCACACCCAAGAAGTACTCAGGAAATTGGAAGTAATTGGGCTTTAAAGAAAGAATCCCTAGCTTTAGCTGTACCTTCTGCAAGAATACCACTAAGGTTTTTTGAACAGGAATACAATCTACTTATTAACCCATTTCATCCAGATTTTCTTAAAAAAATAAAAGTTCTTTCCGAAGAAGAAATACCTTTTCAGCTTAATTGTTAAATCGCTGCTTGAGTTTATTAAACGGATTGGTAGCTCGATTGCGGTAGCCGTGCAATCCTGCAGTAACAACAAGTAAGACGCAGCCTGCCAAAGCAAAATAAGCAACACTTTCTAAGCTTTCCTTATGGCGAATAAAAATGGCAAAAAGTGCCCAGGCACCCACCATCGCAAATTCACGCATATTGCGCAGATTGGTTATTAAAAGATTGATATAAACCGCGATCGTAATCAAAAGCATGGTGAAAATGATTTGCGTTAACTGACTTCCGGCTAATCCTAACTTAACCAAAAATGCCGAAATATTTGCAATAGTTGCCACGGCGATCCAACCGCTGTAAATACAAACAGGCCACCACACAAAAGCGATGATCTCGATAGGTGCATCCCAGCGCTCCATATTGGTTTTAAAAACGATTTTTAAAAGTGCGATTAACATCCCGATGATGATCAAAACAGAAAGCCAGACGTAGTCATAGGTAAAAGCAACAACCCAAGCCGTGTTTAAAAAGTTGGTTAGCGCAAACCAATAACCGGTTTGCTCAATATGCGGCGTTTCTTTTTTACTAAAAAATGCGCGTTTGATTCCGAAAAGGGCATAGGCTATCAGCCCTAAAAAAATCACACCCCAAATAGCAAAAGCATAGCCTGCAGGGGTGAATAAATTATCATATTTAGCGCTCATCTCGCCAATGGTCGTATTGTTCCAGCGTTGCGTTTGTGATAGATAATTGACTACAACGGCGGTAATCACAGAGATCAAATTGATAAGGGCTAATTTTTTTTTCATTGAATGGGGATTACCTCATTTTTAGTTATTGCAAAAACCTGATCTCCCGATTGAGGTTCGAGATAATAGTTTCCGGTAAAGGTACCAAACGCAGGTAAAATCAGTTGATTTTCAGTCTTAAAGAAACACGAAAGTTTAAGTACTTGTCGGCCAATTCCGCCCAGCCGAATTCCGGGATGTATGTGTCCGCAAAAATTGAAAAAGCCTTTACGCTCCTCAGGGTGATGCGTTAATAAAAAACCATTTGATTGAAATTCACTGTAAATATCAATATTCAGATTATCATACTTTACAGGCGAAATGATATCGTGATTCCCGGCGATGAGTATCAAGGTTTCATCACGAGACTGCACCCATTTCTCAAAAAGTTTCCACTCGGTATTTAAGCTGCTGTGAAAGAGATCTCCCAGAAAACAAATGGACTGCGCTTGGTAATAGTCGGCGACGCGCGTGAGTTGGTCAAAATTAGCAGCAACCGCTCTTAGCGGTACTGCGCTCCCATGTTTTCTAAAATGCGAGACCTTCCCCAGATGTACATCAGCGATCAACAGCATGCGCTTCTCATGCCAAAGCATTCCTCCTGAAGGATGCATGGTAAACGTATTCTTCTGTATGCTGATCTCTTGCGTCATTACAACGCAAATTTCAAGTTTTCTAGATTGAAAGGCTGTTTATAAAAACAAAAAATCTGCTCGTGATGAGCAGATTTTTCTAAAAATTCTAGAATATGGAATCTTAATTTTTTTGATAATTCAGCATCCAGTTTACGCCAAATTGATCGCGCAATCTTCCGTAGTATGCATTCCAGCTGGTTTCTTGCAATTGAGTTACTACTTGTCCGCCGGCAGAAAGTTTTTCAAATAATTCATCAGTTTCTTCTTTACTCTCTAGATCCACGCTTAATTGAACCTGATTTCCTTCAGTAAGTGGTGTATCTGGTGCCGCGTCATACGCCATAATATGAATGCCTTTTCCTTCTAATTCCGCGTGCTGCAATTTGTTGCGATAATCTCCGGGAATATCAATTTCTTTGCCTTCATAGGTGTCTTTATTTTTGATCTGACCACCAAAGCAGTTCTGATAAAAATTTAAGGCTTCCTGACAATTTCCTCTAAAGGTTAAATACGGTTGTACACTTTTCATAACTTTATTTTTTTGGTTTTCCGCAAAGCGGAAAGATTAGTTTTCTTTATATTAAAGATACTGATAAACACTAGTGTTTATAGGCTGTAAGCTGTTATTTTAGATTTAAAGAAAGGCTAAAGTTTGTTAAGATTGAAAGGGTGCTGCTAGTATTTATCGAGATACTTCAGCATATTTTTAATGCGATCTTCAAGCTTCTCGCTGCTTAGTTTTTCACGAAGGCGATCGGTGATGATTGGGAAGGAAAATGGGGTCGCTTTTTTACAGTTTTTAACTACGATCTCTTGTTGTTCTATTCGCTCAAGAGCAATGCGCAAACGGCCTTCTTCCAATTGATGTTCAAAAGTCTCGCGATAGGCTTGCTGAAACAAAAGATTCTCCGGTTCATAATCTCTGAATACTTCAAACAACAACTGACTGTTGCTTTGCAAATGTTTGTTTTTGATGATTTTCCCGGGAAATCCTGTAAAAACCATACCGCTGATCACCGCAATATCTCTGAATTTTCTGCGGGCCATTTCTGTGCTGTTTAAGCTTTTCTGCAAGTCTTCAAATAAATAAGCCGAAGTAAACAAGTCGTTGTCGAGCACTTGCTGCATATCTATTTGTTGATCAGAAAGAATTTCAAAACCATAATCGTTAAAAGCGATGCTGAAGGTAATGGGCGACAGCAAACTGATGCGATAGGCGAGCAAACTGCCCAAAGCTTCGTGTACAAAACGCCCTTCAAACGGATAAAAAATATGGTGATAACCTTCCCGACTTTTAAAGGTTTCGATCAAAAATTGATCATCAGTCGGTACGATAGATTCTACGCGTTGCCGCTCAAAAATATCTTTGAGGGCTTGCAGTTCGCGCGTTTGTTCTTCCAAAGGAAGATTTGCCGAGTACAACTCTTCGCGCAGCAATTCGCTCATTTGCGCAGATAATGTGAGTCGGCCACCCATCCAACTTACCACGCGCGCTTGTTTTTTGGTTTTGGCTTTTTTGACCAAAACCTGCATTCCTTTAATGCGGTAGAGTTCGAGATTTCTTCCTGCAAAAGTAAAGACATCGCCGGGCTTTAGTTTAGAGATAAACCATTCTTCGACTGTACCGATGTAGCCACCTTTTAAATATTTTACCTGAAGCGCCGCATCGCCAACAATGGTACCAATTTGTAGCCGGTGGCGCATCGCTACCGATCTGCTGTTTACTTTGAATTTTCCGTCTTCTTCGATCTCAATTTTCTTATACTCATCATAGGCTTGCAACGACTGACTGCCTTTTGTGATGAAATTTAAGATCCATCGCCATTGCTCGTCTGACATTGCCTGAAAGCAGAAGGTTTGCTTGACTTCCTGATAAATTTCCGCAGGATAAAAACCGTCTGAAACTGCTAAAGTCGTCAAATACTGAATCAATACATCAAAGCTCAACAAATACGGAATACGATCTTCAACGACCTGATTGATCGCCGCTTTTCCCAGTGCTGAAGCTTCGATCAACTCGATGGCGTGCGTAGGTAAAAAGTAGATCACACTTTCTTTACCGGGCTGGTGACCGCTGCGTCCTGCACGTTGTAGAAAGCGCGCAACCCCTTTTGGACCACCAATTTGAATGATACTTTCTACCGGCGCAAAATCAACGCCCAGATCTAGACTCGAGGTACAAATCACGGCTTTAAGGCTTTCGTTGCGAATGGCTTCTTCAACCCACAATCGCGTTTCTTTATTGATGCTGCCGTGATGCATCGCCATCTCGCCGGCAAATTCGGGATGTTTATGCATCAGTTTTTGAAACCACAACTCACATTGCGCCCGGGTATTGGTAAAAAGCAAAGTGGTTTTACTATTATTGATGATGGGAACCACCTCTTCAAGCAAATGCAAACCCATATGCCCACGCCACGGAAATTTTTCCATAGTCTCCGGGATGATGCTTTCTACTTTGTAGGTTTTTCCAAGATTGGCTTTGATTAATGCAGAATTTTTAAATGCTTGAGATTCGGGTCCCAGAAGCACCTCGCGTGCCTGATTTAGATTCCCTATAGTTGCCGAAACACCCCAAATGCGCAACTGCGGCGCGATCGTTTTGAGGCGAGACAAACCGAGCTCTACTTGCACACCGCGTTTGCTTCCTAAAAGTTCGTGCCACTCATCAATAACGATAGCAGTAGTGTTTTTAAAAACCTTGTCATATCCTTTTGAAGTCAGCAATAACTGAAGACTTTCTGGAGTGGTGACCAGCAAATCGGGCATTTTCTTTTTTTGCTTCGCCCGTTCGGCTTGAGGCGTGTCACCGGTGCGAATCCCAACTGTTAGTTGGGTATCCAAACCATCAGCAAAACGTTGGGCTGCCTGTGCAATTTCAACAGAAAGCGCGCGAAGAGGTGTGATCCAAATCGCTTTAAGACCGGGCTTGTGTTTGGTTTTATAATCGGGATTGTTTTTGATATAATCCAATACGAAGGCTACCCATAAGGCGTATGTTTTTCCGCTACCTGTGGGTGCATTCAGCAATCCATTTTTACCTTCTAAAAATGCATTCCAAGTTTCTTCCTGAAAGGCAAAAGGTTTCCACCCTTGATCCTTAAACCAATTAGTGGCAAGTTTATGAAGTTGTTTGTGGGTCATTTCGTTATGAATAGCAGATGGGTTTTGAACTGGACTCAGATTGTTATGGCTCCCCTCCTAAATTTAGGAGGGGTGTCGCGATCTAAATCGCGACGGGGTGGTTTCATTACCGCCAATAACATTGATTTAATTTAGCATTTAAAATTATCCTCGATTTCTTTCAAAACACTTGGTAAAAGGTCAAACACCATTTTATTCTCAAAGCGAATTATAGTATAACCTAAATCATTCAACTTCTTTGTGCGGAATTCATCGTACTCCATGGCGGTAGAGCTTAAATGATGTTGTCCGTCAAGTTCTATGATCAATTTTTCTTTCGGGCAATAAAAATCAACGATAAAATGTGATATACTGTGTTGTCTTCTAAATTTTCTTCCATTAAGTTGAGATTTTTTTAAATAGTTCCATAAATAAGCTTCAGCCGCTGTTAAATTAGACCTTAGATACTTTCGTTGAGATTCGAGTTCCTTTAAATTATGTACTTGTTTTTTCATTTTAAACAACCTGTTACCACCTCTTTCTTTGCCTTTGGCAAATTCATTCTCCTCCTTGAAAAGGAGGAGAGCGTTTAATCCTTTTAAAGTTAAAATTTCAAATGTTTCCTTATTTAGATTTCTCAGGCTTTGGGATCAATTGTTTTAAATCTTCAAGGGTATTGGCATCCTCTATTTTTTTATCTTTCCGCCAGCGCAGCATTCTTGGGAAACGGGTTGCAACTCCACTTTTATGACGTTTGGAAGGGGCGATGCCTTCAAAAGCGATCTCAAAAACGTGATACGGAGTCACGCTGCGCACAGGACCAAAACGTTCTAAAGTGTTCTTTTTGATCCACGCATCGAGACTGCGAAACTCCTTATCAGTAAGGCCGGAATACGCTTTGGCAAAAGTGACAAGTTCTTCTTTGTTATCGTCCCAAAGACCAAAAGTGTAGTCGGTAAATAAATTACTGCGACGGCCGTGCCCGCGCATCGCATAGGTGAGTACAGCGTCAATGGTAAGGGGTTCTACCTTCCATTTCCACCAGTCTCCTTTTTTACGTCCTACTAGGTAGGGTGAATCTTTTCGCTTCAGCATCAAACCTTCAGACATGACTTCGCGGCTGCGTTCGCGTTCTTGAGCCGCAGCTTCCCAGGTGTCAAATTCCATAGTTTCAGAAAGATGCAGCGGCAGCGATTCCGTTTTAACTTCGCTATATAATTTTTCAAGGATTTTGCGCCTTTCGGCGAAAGCCAGATCGCGAATGTCTTTGTCTTTCCATTCTAAAATATCATAAGCTTTGAGGATTATCGGCGTTTTTTTGAGCAATGCTTTAGAAACATTTTTACGACCAATACGCGTTTGTAAATCATTAAAGGTGCCGATCACCCCATTTTTAAACGGAAGAATTTCACCATCCAAAACGGTTCCGTTAGGCAAGGCTTCGACCAAAGCCTCAAACTCAGGATATTTATCGGTAACTAATTCTTCACCGCGACTCCATACAAAGAGTTCGTTATCCCGAATGATCACTTGCGAGCGAATGCCGTCCCATTTATGTTCTGCAAACCACTCAGACACATCTCCTAAATCTTCGGGCTCATCTTCGATTGCGTAAGCGAGGTAGAACGGATACGGTTTGCTGAGGTAATCTGCTTTGTTTTCTTCTAAAATAAGCTCTTGAAAGCTTATGGTCTTGGGATCCCAATTCCCCATAAGTTTATAGGCCAAAATATCAACGTCAATGCCGGTAGCCTTTGCGAGCGCACGCGTCATCAATTTCTGGCTCACGCCAATGCGAAAACTTCCTGTAATGAGTTTGCTAAATACAAAACGCTCATAATAGTTGAGGTCGGTCCAGTTGGATCGCAGATAAGCTCGTTTTTCTTCTTCGGGTTTTTTCTTGAGTGCGATAATTTCTTCCAGAAACTGGGTGAGACTTTTGTCGGTACTTTCTTCTGAAGCGGGAATGACCAAAGCAATCGTCTCAGCGAGATCGCCTACGATGTGGTAACTTTCTTCAAACAACCACAAGGGAATGTTTGCCAACTCCGAAGCCCAAGTGCGCAGTAAGGTTGTATTTACCGGTCGGGGAGGTCTGCGGTGTGAAAGTATTGCGATCGTCCACACTTTGTCTTGCGGCGGAGCCACTTTAAAATATTCGGTGAGGGCATCAACCTTGATGTTGGTTTTGTTGGTGCTGTCTATCTTTTTAATAAGTTGGGCAAATGCTCTCATTCCTGTTCTTTTTCAGTTTCCTCTCCTAATTCGCCTTCATATTGTGTCGCTTCGGTACGTGCATCATAACCTTGCTCCAGCAAATACCGAGTGAAAATATCGGTATAGCCGTGCGTGCTGATGATCTTTTCGGCACCAGTAGCCTCAATACTTTCTAATAATCCTTGCCAATCACAGTGATCGCTCAGGACAAAACCTTTATCGATCGCCCGGCGTCTTCGGGCTCCTCTAAAGGTCATCCAGCCACTAGCCGAAGCAGTAACATAAGGCACCATTTTACGAATCCATGTACTGCCGTGTGCGCTGGGAGGAGCGACCACAATATTTCCCAGAAGTTCTTCTTTTTTGGTCTCGCGGGTGACGCGCGTGGTTTCTGGCATAGTGCTGAGCGGTCGTATTACTTCCGTCATATTTTCAATAGCACCGTGGGTATAAATTTTACCAATATCTGTATCTAGATACCGTAATAAACGCTGTGCTTTTCCTAGAGAATAGCCAAAAATCACAGAGGTTTTACCTTCAGCCTTATTAGCTGACCACCAGGTGTTGATATCGTTAAACACTTCGCTTTGCGGTCGCCATTTAAAAGCGGGAAGTCCAAAGGTACATTCGGTAATAAAGGTGTGACATTTGATGGGTTCGTAAGGAGTGGCGATGCCGTCATCTTCGGTTTTATAATCGCCTGTAAATACCCAGACTTCGCCTTTATGTTCTACGCGAATTTGCGAACTGCCAATAATATGACCTGCAGGATGCAAACTGAATTTTACATTTTTAATCTTAAAGGTTTCGCCCCATTCCTTACCGGTTACGTTTATTTCGCCCAGCCTGTGTTTGATTATGGGCACGTTAATATGATGGGTAATGTATGCTTTGTGCCCCCAGCGGCTGTGATCTGCGTGGCCGTGAGAAATAATGGCTTTTTCGACCGGTTTCCAGGGGTCGAGATACACATCTGCCGCAGCGCAATAAATGCCCTTTTCGTTAAATTGAAGAAGTGGTGGTTTAATGGTATTGGAGCTTTTAAGATTCAAACGATTGAATTTTAAAGGTATAAAGTAGAATTTTAAGCCGTAAACCGATTAAGAAAACATTAGCAGGATTTAAGAAAGCTTAGTGTTTTTAGGGGTTGCCAAAGGATGGCGTAAAACACAGAAGGTGTTTGATATAAACTGAATTTTAAATTTTAAAAAGAGCCTTAAATAATTATCTTTGACGACTTAAAATTTTAACCATGTCTTTTACAGATTTATTTGATAGTGGCGAGCATAGACGTAACCTTGGGCATTTTGCAGCAATTGCAAATATGGCTACGGTAGACGGCGAGTTGAATGCTGAAGAAACTAAACTTTTAAAGCGTTTTGCAGTAAAACTAGACATCGACGAGACCGAATATGTTGATATCGTTGAGAATGCACGCAGATACCCTATAAACCCACCTAACAATTCAGAAAAGCGTTTAGAGCGTTTACACGATTTGTTCAGAATGATTTTTGTAGATCATACCATTGATGATCACGAGCGTTTCTTAATCGAGAAATATGCGATAGGTCTTGGCTTTAGCGCAGAGCGTGCCAAGGTTTTAATCGAGCGTTCTATTCAGATTTTTCAAGGAGGAATCGATTTTGATGATTATCTATACCTTTTAGATAAGAAGAATTAAGAAACCACATACGTTTTTTAAAACCCATCGTAAAAGCGATGGGTTTTTGTTTTTGTGGTGGTTGATTCGCTTCTTAAGCTGTATATTTAACAGAGAAACATTTTAATATGGAAGCAACAATTCGCAAAGCGGAAGCCGATGATATGGCTCAAGTATTACGCCTTATAAAAGAACTGGCGATTTATGAAAAAGAGCCTGATGCTGTTGAGGTAACGGTAGATGATCTTATCGCATACGGTACCGGAAGCAATGCCGATTTTACGTGTTTTGTTGCAGAACGGGAAGGCGAAATCCTGGGCATCGCATTGGTGTATTATCGCTTTTCAACCTGGAAGGGGCGTACGGTACATCTTGAAGATCTCATCGTGAGCGAGCAGTATCGTGGCGAAGGCTTAGGGATGGCGCTGTATACCGAAGTGATCAAGTACACGTATGAGCTAGGTCTCAAACGCGTAGAATGGGTAGTGCTCGACTGGAATACTTCGGCGGTTGATTTTTATGAAGCTTCAGGAGCAAATGTGATGAAAGAATGGAACACGGTACAAATGGATACCGAAGCGATGAAAACGTTTCTGAGCAAAAAAGGTTTAGCTTAAACAGATTGCATGGGTTTTCAGGTATATAAATTTGGTGGTGCTTCAGTTCAAAATGCAGAGGGTGTAAAAAATCTGGTCAAGGTTTTAGAACAAACGCAAGTAGAGGATCTGGTGATCGTGATTTCGGCGATGGGTAAAATAACCAATGCGCTTGAGGATGTGGTAGCTGCTTATTTTGAAGCTTCTTTAAAAACCGATACCATTGAAACCGTTGAAGCGTTTCACCACAACATTGCATTAGAACTTTTTGAAAACCCTGCTGCTCCGGTCTTTAAAAAGATTCAAGCACTGCTTGAGGAGTTGAAAGGCTTTTTGCAGCGCAACAAATCACCCGACTATAATTTTGTTTACGATCAAGTGGTGATCTATGGAGAATTATTAAGCACTACGATCGTTAATGCATTTTTGGAAAAAGAAGGATATAGAACTACCTGGCACGATGTGCGTGACTACATTAAAACCGATACGCATTATCGCGAAGGAAAAGTGAACTGGGAAGTAACTATGCGCAATTTGAGTAGAAAGGTTCCCAAAAAAGGAATTCAGCTTACGCAAGGTTTTATCGCTTCAGACCCAAACGGATTTTCAACCACTTTAGGCAGAGAGGGAAGTGATTACACTGCTGCGATTATCGCCTATTGTCTAAATGCTGAGCGCGTTACCATTTGGAAAGATGTTCCCGGTGTATTGAGCGCAGATCCACGCTATTTTGAAAACGCGACGTTGCTTAATTTTATTTCCTATCAAGAAGCAATAGAGTTGGCGTTCTACGGCGCTTCAGTAATTCATCCTAAAACGCTTCAGCCGTTGCAGCGTAAAGAAATTCCGCTTTTTGTGAAATCCTTCTTGAATCCGCAGGAAGCAGGAACTCAGGTGAGTGTCGGGAATTTAATAGAACCGTTGGTTCCGTGTTATATCAGAAAAACCAATCAAGTGCTTATTGCGCTTTCCTCATTGGATTTTTCGTTTATGGCTGAAGATAACATCAGCGAGATCTTTAAACTTTTAGGCACCTATAAGATGAAAGTTGATTTGATTCAAAATTCGGCGATTAGTTTTTCGGTGTGTGTAGATAATAAATATAAAAATCTAGATGCGCTGGTCGCCAAACTGCGTGCCGATTTTAAAGTGACGGTACACGAGAATGTGTCGCTATATACCTTGCGTCACGCCACAGAAGAAGCGCTCAAATCGCTTGAAAAAGACAAAAAAATTCTTTTAAAACAGGTGATGCAAAATACGGTTCAGTTGTTAACTGTATAACGTGCTTGCAGCCTTTTTTGCTATCTTTGTTTCCTACTTACTAAGTGGGTTTATGCGATTGCAAAAACAAGAACCTAACAAATTATAACTTACGATCTTTACCTGATGTAAAGGTTTTTTGAAGACAAGGAATTCATGGGATTAGTTACCGCAAAAGAAGTTGCAAAGGCGATCAATGTAGATAAATTTGGTTTTGCGGGTACGTTTATGGGATGGACCTTGATGAAAGTACTTAAGATCTCAAAAGCCAACGAGATCTACGATCGCAACAAGCACTTAAGCGATCTAGAATTTCTAAATGCGATCTTAGATGAATTTGAGATCGATTTTGATATCCCCGAAGAAGATTTAAAACGCCTGCCCAAAGCAGGAAGTTATATCACGATCAGTAACCATCCGTTAGGAGGAATTGACGGGATTTTATTGCTTAAACTACTCATTGAGCAGCGTCCTGATTTTAAGATCATCGCTAATTTTCTCTTGCATCGTATCAAGCCGTTAAAGCCTTATGTGATGCCGGTAAATCCGTTTGAAGATCATAAGGATGCGCAATCGAGTATCGCCGGATTCAAACAGGCGATCAGGCATTTGAGAGACGGGCATCCCTTAGGGATTTTTCCTGCGGGAGAAGTTTCTACATATAAGGATGATAAGCTTATCATTGATAAACCTTGGGAAGAGGCTGCAATGAAACTCATCAAACGTGCAGAAGTTCCTGTAGTTCCTATTTATTTTCACGCTAAAAATAGCAGGCTGTTCTATCAGCTTTCACGCATCAGCGATACGCTGCGTACGGCTAAACTTCCTTCGGAATTGCTTACGCAGAAAAAGCGTACCATTCACGTGCGTATCGGGAATCCGATTTCGGTTAAAGCGCAAAAAGAGCACGAAAGCTTAGAAGATTTTACGGAATTTCTAAGACGTAAAACCTATATTCTGGCGAAGACCTTCGAGAAGAAATCGTCGCTTTTGAGCACAATTCCACATTCTCTAAAAACCCCTAAAGAACCTAAGAAAATTGCCAACGAAGTCAAGGCCGAACTTATTGAGCAGGAGGTGAATAGTCTTCGTGAGAACGAGAAAAGGCTGTTGCAGAGCAAAAATTATGAGGTGTTTTTGGCTTCCGCAGAGATCATTCCCAACATTTTAAATGAGATTGGGCGTTTGCGTGAGATCACGTTTAGAGAAGTGGGAGAGGGGACCAATGAGCCTACAGATCTTGATCGCTACGATCATCATTATCATCACTTATTCCTTTGGGACGAAGACAGTAAAAAAATCGCTGGAGCCTACAGAATGGGACTTGGAGCCCATATTATGCCGGAACATGGGATTAACGGTTTTTATCTACAAAGCCTATTTAGGTTTGAGCCTGAGCTGCATAAAATGATGAGTGAAAGTATTGAAATGGGCCGTGCATTTGTGATCAAAGAATATCAACAAAAGCCAATGCCGCTCTTTCTATTGTGGCGCGGAATTGTACATACCACCTTGCGTTTTCCTGAGCATAAATACCTTATTGGTGGCGTGAGTATCAGTAATCAGTTTTCAAATTTTTCTAAGTCGCTGATGATCGAATTTATGCGTTCGCACTATTACGATCCGTATATCGCACAATACATCAGACCGAAAAAGGAATTTAAGGTCAAGCTGAAAGATGCCGATAAAGAATTTGTTTTTGACGAGACCGAAGCAGATTTGAACAAGTTTGATAAGATCATTGAAGAGATGGAAACCGGTAATCTACGTCTCCCGGTATTGATCAAAAAATACATCAAGCAGAATGCAAAAGTGATTGCTTTTAATGTGGATCCATTATTTAATGATGCTATAGATGGGCTAATGTATATCAAGATCGAAGATCTTCCTGAAAGTACCGTAAAGCCGGTTCTTGAGGAATTTCAAGCCGAATTAGAACAGAAGCTGGAGCAGGCACGCAACGAAGACGAGTCCGCTAAAGAATCTTAGTACTTCGGCGTTCTAAAAGCGCATTATCTTGCCATTTACCATTGCGTTTAGCGATTTTTTCGTGGATTCCTAAAAGTCTAAAGCCTAACTTTTGATGTACGTGAATACTGGCTTTATTCTGCGGAAAAATATGTGCAGTTAGCGTCCAAAAGCCTTCTTGTTCACTCGCTTGAATTAGTGCCTCAAGCAATTGAAAACCTATTTTTTTACCTTGATGTTGCGGCGCGACATACACCGTAACTTCAGCAACCCCGTGATACACTTGCCGTTTAGAAACCAGACTCAACGCTGCCCAGCCGGCAATCTCATTATCAAACTGCGCAACTAATCTACAAACCTTGCAAAAGCGTAAATTCCAGGCTTCAAAATCTGGGCCTCTGTCTCAAAAGTTGCTATTTGGGTGTCGATTCCTGCATGGTAGATTTTAGCGACTTCAGGATAATCCTCAGGCTTAAATGGTCGAATTAGAAGATCCATGGTTTAGAAATATGGGAGATTATTCTTCACTATCATCTAAAAATGACGTATCTACCGGTTCCCATAGTTCGATTTTATTGCCTTCCGGGTCTAAGATCCAGCCAAATTTACCGTAATCATATTCTTCCATTTCTCCTACGATCTCGACACCTTCTTGTTTTAAAACCTCTAGCAATTCGGCTAAATTTTCTACTCTAAAATTCATCATGAATTGCTTCTCGCTTGGAGAAAAATAGGAGGTATCCTGCTGAAAGGGGCTCCACTGTGTTGAGCATTTATTTCCATGTTCATCACGCCACCAGAACGTCCAGCCATATTGGTCTGTAGGAATTCCTAAATGTGTTTTGTACCAGGCTTTAATTGCATCTGGATTTTGGGTTTTAAAGAAAAATCCGCCCAATCCGGTTACTCTTTTTTTCATAATGTATTATTTAGGTTGATGTTTAGGACAATCTATTCTTCGATTTTCCGGGGGTAATTGAACGCGTAATTCCATACAAAAGGCGTGATTGATACCATCTGAACGATAGGCTTTGCAATCTTGACACGATCTGCTTAAAGCGACAGTATTTTCTTTGTTCAATTTAGATAGTATGGAAAACAAACTATTGTAGAGTTGCTTTAAATCTTCTGTATGTTCGGTATTTAAAGCTTCATAAAGTGTTGTCGCAGGTTCGGTAAGTTGTGCAACGACTTCTTTTCCTTTTTGGGTAAGCGTAATATGAAAACGTCTATTGTCTTTGTAATTGAGAACTTTGGTGAGCAGTTTGCGTTGTTCAAGCGTTTTGACACAATCGCTAATCGTTGCTTTGGTAACTTGAAATTCTTTAACCAGTTGACTTACGGTATTTTCAGAAGGACCGTGATAAGCAATAAAGAATAACAATTTTTGTTGAAGCGGGGAGAAGCCATTTTCTTTTTGACTTGCCCACTGCATGGTTTTAAAAGCATCAGCGAGTTTGTCAAATGCAGCAGCAGATCGAGCGGCTAGATCCTGATTTTGAAACTGCGGATTGTAAAGATGTTGCATAGAAGTGAAATTTCACTTCTAAGTTATAAAATATATCTGATAATCAGATAGCTATTGCTTTTAGTTAGGATTCCTAAACAGTTTGTAGTGCCAGGATTTTATCTACAATAGTTTGGGCGAGTTTGATTTTACTTTCAACGGTCCATCCTGCGATATGGGGTGTGAGCACTACATTTTCTGCCTGAATTAAGTATTGCAGTGGTTCGGGCATTTGCTTGGTAGCTGTAAACAGATTTTCAAAGGAGAGTTTTTCATACTCTAGAACATCAAGTCCTGCACCTAAAATTTTTCCACTTTTTAAGGCTGCTGTAAGATCAGCTGTTACAACACTTTTACCTCGTGCAGTATTGATGAGCCAAAAGGGTTTTTTAAATCCGTTGATAAATTCAGTATTTACCATTTTATCGGTAAGTGGCGTCCACGGTGTATGCAAACTCAATACATCTGCACGTTGCTGAAGTTCTTCTAAACTCACTTGAGTGGCATTCTCGTTGCCTAAATCCGGGCGAATATCATAACAGAGCACCTCGCAGTCAAAGCCTTTCAGTTTTTTAGAAAATGCATTTCCCATATTCCCGTAACCGATAAGTCCTACTGTTTTGCCTTCGAGCTCCAATCCGCGGTTTTTCTCACGATTCCACTGACCTGAGCGTACTTCGGCATCTGCTTGCTTTAGTTTGTTGAACAACATAAGCAACATACCCAAAGCGTGTTCTCCCACGGCATTACGGTTGCCTTCAGGAGCGGCGATCAAAGCGACTCCTTTAGATTCGGCGTAAGGAATATCTATACTTTCCAGACCGGCACCCACGCGCGCAATAAATTTAAGATTGGTCGCTGCATCAAGAAATTGCTTGTCGATCTTAAATCTGCTGCGAATGACCACTCCTTCATACTGATCGATTTTTGCTTCGATCTCTTCTTTTGTAGAAGTATAATCTTCATCATTAATATGACCGGCGGCTTTGAGTTGCTCGATCATCAATTCGTGGTTGCTGTCTATATGTAGAATTCTCATAGTTAAAAGTTGGATGCTTATTGATTAACCTCTTCGTAGTATGCGGTAAATGTCTCGGGCACACGCATAGGTTTACGTGTTTGCATATTCAGCAGGCACCAATTTGTGATGGAGGTTGCAAGAATTTTGTTATCTGAAGGTCTAAAGATTTTGGTCCGGCGAATAGAACGAACACCTTCAAACTTTTCGACCCAGGTTTCTATCGTGATCTGCTCGCCTTCAAATGCCGGAGCGTGATATTTAATCGTATGTTCCAAAGCGACCCAGGCGTATTTTTCAAGCATTTCTTCGGTTGAATTGTGTTGCCAGTGGGCTTCTGCGACATCTTGAACCCATTGCAAATAAATCACATTATTTACGTGGCCTAAGCCGTCAATAGCTTCGGCGGGAACGGTAATGTTTAGCTTAAAGGTTTTTGCATTCATCATTAGGCAAAAATACGAAACTATAAAGGGTGCGTACCTGTTATAAACAGTTTTGAGAAGAATTTAATAGGTTTAAAAACCTAAAATAAGCTTGGCGATTAAAAAGTAGGTAAGGATACCAAAGACATCATTACTGGTTGTAATAAATGGACCGGTTGCTACAGCCGGATCTATACCTCGCTTGTCTAATACAATCGGAATAAAAGTACCGATCAAGGCTGCTAAAATAATAACCGCAATTATCGCGACACCAATGCTTACCGACTCTAAGTAGGTGGTTTCAAAGAAGAAATGGCTAATGACAAGTACCACTGTTGCAATGGCAAGACCATTAATAATGGCTAAGGCACATTCTTTAAGTAAACGTCCTGCAATATTGCCTTTTAATGAATCGTTAGCCAAACCTTGAACTACGATCGCGCTAGATTGCACCCCCACATTTCCGGCGGTAGCCTGAATGAGCGGAACAAAGACAAGCAGCTTGGGAAAAGTTTCAAAAATACTGTTGAAACCGGTAATGATACTCGCAGCTCCAAGACCACCAAACATCCCGATCAATAACCAGGGGAGGCGTGCTCGTGTGAGTTTTAAAAGATTATCATCGGCTTCTACAACTTGCGAAATACCTGCTGCCATCCGGTAATCTTCGTCAGCTTCATCTCTAATGAAATCAAGAATGTCGTCTACCGTAATGCGACCTAGCAAAACTCCGGCATCGTTGATAACCGGTACCGCTTCGAGGTCATATTTCTGCATTATACGGGCAACATCCTCTGCGGTATCGTGCACGTTTACCGAGTCTACATTAGGAATATAAATATCTGAAATATTTGACTTGGCTTCAGCGGTAAGCAGGTCTTTAAGCGAAAGTCTCCCGATAAGGTGATCGTTTTTGTCAACCACATAAACCGAATGTACGCGGGTTACATTTTGTGCCTGTGCCCGCATTTTACGCACACAACCGGCAACCGTCCACGTTTCGCGCACGCGTACGAGTTCTTTTGCCATAAGACCACCGGCAGAATCCTCATCGTAGCGCAACATCTCAATGATATCGCGCGCGTGCTCCTCATCTTCGATCGCATCAATTACCTGCCGCTGAATGTCCTCATCCAGTTCAGATAAAAAGTCAACCGCATCATCGGTGTCTAGTTCGTTAAGTTCGTCTGCGATTTCCTGAGGGGAGAGGTTGTCAAGAATTTCTTCCCGATAATCCTCATCAAGCTCCATCAAGGCTTCAGAAGTTTTCTCGCTGTCCAGAAGCTTGATCAGATAGGTAGCTTCTTCCGTAGAGATCTCGTCAAGAATTTCGGCGATATCGGCGTGGTGAACCTCTTCTAAAAGCGCAAGAATACTCGTGTTATCACCAACTTCAATAAAGTTTTCAATCTGCTCAATAAGGTCTTCGGTAAGTTCAAAAGCCATAGTCGCTACTTTATTGAGGGTTTGTATTTTTTTGAGTCAGGCAAATATAAATAAAGTCAACACAGATTTAGGGCGCTTTAAGATACATTTACCCTCTTGCCGTGGCGAAAACGATGTACAAGCACAGAAGCTTCTAACTACGTCCTGCTTTATCGTTTGTAATGTCTTGCGTAAGTTTTATAAAGGCGTCGACGCTAAGTTGCTCAGGACGCATATTGAAGATCTCGCTTTCGCGAAAGGCATCACTCAGTTCTAATTGCTTGAGGCTGTTTCTAAGGGTTTTTCGGCGTTGCTGAAATGCCATTTTCACCACTTTATACAATGCGTCAGGATCACAAGCGAGGTCTTTATAATTGGGTTTACGGGTGAGTTTTAAAACGCCGCTGTCTACTTTAGGCGGCGGATTAAAAACGCCGGGCGGTACTGTAAATAAATATTCAGCATCGTAAAACGCTTGTGCTAATACGGAAAGAATTCCGTAGGCTTTGCTGCCTTCTTTCTCGCAGATACGCTGCGCTACTTCCTTCTGAAACATTCCGCTAAATTCAGGCACCTGATCGCGCCACTCGAGCATTTTAAACACGATTTGTGTCGAAATGTTATACGGGAAATTCCCGGTGATCGCAAAGGCTTGGTCGCCAAATAATTTGCTGAGATCAAACTTGAGAAAATCGGCTTCTACAACATTTAAAGTACAGCCTTCCATAAGTTGCGGATGCTCTAACGGAAAGCTGTTATTAAGGTACACGATAGACTCGCTGTCGAGATCCATTGCGGTTACGTTGCTGTCTTTGCGCAACAAATATTTTGTGAGTACTCCCGTCCCGGGACCGATCTCTAAAACTTCAGAATAACCGTCATAACTTAATGTTTCGGCTATCTTTTTTGCAATGCTTTCATCCTTTAAAAAGTGTTGACCCAAATGCTTCTTGGCCTTTACAGGATCTTCAGAAGCAGCTTTTTTATGGGTACGGGTAAACTTTTTTTTCATCAATAGGATTTAAGCGAGTAGGCTAAGAGCTTACTGCGGTTTGAATTCGGTTTGTTCAGAAATGATCTCTAACTCGGTTCTAAACATAAGTACTTTATCGCCAAAACGACCGGCTTCTTCGCGAAGTTTTGGAGCGTCTTCTTTATAGTAACGTGCTAAAGAATCTTTGCTCTTTGCGGTATATTGAATCGAATAGCTTTGACCACCCATTTCTTCTTTAACCAAAACTTTGGTCATCAGGGCTTTTACAAATTTACCTGTAGCAAGCATCTCTGGGATGTGCTCGTTACGAATCCAGTACAACCAATCTGTATGTACGCTGTCGTCTACATTTACCGTAACATTATATATAATCATAGTCAATTATTTTTTTGGTCGGCAAAGATACGCATCAGTTAATCGCGTCACCTCTTAATTTGCGGTATTTTTGCTGTGCATCTACATAAAAAATACTGTCTGCAAAATTAAAGATGATGCTTTCATACTGTTCCTTAGCTTTCTCGGGTTGTTGCAGCTGGTCAGCATATAAATTGCCCAATCGGTAATGTGCGTCGTCTGCCAGAATATCGTCGCCGTGCTTTTCTAAAATGAGCCTGTAATTTTGCGCTGCGAGATCGTACAAACCTTTAATCTCAAAAAGCTTAGCTTGTTCTAGTAAGGTCTCATCTTCAATCGCTTTATCCTTGTGCTCGGCCAACAGCGTGTTGTAGACTTCAAGCGCTTCATCTTGTTTGTTTTGAAAAAGCAACAAATCTGCTCTGGCAAATGTTTTAAGTGCAGTTTGTGTAGAATCGTCAACCGTGTTATCTGTGATCAACAAATAAAGATCTTGCGCGTCGTTTGCGATCAATTGCTCTGCAGAAGATTTTAAAACTTTCAATTGGGTTTTTGCCCATTCAAAATCTCCCTTATAATAGCTAGTTTTGGCCACTTTAAAACGCGCTTCCTGTGCCAAAACGTTATCTTTTAAATTCTTCTGAATCTGAGAATAATAGATGAGCGCAGCGTTAAAGCGTTCTTCGAGAACCAGAATATCGGCGAGCTCCATTTTGACACGGGCTTCCTGAAAACGGTTCAGTTTTAGATCGAGGGTTTCTTTTAAAAAGGCCGAAGCTTCTTCTTTTTTATCTTGGTTGAAGGCTAAAAAGTGTGCGTATTTGGTTTGTAGCTCGAGTGTTTCGGTAGTTTTTCCAAACTGGTTGAGTAAGCTTTCAAATTCGGTTTGGATCGCCTTAAAATCTTCGGTATCATTTTTCAGAATCCGAAGATCAAGTAATTCTTGATGCGCAAAAAGCCGCATCTCATCACTTGGGGCTTGAGCTACAAGATATTCATAAATCATGCTAGCCAGGTCATAAGCCTCATTTTCAACAGCTACCGCGGCTAAGGTAAAAACCCCATTGAGATTGTTGTTACGGCGCGCAATCGCCTTTTCCTGAATAAAAGCTTTGTTATATTCTTGCTGCTGAATGAATAACCAACTCAACAAACGGTTGTAGAGCAAATTGGGATCTTCCTGAAGCCGTTTCAGCAAGAGTTTTCTAAAAATTTGATTGGCTTCATTCTCGGCATCTTCGGTTATAAAATCATTGAATGAGCGTTGCGCTAAACTTTGATACCTATCGTTCTCGAGAATAAGATTGATGTAAGCATCAAACATCTGTTCAATTTTGCCCTGTTCGCCATAAATGCGCGCCAATTCTACATTGAGATATATGCTATTGAGGCCGGCCTCTTTTGCAATGGTATAAGCCGTAGCTGCCTGATCGAGCAGGCTGTAGTTTTTAAAACTTCTACCCACCATATTGGCTAGTGGCGGATTTTCCCGTACCTGATCGAGTATTTCTGTATAAAGTTTTTGCGCTTCGGTATCTCGACTTTGTAGTTGGTAGTTGTAGCCCAGATCAACTTTTAGAAAAGCAAGACTTTTTGATAACGCCAAGGTTTTAAGTAGCACTTCCTGTGCTTTGTCGTACTGCTCTAGTTGTTGATAAGCTTCGACAAGACTGTTGACTAGACTGGTGTTTCCGGGTGTTTTTTCTACGAGGCCTTCGTATAAAATAGCTGCTTTTTCATAAGCGCCTTGCTGCATATAATTGCGTGCAAGCAAGTCTTCTTGAGCTGAAAGCTTCAAAAAGAAAATTAAAAAAAGGCTTATAAAAAATGCGCGTAACACAGGCTCTCGATTTGAGTTAAAGATACTAAAGTTAAGGCAGTATTCTTCTCTTAAACGAAAGCCTGTTTACGCTAGTATTTAAAACTTATATTTTGTCAAACCCGCAATACGGTATCAAAACTTCAGGAATGTTGATGCCGTCTTCGGTTTGATAGTTTTCGAGAATTCCGGCAAGTACGCGCGGTAGTGCAAGCGAACTTCCATTAAGTGTGTGTGCCAATTGTTTGTTGCCTTCCGCATCGCGGTAACGCAGCTTTAAGCGGTTTGCCTGAAAGGTTTTAAAGTTTGAAACACTGCTGATCTCTAGCCAGCGATCCTGAGCGGTAGAGAACACCTCAAAATCATAGGTTAGGGTAGAAGTGAAGCCCAGATCGCCACCGCAAAGACGTAAAATTCTGTAAGGTAGTTTTAATTCGTCAAGAATCATTTTTACGTGTTCTACCATTCCGTCTAGGGCAGCATCGCTATCTTCAGCCTTCTCAATGCGCACAATTTCTACTTTGTCAAACTGGTGCAAACGGTTAAGACCGCGTACGTGCGCCCCGTAAGAACCAGCCTCACGGCGGAAACACGGTGTGTATCCCGTGCAAGTAATAGGCAAGTCTTTTTCCTCAAGCAAGCTGTCGCGGAACATATTGGTTACCGGTACTTCGGCCGTTGGGATCAAATAAAGATCATCAACGCCTACGTGATACATTTGCCCTTCTTTATCCGGAAGCTGACCTGTACCAAAACCTGAAGCTTCATTTACTAAATGTGGTACTTGTACTTCATTGTATCCAGCAGCGGTATTTTTATCTAGAAAATAGTTGATGAGTGCACGCTGTAAACGCGCTCCTTTTCCTTTGTAAACAGGGAACCCGGCGCCGGTTACTTTGGTGCCCAGCTCAAAATCGATAATGTCATATTTTTTTGCCAATTCCCAGTGCGGAAGGCTGCCTTCTGCCAAGACAGGAACGTCGCCCTTGCGGAAAACTTCTTCATTGTCCTCGTCGCTTTTTCCTGCAGGAACGCTGTCTTGTGGAATATTGGGAATCGTATACAACAGCTGCTCGAGTTCTTCAACAGTGGCGCTAAGTACTTCTTGAAGATTTTTAGAGTCTTCTTTCAGTTTGCCGGTGCGCTCTTTAAGCAAGTTTGCTTTTTGAGCTTCACCATTTTTAAAAAGCATCCCGATCTCTTTAGAAAGCTTGTTGCTTTCTGCGAGTGTGTTGTCTAAGGAAGCCTGGGTGCTACGGCGTTTTTCGTCAAGTTCAAGAACCTGATCAAAAATTGCGGAAGCCTCAAAATTACGCTTAGTAAGTGCTTGAATGTAGGCTTCTTTGTGGTCACGAATGTCTGTAACGTGTAGCATGGCTTTAAATTTTAGACGGCAAAAATACATAAATGCCTGTGAAAACAATCAAGTAACTCAATCCTAATTTCAGGATGATCACCTCATATTTTTTCTTAGAACATATGGGTTGTGAGCAGGGGGCTACTCCAGGATTTGAGTAGCGTAGGGAGGTTTTCGTTTTTCCTTTTTCAAGGGTGAAGGTAAAACCCATTCATTATGCCAGAAATAATCCCATTTTGCGTTAGCCATATCTACGTCAGGGTCGATCAGGCGGTTTAAATCCCCACCGTTTACGCGAATTCTACAATCGACATAAATGGCGACTTGCTTGCCCTCTTTGGCAAAATCTTCTTTAATGCGCTGGCAATACTGCCAGATCACATCGGGTTTTGAAGCGACCACGCGCTGTTGTTTTCGGGAGAGTTGTTCACGATGGTTAAACGGAAGTTCAAGGCCGGTTTCTTTGTCTATAACTTTAAAATTAATGATTCCGCCTTTGGAGCGCAACATCATCCGCCAGCTCAGGCGATGCCCTTCTTCATTCCAGAGTACATCATCTTTGATGATCCAGTGCCTCAAGGGAAGCGCAATCTGAATGATAAAATATATACCGAAAAAGACCAAGATGGGCTTTTGATACTTGGGTCTTATAATTTCATTTCCGGTGTAGAATTGCTTTCCTTTTAAAAAGATATTCCTAATGGTTTCCGGCGGAAAAAAGAACAGTGTAAACGCAAGTGACATATACGGAAAGATCCCAATATGAAAAATAAAGGAGTTGAACAGATGAAAAAATATCGAAATGAAAAAGGCGGTCTTCCGAGTAGGTTTATACAATAATGCCGGGATGATCAAGCCGTCGAATAAAATTCCAAAATAGGCGATGCACCAATGCACCCATTTCTGCTGAAGAAAATCACCCACCAGCCAATAATCCTTACGCGCTTCCATAAGTTGCGCAGCCATACTCGCATCGAGCCAATCGGGATATAACTTGGCGATCGAAGCGTAAGTGTAGACAATCCACAATTGCGCGATGATGATTATGTACACCCAGCGGGGCATACTTATTTTTTTAAGACTAGGATTGTGCTTTACATCAAGAGATAAATACCTGTGCGCGGGGAGGCAGGCCATGACTCCCAGTAAAAGCATCAAGAGATAATAATGGTTGTTGTATGATGATTTTTGCATCAAATAGACACAGGTCCACATCAGGCCGTAGGCGATCACACTAAAACGGTACTTGAAGCCCAGCATCACAAAAACGCCAAACAATCCCATCAACCCGTAATAATAGTACATGCCATCGCCGGGAAGCGGCTGTAAAAAGTCAAAACCTATAAAATTAAATGTAAAATCACCTTCGAGTAAGGTTTTCTTGATCCATCCTGTGGCGATAGCGCCCCAAGCTTCAGCGGTAATAAGAAAGCCAAAAATCACCCTAAAAACGATAAGGGCGCTGTTGTCTACACGTTTATACAGCCATTGATCAAGCATTCAGTTTTTGAATAAAGTCTCGTGAAAATCGTTCGTCGGCTTTCATGGCCGCGATAAGTTCGTCAACCGAATTGAATTTTTTCTCATCGCGAATGCGGGTTAGCAATTCAATTTGTAAGTGTTGATCGTACAAGTTGGCATCAAAATCAAAGAAAAAGGTTTCTATAGTAAGATCGCTTCCGCCCACGGTGGGATTGGTGCCTATGCTCATCATGCCATAAACACGTTCATTTGCTAAAGTTGCCTGAACTACATAAACGCCTTTAGCCGGAATCAATTTATAGTCTTCTTCAATTTTTAAATTTGCTGTAGGATAGTTGAATTTTTTCCCCAGACCTTTTCCGCGAGAAACAATACCGTTCAGCATAAAAGGATAGCCTAAATATTCATTGGCTAAAGTGATGTTTCCTTCGTCGAGTGCTTTTCTAACTTTGGTAGAACTCACCGCCACATCATCAACATCTTGCTTAGAGATCTCTTCCACCTCAAAATCGTAATGCGCTCCAAAAGCTTTTAGATCTTCAATATTGGCATTGCGGTTTCGGCCAAAACGATGATCATAACCTATGATGACTTTTCTGGCTTTTAATTGATCTACCAAGATGTCTTTGACAAATTCTTCTGCGGTAAGTCTCGAGAATTCTTGCGTAAACGGGTGAATGATCAAATGATCAAGACCGCAAGCTTCAAGCAGTGCGATGCGCTCATCTATGCTGTTTATGAGTTTGATCCCTGTGTCTTTTTGCAGCACCATACGCGGGTGCGGAAAAAAGGTAAGTACCACAGATTCTAAGTCGTTGCTTTGCGCGCTTGCCAACAGGCGATCTATGATCTTGCGATGGCCAAGATGTACGCCGTCAAAAGTGCCAATGGTCACAACGGTGCCTTTTAAACCGTCAAATGTATCTGCTGAAGTATGTTGTTTCAATTTATTTGCCGTTGTAAGCGTTCATCGTATTTGCTATTCCCGAAGCTATAAAACTTTCGATTACCTTGCACGAGATGTCCATTCTTTCTGGCATATCGAGTTCTTCGTCTTTATCCCATGCTCCCAAAACATAGTCTATTTGCTTGCCGCGGCTAAAACGATCACCAATTCCAAATCTAAAACGAGGATACTTGGTTGTTGAAAGTTGATTTTGAATGTCTTTTAATCCATTATGTCCGCCGTCGCTGCCTTTGCTTTTTACGCGAATGGTCCCAAACTCCAAGTTAAGATCATCTGTGATCACCAGAATATTTTCGATACTGATGTTTTCTTTTTGCATCCAGTATTTTACCGCTTTTCCGCTGAGGTTCATATAGGTGTTGGGCTTGAGTAGAACCACAGTACGTCCACGCACTTTGGTGTATGCGACATCACCTAGTTTTTCGGTAGACCAGGAAGTCTCTTTTTCATGCGCATAAGCATCGATGATCTTAAAGCCGATGTTGTGTCGTGTGTTATCATATTTGGGCCCAATGTTCCCCAAACCTATAATTAGGTATTTATTCATAGGATCTATGCTTTCTTTTTTTGAACCGAAAAGCTTGCTGAAAAAGCCTGACATATATTAAAACAATCGTGTTTTTTGTAGCTTTTAAACGTACTTGCCGAAGCTTTAGACTTCACAAGTTAACCTTTGCGCAAATTTATGATTTTGTTGCGTTTTGGACGCAGAATAGGGTTAAGCTTATCAGAAAATTGCAAAACCGAAGGGATTCAGAAACGTCAAAAAAAAACACCCGACAGTGCGGGTGTTTTAAGATTGAATTGGTTTCCCAATATTTATTCTGCAGCGTCAGCAGCTTGTTCTGTAGCTTCTGTTCCTTCAGTTTCTTCATCTTCATCCTCGTCATCAAGATCTTCAACAACGTTACGTGAAGTTCTAACTTGACAAACAACCGTGTTGTCTGGGTGAAGGTATTTCCACTCTCCTTGCTCGATACCTGTGATGTATAATTTATCACCAATTTTAAGTTTGGTAATCTCTGCAACAACATAATCAGGAAGGTTTTTAGGCAATGCCTTAACGCGAAGTGTACGATATGTTTTACGTAATACACCACCGTTACGTACACCTCTAGAGTTACCCTCGTAGTGTACAGGAATAGTCATAGTTACCTCTTTACCTTCAAAGATTTGATAGAAATCGATGTGAAGTATGCGATCTGTAACCGGGTGAAATTGAATGTCCTGAAGGATCGCCATATAGGTGTTTCCGTCAAGCTCCAAAGTCGCGGTATGCGCATCTGGAGTGTAAACCAAATCTTTAAACGCAATTTCTGGTGCGTTAAAATGAACTGGCTCGTCTCCTCCGTATAATACGCAAGGAACCTCTCCAGCATTACGTAGGGCTTTAGTTGCCTTTTTGCCCACGCTTTCTCTTTTAGATCCTGTGATCGTGATTGACTTCATTTAATTATATATTAAGTATTAATAAATTACTACATTAAAAATTTTGATGCTATAGACGTGTTGCTATGAACACGGTGCATAACATCTGCAAACAAATCTGCACAACTCAAGATGCGCACTTTGCTGCTTTCTTGCTTAGGCGGAATACTATCGGTTACGATAAGCTCTTGAAGTTTACTTTTTTCAAGACGCTCGTAAGCATCACCGCTCAAAAGCGCGTGTGTACAAATTGCTCTCACGCTTAACGCACCACGTTCCATCATCAGGTCTGCAGCTTTGGTAAGCGTTCCGGCAGTATCAACCATATCATCTGCCAGAATAACGTTGCGCCCCTTTACATCCCCAATAAGCTCCATATGGCTTATTACATTTGCTTTCTCACGCTGTTTGTAACAGATTACTACATCACAATCCAAAGCTTTAGAATAGGCATAAGCTCTTTTAGAACCACCCATATCTGGCGAAGCGATCGTCATGTTTGGTAAATTGAGAGACTCCAGATACGGTAAAAACACAGTTGAAGCAAATAAGTGATCAACCGGACGCTCAAAGAATCCCTGAATTTGATCTGCGTGCAAGTCCATCGTAATGATACGGGTTGCACCGGCAGTCTCTAATAAATTAGCTACCAATTTTGCAGCGATAGGAACGCGAGGTTTGTCTTTACGATCCTGACGTGCCCATCCAAAATACGGCAACACTGCTGTGATATGACGTGCCGAAGCGCGTTTTGCAGCGTCTAACATAAGAAGCATTTCCATCAGGTTTTCACTGCTTGGCATCGTTGAGCCGATGATGAAGACCCGTGAACCGCGAATAGACTCTTCAAAAGAAGGTTGAAACTCGCCGTCGCTATAGGTAGATGTAATTATTTTGCCCAGCGGTTGCCCGTAAGCCTTAGCTATTTTTTCGGCCAAATCCCGGCTTTGTGTGCAGGGAAAAATTTTCGCATCAGGGGCTGATAATGACATGGTTATCTTATGTTTAGATTTGCTAAAAGTATAAGAGGCTGCAAAAGTATAAATTAAATTGGCTTCTAAGTATTTATTTGCGATTTATTTGATCGAAGATTGAGAATTTTTATTACTTTTGCGGTCCATTAATGCCTCGGTGGCGGTCCCGATTATTATCGGGAGGTAGATGTGCCTCAAAAGCCGTTTATATTTAAACCGGATTTTATTAATGGTTGAAGAAGCTTCAACGCGAATTGAAGCTCGTAAAAGAGAAAAATACTGGAAGTCTGGTGTTGGTAAAGAACAACTTAAGACTTTGACCTAATGCCTCGGTGGCGGAATTGGTAGACGCGCTGGATTCAAAACCCAGTTCTTACGAGTGCGGGTTCGATTCCCGCCCGGGGTACTTAAAGGGCTTAGGTGAAAACCTGAGCCTTTTTTTATTGCTTAGGTACAACATAGGTACAACATTTCGTATGTTTTCAGGATAAACTGTAATTTGATATGAGATACTTATATTTAATAACAAGTGTTAAGCTTTTTAATATATATTTTTAGAATTTAGTTTTTCTCAGCTTATCATTTTTCGATTAAAAGTTTAAAATCATACATCCCCGCAAGTTAAACTCGTAAATAACCTTTATCAAAAGACTAAGCATAAAGCCGTCGGACTTCCTTCTTTGCTATTTATTTCGTTTCCTTTTGATTAATTCGCGTTTGGTTCATCACTTTGACATTAAATGAAACTCCAAATTTATGGTTAGGCTACAATGCCTTTAATTATTTTTTGCATAATACCTTAAAAAGAATTTTGGGCAACAGGACTCATTAGATCAAAAGCTATTTGATATTGTTTACGGAATGGCTTTAATATGAAAAAGTTTCATCCAGTTCCTTTTAAAAAACTGGATGTTTTTATTTCAGCGTTTAGTTATCCATTCGTTCAGCCCATTTCCCTTCATTCCGCCAGGCTCTATTACGGTAAAAGAGCTTCACTCGAAGTCTTGGACCCATCTGTTGTTTTGATTCCTTCATTGCATTTACCCGATCGCTGCGCTTTTGGGTGCATTTCATTCTTTCACAAAAAACAGATTAGTCCGCTTTTTAGAATCGGAAAGCCGGCATCCTGATTTTCTTAACCGGATTTTGCGGCAGGATCTTCTTTGCTCCTGCTCGCAAATCCTGAAAAATCAGGTGCCGTCCTTGTCATTTTAAGGGGTTTCTAATGGTTAAGGCCTTGCTTGTTTTTCGGGACAGCGAAAAACAGGCAGAACCTAACCAATTCTAAATCAAACCCGACTGCTCTGCTCCCTTAACTTCACGTACGCTCGCTTCTCATCCGGCTTTAAAAGAATTGCTAAGGCTCTTATGGAACTTGTCAAGGTTATACAGAGTTTCCAAGAAAAATAAGGTTTCTACTTCCTTGAAATCCATCCCTGTCACAGGGAGGATTTACTACGTCGCAGACACTCCTGATTTGTTCCCGGAAAGCCTTGACAAAACCCACCTCATCCATTGTGCTACGCACGTAAGAAGTCAAACAAACACCCCTTAAAATTTAGGTTTAGTTCCGCAATCGGGAATACTTAAATGGAAAAGGGAATTAGTAACCGCCTTTTTACAGGCATTTAAACTCTTTCAATTATGGGAACTTTAAGAAACCATGTACAGTTAATCGGAAATGTTGGTCAGGAGCCAACCATCACCAATTTGGAAAGCGGCCGCAAAGTCGCACGCTTTTCCCTCGCCACCAATGAATTCTATAAAAAGGATAAAGGCGAAAAGGTACAGACTACCGAATGGCACACCGTTGTCGCCTGGGGTAAAACCGCAGACCTCATTGAGAACTATGTAGTTAAAGGTAAAGAACTGGCTTTAAGCGGAAAACTCAAATCCCGCAGTTATGAGGACAAAGAGGGAGTAACCCGCTATGTAACCGAAATCGAAGCTTCCGAAATCCTTTTAATGGGCAGCAAATCTTAAACTGTTTTAAAGGCCTGGGCATTGTTGATGGAAATAGTGCCCAACCTTTTTACTTATTCTTAATTCGTATCACCATGGAAAATTCAAATATCAATTTAGGGCAAAATCTGCAGCAATTCAGCGGAAGTGCCGTGTATTACACCTTACCGCTATTCAATTATAAATACACCGCAGGGGTACACTATCTGGCGGAGCAGGCAGCCTGCTACTGGATGCTTACCGATATTGCAGCAGTCGTTAAAGGCTTTAGAGCCAAACACGGATTTATTGTGGCTGTGTTTAAGCGGTACAGCAAAGAAGATCAAAAACGAACCCGCAATGAAGCGGTAATCACCTATGGAGAAGGGAATGGTATTACCCTCTTTGAACAGCAGTATGACCTAACTGATTTTCCTTTAGATGAACTGCGCCTGTTTTTTGTAGACGATACCCTGATGCTACCTAACGAATATTAAGCCGATCGTTATGCAAACACAACTCAACGAAATCAAGCTTCGGTATTCCACCAAACAGAAAGCTACAGACTGGATTAAAATCAGTTCTTCTGCCAATGCTGCCGAGGCAATCTATAAGAACTGGGATAAAGACCATATCGCCACTTTTGAAACCTTTAAAATTCTGTTGCTCAACAACAGCAACCAGATCAAAGGGGTATTTCAGGTTTCGCAGGGCGGGATAACAGGAACGCTGGTAGACGTAAGACTAATATTTGCGGTTGCACTGAAATCTTTGGCAGTGGGGATGATCCTGACGCATAACCACCCCAGCGGAACCCTTAATCCCAGTGAAGCCGACAAGAGCATTACCCGCAAAATCAAGAGCGCAGGGGAGTTTCTGGACATAAAAGTTTTAGATCACATCATTTTAACCCCATCAGGCAAATACTTCAGCTTTGCGGATGAAGGCATTCTTTAAAATTCAGAACCATGATTTATCTCAATTTTACCGATTTAAGCCCCGAAGCACAAGAACGGCTTTTGGCTAAATCCAGGGAAGACATCAAAAAGAAATACGGCAGGGAGCTGATGAATTACGCTTTAAAACATCATACCCCTATTGACCAGATGCTGGGTGAAGAAGCGATGCGGAATTTATATTCCTATACCTATGTATTCAACATATAAAAACTCCAGACTGAAATCAACAAACGCTCCACAAAATGGGGCGTTTTTTTGTTTACGAAGACCCGGAAATTTATAAAATAACGTATCTTTAAAAGGCTGAAAAACAGCACACATTTTAAAAGTAGGGGTATCCATTTTTTGACTTTCGCTGATAAACCTACCCAGCAAATACTAACATTTCGGAAATTTTTCCAGAGAAAAAGCAAGGGTTGCAGATGATAATCTGGTAACCAAATTGTAGGGATTTTTGTTCGCCTGCGGCGAACGAAAAGGAATAGCAAGAGGGTAACGCGCTGCGCGCTGTTACGAATTCCTTTTCGTTTTCAATACATTGAAAATCAGCGGTTTAAAATTTAAGCAATACGTTGATTCTCAACAATTTGCGACAAATGCCTTCAAAGCGCCTGTTTTATGGGAGGAATTTGCGACAAATCAGCGAATTATGGACCCATTTTTAGGCATTCGATTTAAGAAAACTACAGCAAAACGATTTCAGGAATTCTCCCGCAAACACTTCAAAACGCACACGGAAGCGATGGAGACTATGCTCGACTTTTTCCTGTATAATGAGATTTCTCCCAAAGAACATTTAGGTCCTACCGGACGCACCCTGGAAGCCAAACTCCTGAAACGCATTAATGCGGTCATTGCGATTATCAAGGACGTGGAAAAGAACCAAACCAAACCCACCCAGGCGATGCTCGAAGCGCTATTCACCCAGACGGAAACTCCGGAAGAAAAGCCCTTGATTATAAAACGGGAAGACGAACTGGATGATGCACGGTTTGAAGATTGGGATGGAAAGGATTTTTAATTGCCAGTATTATGTACATCACCATCACACCACAGAAATTAGGAGCCAATTTCAATCAGAGTTCGATGTGGAAGGACGTCACCTACGAACCCGGTGAAGTAAAAGCTGTGGTCTATAAAGATGGTGCTGTAATTGGCGAAAAAACAATAAAAACGGCGGGGGAAGTAAGTATGATTAAACTAAGCCCTGACAGGACAACTATAATGGCTAACGGGATCGATCTAAGCTACATACTTGTAGAAGCCTTTGACAAAGATGGCAATCCTGCGCCACTTGCAGATAATGCCTTGCAAATTGAAGTAAATGGTACCGGTTATTTAGCTGGTGTAGGTAATGGTAACCCACAGAGTCTAACCCCTTTTAAAGGCAATACGGTCAATTTGTTTTATGGAAAGGCTATGATCATTATAGGTAGTGGGTTTAAAAAAGGACTTACTAATGTAAGCGTAAGGGGAGAGGGTTTAAACGAGGTAAGAACCCAGTTAGAAATTCGATAAAATTATCCTATTAAACACCGCCTTTCCTACTATGCATCATTAAAAGAAAATAACTAAAAATCAAGATTAACCTAAAGCACTTAAGTAAGTCGCTACTTAAAATATTCTATAAGTTTTTGAGAAAATAGTTTCGTTTTACTTTATGATAGATGATTAATTTTCAGCATAAAATTTTAATCATGGATTTGTGTAAACGCTTTGGTTTTTTATTCATTTTAATTTTAACAGTTGGTTGTAAACAAGTAGAGCGCAACTTTAGAGCATCAAGCCAATTAATTCAGTATGAAGGGCGCTACGAAAATCTCAATGACACATCGGTTGCCCTTATTGGTTCAGGTTCAGTTGTTGAAATGAACATTGTGGGAGATACCTGTACGCTATTTTTATCTAATGGTGTACAAGATCATTCCTACGTAGCTCTTGAGGTAAATCAAGAATATAAAGGCAGATTTCTTGTGGACGGAAGTCCCATTGGGATAAAATTACCCTCTTCAGACACCTCAAATGTAAAGATTTATAAAGCTACGGAAGCCAGTACAGGAGATGTTATTTTTAATAAAGTAAGTGCGAAGAAATTAATTGAAGTAACCCATGTATATAAGCCCATAATCGAATTTATTGGTAATAGTATCACTTGTGGAATGGGTGCACAAACGGAAGAAATACCCTGCGATACTGGTGAATGGTATGATCAGCACAATTCATATTTGGCTTATGGTCCAAGAACTGCCAGGGCTTTAAATTGTGATTATAGGTTGAGTTGTGTATCAGGGATGGGTATGTACCGCAATTGGAATGATGAAGAGCAGCCTGTAATGCCTGATGTGTATAAAAATTTAAGACTGAATAGCGATACATCTAAGAAAATCACGTTTGAAAGCAAACCCGATTTAGTCTCAATCGCTTTAGGTACTAATGACCTTTCTTTAGGCGATGGAAAAAAAGATAGAAGTGGATTTGACCAAAAAAGATTTATAAGCAATTATACTGATTTTGTGAAAATGATATTTGATATGTATCCTGAGACTAAGGTCGTTATGCTGACCAGCCCAATGATAGGTGAACGGGAACAACGTATTTTACTGGAGTCTTTAAAAATAATTCAGCAAAATATGACAGGAAAACCTGTATATATTTTTGAGTTTGCTCAGATGGAACCAAATGGTTGTGGTGGCCACCCAAATCTTAGAGATCATCGCAAAATGGCAGAACAGTTAATTCCTTTTCTAGGAAAACTATTTGACAATTAGAAAAGTACGCCAAATGAAAATCAACTTAATAATTGTTGTTGCCACGGTAATGCAAATAAGCCAAATGTATTCTAATGTAGTATTGCCGGCAATTTTTGCCGATAATATGGTATTGCAACGAAATGCTGATGTCGCAATATGGGGTTGGGCTAAACCAGGAGAAACAGTCAAGATCTCATCAAGCTGGGATGTTGCGGAATACTCTGTAATCCCAAATAATAGGGGTTTTTGGAAGATTACAATTTCAACAAATGAAAAAAAAGGCAGCCAAGAATTAGTAATTGAGGGATATAATAAAATTACTCTTAAGAATATTTTGTTGGGTGAAGTTTGGTTGATTTCAGGGCAATCAAATATGGAATGGAGTGCAGCGGCAGGAATTGAAAATGGTGAGCAAGCTATCCAAAATTCAAAAAACGACTCGATAAGATTTTTTACGGTAAATCACAAAACTGCTCGATTTCCTCAAGATGATCTAAATGGGAGCTGGGTAGGGAGTAAGCCTGAAACCATGAAAAACTTTAGTGCAGTAGCCTATTTTTTTGCTCAAAAATTGAATAAAGAACTTCAAGTTCCCGTAGGTTTAATTGGATCAACTTGGGGCGGTACTCCAGCCGAAACATGGGTTCCTAAACATGCTATTGAGCGTGACAGTATATTGGTTAAAGCGGCAGGATTACTGCCTGAAACAGAATGGGGACCAAAAGAACCTGGGTCTATTTACAACGCAATGATACATCCATTAATGAACTTCAAAATTGCCGGAGTACTGTGGTATCAAGGGGAGTCAAATACAGTAAACTCTCAATATTATGAAAAAATGTTCACTACCCTAATTGAAAGTTGGAGGGTTCAGTTTAACGAAATTATCCCTTTTTACTTTGCCCAAATAGCACCGTATAAGTACGAGACTGAATTTTCTGGTGTTCAAATTAGGGATGCTCAAAGACGTGCTTTGAGACTTGCAAAAACGGGAATGGTTGTAACAAGTGATATAGGAAACATCAATGACATTCACCCTAAAAATAAAAAGGAAGTAGGTATACGATTTGCAAATCTTGTGATGGCTGATAAATTCAAAAAAGAAATAAAGGCATACCCGCCGCTTATTCAAAAAGCTACAAGCGACAAAAATAAAATTATTCTAAACTTTAGTAATGCAGAGCTTTTACACATTGACAAGAATAATAAAGCTAGTCAGTTTGAAATTGCAGGAGCAGATAAAAACTTTCAACCTGTAGATTTCAAAATAAAAGACAACCAGATTTTTCTTAAAAAAGGAAAACTGGAACATCCGCTTTTTGTCCGTTATTCTTGGGCAAATTCAAGTGTACCAAATATCTTTAACGCAAGAGGCTTACCTACTTCTAGTTTTACTATAAAAATAGAGTAGTTATTCTTTTAGTAAAAAATGGGTTTTAAGACTAGCGTTTGAATCAGTACCTACAAAGATTTCAAATTCTCCTGACTCTACTGTAAAGTTTCCGTCTTGATCATAAAAACCCAACTCTTCGCTGGTTAGACTAAACTTTATGATTTTAGATTCGCCTTTTTTCAGCTCTACTAATTGGAAACCTTTGAGTTCTCTTACCGGCCTTACTATTTTTGCAAAAAGATCACGAATGTATAATTGTACAACCTCTTTACCATCATAATCGCCGGTATTACTAAGTTCTACACTAATTTGCACTTCTTCATTTACAGCGTAGCTTTCTTTTTCTACGTTGAGATTGGAGTAGTTAAAAGAGGTGTAGCTTAACCCATAGCCAAAAGGGAATAGTGGAGCGTTTTCTATGTCGCTGTAGTGTGACCAGAAAACCATATTTGCACCCGGTTGAGGATCTACAGGTCTTCCTGTATTTTTATGGTTATAATAGATAGGAATTTGACCCACATTTCTGGGGAAGGTCATTGGCAATTTACCACTAGGGTTGTAGTCACCATAAAGAACCTGTGCTACTGCGTTTCCTGTTTCGGTACCTAAATGCCAGGCTTCTACAATTGAGGGGATGTGTTCAGCAGCCCATTCAATAGCCAGGGGTCTCCCGTTATTAAGCACTAGAACACAATTTTTATTAACCTTAAACACTTCTTCCATTAATTCTTGCTGAACTCCTGGAAGGTCTAATTGTGTTCTACTACGTCCCTCGCCACTCTGGAATCCGTGCTCTCCCAAAACCATTATAACAACGTCAGCAGCTTTTGCAGCTGAAAGGGCTTCTTCAAAACCTCTTTTATCGGTAGTGTTAAATTCAAGTTCGTTGATAAATGTAGGCTTATTTGTAATTAGATCGGCCCCTTTTTTAAAGATCAATTCATTTCCCGTATACTGCTTTAAACCTTCTACTATTGAAACACCGCTACTGTCTTCAGAAGCAATGCGCCAACTTCCCAAAACACTGTTGCTATCATCAGCAAGCGGACCTATTACTGCTATTTTTTGACCATTTTTTTTAAGGGGTAGTAAATTGTTTTCATTTTTTAAAAGCACTATAGATTTTTTGGCCATATCCAGAACGGCTTTGCGGTTTTCTTCACTACCAATAGTTTGTAATTCACGTTCTGCATCACAATATTTATAGGGATCATCAAAGAGGCCCAACAGAAACTTTACTTTTAAAATCCTGCGAACGGCATCGTCTATTAATTCTTCCCGTACTGCCCCAGTTTGAATCAGCCCAATCAATTCATCAACAAAGGAAGAGGACTCCATATCCATATCTACACCTGCTTTTACCGCCTTGTTTGCGGCATCAGCCTTATCCCTTGCATAGCCGTGAGTTACCATTTCTTCTATAGAGGCCCAATCTGAAATAACAAAGCCTTGAAAACCCCATTTATTTTTTAATAAGTCCCGTAAAAGGTACTCGCTTCCTGTAACAGGAATACCGTTGAGTTCATTAAAACCTGTCATAAAGGTACTTACACCGGCCTGGTTTGCAGCCTTAAACGGTGGGAGTACCATATTATGTAAAGTGACAGTGCCTATATCTACTTTATTGTATTCTTTACCTGCTTCAGCAAAACCATAAGCTGCAAAATGTTTTGCAGTAGCCGCAATTGTGTTAAAGGCATCTAGATTTTTTCCTTGAAAACCTTCAACGCGTGCTCTTGCAATTTTGCTACCCAGATAAGGATCTTCACCGGCGCCCTCCATTACTCGTCCCCAACGCGGGTCCCTAGAAATGTCGACCATTGGAGCAAATGTCCAGTTGATACCCGATGCAGCAGCTTCTGAAGCAGCAACCGCAGCAGATTTTTTGATTGCCTCAATATCCCAGCTGGCTGCTTCTGCAAGTGGAATTGGACTTAAGGTTTTATAGCCGTGAATAACGTCAAAACCAATAAGTAAAGGGATGCCTAAACGACTTTCTTCTACAACTAGCTTCTGGACTTCCCTCACCTGATCTACCCCGCGAACGGTCAACATAGAGCCAACCCTACCGCTCTTGATATCCTCATATTTTTTTGCTGCATTTCCATCTTTGGGTGAGGGGCCTGTTACATCCCAGAAACCATTATATTGATTCATTTGACCCACTTTTTCTTCAAGGGTCATAATTTTTAAAATGGAATCTACTTTAACATCGATGGAGTCTGTTTGCGATCGTTGCATTTCTGATAAATTTGAAGTGTTTGCAAAACGAAAACTGTTCAAAAAAATAAAAGCACTTAGCCCTAAAGAAATTGATAAGCCCCATTTTATCCAATTAATCTTGTAGGCCATCGTTGTATTTTTTAATAAGGTTTAATGTAGAGGTGTCTGAAGCAAAAACAGAATTTAAGCCTTGCGGTTCCTGAGGGGGATCTGCACTAAAATCATCTCCTACTTCCCATTTTCCATTCTTTTCATTCGTTTTGGCGAAGCCCGCAAATCCCCAAAAATTTAGACCTGATAATACCGATTTTTCTTTAGAGCTTATTTCAATAAGTTGGAATAATTCTCTATAGAATGTATTTCTATTACCAATAGAGGCTTTCTTAGAAAGGCTTTCCTTCGCACGTGGAAAACCGAACTCTGATATAACTATTGGTTTATTCAGTTCCCGGGCAACCTGTAGATGTTCTTGTATGTAATCATTTGCTTTTACAATAGAAGATTTTAAGGACTCCTCTTCGTTATTCGGGTCGTACCACTGCCAGTTCTTTGGCCACATATGCATCGTGAGATAGTCAATATTGGGATTTTTATGAAGCATCTTATAGGTATCTATTTCCTGAAGATAACTGGCCTTACCTTCAGCTCCGGTAGATATTAGTGTGTCTGGATCTAAATTTTCTAAAAGGGTAACGACTTCATCTAGCCATTCTTTAAAAGGTGCTCGATCCTCTTCTGTAAAAATCCGGGGTTCATTGGCAACTTGCCAGGACATAATGGTATTGTCTTCGGTATATTTTTTTCCATTTATAGAATTGGTTCTCCCCAGAATGAATCGGATATGGTTTAAAAACGCTTGGCGACAGGGTGTACAGGTGTGAAATTGTTGCGTATACTTAAAATAATCGGGCCAGGTGTATTTTTCCAGAAAGGGATTTGCAACTTCCCCATATCCATTCCAATTTAGGTATGCAGACATTCCTCCAGACCAAATCCAATTATTATTTAAGTATAACACCGCATACATATTGCGTTTTCTCATCTCTGCCAGCAAAAAGTCCAGACCTTCAAGTAAGTCTTGATTATACTCGCCCTGCGTGGGTTGCAATGCGGGTTTAACCTGGAAGTCTTCGTTTCCGCCTTCAGCCCCTACCAATATTCGTAGATTATTAATTCCTAAACTATCCATTAAATCAAGTTCACGAACTAAACGTTTTCGATCACCTATATTTGGTGCAGCTATGAGAGGGCCATACCAATAGTTAGCACCTATAAAATAGTATGGCTGGTCACCCTTGTAAAAACGCCCGTCATCAACCCTTATTTTTTCAATACTTCCGCAGGAAGTGAACATAATAAGCAACAATGCCCAAGTATAGAACCTCCAACTTATATTTTTAAATGTCGTCTTCAGGTAAATCATAAATATCTGGCATATCTGTTAATAGCATAGTTTTTTCCTTTTCCCTAAACTTCAAAAAGTCATCTGCTCCCCGGGCTCCTGGTACAGGTACCGTATAAGAGTCTTGATAATTTTGCCAAAACATCATAAAACCTAAATTTATGTCCTGTTTGGTAAGTACTTCATAAACGTTTCTGGAGTAAAAATCTGAGGCTAATTGATCTGAAGGAGACACAAAATACCCGGTTTCTGTAAATGCAGCAATTTTGTTGCGTTTTTCTGCAAGGTCTGACACCACTTTTAATTTTTGATTGGCAAGACTTATCAATGACCCATTTTGTGCGGCTAAATCCCCATAATTATCCATCCCTACCACGTCTACGTATTCATCTCCAGGATAGCGCGTTAAATAGCTGTTTTCGGTAGTATAGCTGTTATCGGGTGAAAAGGCGTACAACATATTACTTACGTCTAAATCATCACGCAAATAAGAAACCGTAAACCGCCACAGATCAATGAATTCCTGAGGGGAACTATAAGCGGCGCCCCACCAGAAAAAGTCTTTGTCAAACTCGTGGAATGGTCTAAATATTATAGGAATGAGTGTGCCGTTTGTACTTTTAAGATTTTTTGTAAAAGTGGCTACCTTTTGTAATTTCTTCTTATAATACTCGTGATTCTCACCACCCGGCAGAATACTTTTGAAGGCATTTTGTTTCTGATCTGTTGTCATTTCAGAAGTATAGAAGTGGTCTCCTTCATAGGGTTCTCTAAGGTGCCAGCAAAAGATGTTTACCATTCCTTTATCAAAAGCTTCAATGGCTTTTGAACGGATGTGTTGCTCTTGTTGATAGAACCAGTTGTTGGGCTGCTCGTCATTTGCATCATCTGTGATAAACATAAAGTCTGATCCTAACATTCCAGGATCACTACCGGTTAGTTTTTTCATGTCAGACATTCCACCGTTATTCTGATAAAATGCACTGAAAGCGTCCTGCTGACCTACAATATAACTTGAGTATGACAAAGCTTTAAGGTTATAAAACAAAGCAATAGTCTCTGGTGTGGCGCCAGCATCTACCATAAATGAATACGCAAGGGAAGGAGGGAAACCTATTTCTGGTTGTTCTTCAGAAACCGGAGGTGTAGCGTCTATTTCTTCCATAAACTCTTCGTCTTTTGAACAGCTTACCAAGAAAAAATTCACAATAAAAAGTGATGTTAATATTCTTTTCATAATTCTAAATTAATTTGATTAATACCATACAAGCCCTGGAGTTATGATAGGGGGCTTTCCACATACTTACTTTATCCTCAGTGGTATAGGGCTCTTGATTTTCATTTAGGCGAAAATGCCATTCGCCGTATTTACTATCTATAAAGTGTTTTTTTGTGTAATTCCAAATGTCAAGTTGCGCGTTTCTAAATTGAATATCTCCAGAAAATTCATAAGCATATTGCAGGCCTACCAAAGCTTCCATTTGGGCCCACCAATGTCTATCAGTATCAACGTTACCTGTATCAAGATCAACTTCATTTATAATTCCTGATTTGGGTATATAAGCTTGTTTTAAAAAGGTTTTAGCAACCGCAACACTGATTGATTTGGTTTCTAGTAGTAATTTGGGGTTGGCAACTGCTTTACAAGCCTCTGTTAGAAGCCAGATTGCTTCGATATCATGTCCGTAAGAAACAATTGCTTTTGTACGATGCCAATTTTCATCAAAAAATAAGTGAAAATGCTGACTAGTTTCGTCATAAAACCGATTTAGAAAAAGCACTATTAAATTTTCCAAAGCTTCAAGTACTTTGGTGTTTTTAGATATTTGAGCAAGAGTGGTATATGCTTCCAGGATGTGTAAATGGGTATTCATGGTCTTAGCCGAGTTATCCTCTTTTTCGCTCAACCGCACATCAGTTATTGGGCTCCAATCATTTTGAAAGGCTTCCAGATATCCATTGTTTTTTTGATCTCTAGCCCGAGTTTCTACCAGGTCAAATAAGGATAGTGCCCAATCTTTAGCTTCTTCTGTACCGCTTAATCGGTAATATTCAGATAAAGCATATATTCCAAAGGCCTGAGCATAGATTTGTTTTCGGGTATTTTTAGGTTTGCCCGTGTAATCTAGTTCCCAATAGAGGCCATTATGGCTGGGATCCTGAAAATGATCTTTTAAATATTCATAAGCTCTGTCCGCATAAACTTTAAGGGATTCATCTTTATTAAATTTACCTGCTGCAGAAAATGCCCAAAGCAAACGCGTATTTAAAATAATGCCTTTATCAGCCTTTGGTATTAATTTGTTTTTAAAATCCCTTCTTCCGTAAAAACCGCCATTTGATTCATCTAAAGTATTAGATTTCCAATACCTTAGAATTTCCCTAAGCTCGTTTTCAAGCTCGCTTTTAAATTTTTGATTTGCATCATTCGGCATCCTTAAAGATTTTGTTGCGTTCAATTTGTGCCAGGATATTTTGAACTGAGCCTGAAGATGTAAAGGTGTCCTGAGGGGTGTTTTTTACATAGTCAATGAGTCTGTCTATAGAAGAAACAGCAACGTGAGAGCGTGTGTCTGATGAGGCATAATAGATGAGTATTCTACCATCATCATCAAGAATCCAACCATTACCGAACAATACATTTGGTACATCGCCCACGGTTTCTTTATAGTCAGGAGCCATAAAATATCCTGCTGGTTGATAGATAACTTGTTCAATACTATCTAATGCTGTCATAAATAAATAAAGTGTATAGCGTAGACCTCCTGCAGTATTTCTTACGCCATGAGCCAGGTGGAGCCAGCCTTCTTTTGTTTTTATTGGAGCGGGACCCAGACCATTTTTTAATTCATAAATTGTATGATAGGCTTTGCGATTGATTATTTTCTCACCCTCAAGTACCGGATTTTTCATGTCTTTTATGTACCCTAGACCAATACCACCACCTTTGCCGACTTCAATAAAACCGTCTTGTGGACGGGTGTATAGCGCATAGTTACCGTTTATGAATTCTGGATGCATGACTACATTGCGTTGTTGTCCGGAATTTGAGATTAGATCAGGTAAGCGTTCCCAATTTTTTAAATCCTTTGTGCGCACGATTCCTGCATTTGCAACAGCAGCAGTGGTGTCGAGAGGTTTTGAATTGTCTTTACGTTCGGTACAAAAAATACCATAGATCCAACCATCCTCGTGTTTGGTAAGACGCATATCATAGACATTGGTGTCAGGCTCATTGGTTTGCGGTAATGCAATGGGCTTGTCCCAAAATTTAAAGTTGTCAACTCCATTATTGCTTTCTGCTAACGCAAAAAAGGATTTTCTATCATTCCCTTCAACACGAACAGCTAAAATATACTGACCATTCCATTTAATCGCACCCGGATTAAATGTGGCGTTTATACCAATGCGCTCCATCCCAAATGGATTTGTCTCGGGGTTAAAATCGTAGCGCCATTCTAAAGGAGCGTGTTTATGGGTGAGAACCGGGTTTACGTACCTTTTGTAAATACCATTTGATTGGTCTTCCGGGTAATTTTTTTGTGCCAGGAAGGTTTGAAAGTCACTAACCAAATGATCATAATTTGGTATTTTTTTTGTTTTTGGATTTTTATTTTCTGTAATGGACATAACTTATTTACTACTTATATTATTTTCAATTTTAATGGTGTCCCACCAGGTTCTTTTCAATACTATAATGCACACAACTAGTATTGCACAAGAAATGAGGAAATGCATATTTTCGTGAAGTATCAGGTAGATAGGGATAACAACTAGTAATGTTTGAGCTACCGTGCCCAGCACTACATTAAACATATCTCTTGTAAAACCTTTGTTTCTTGAAAACCCGGGATCTTCTTTTTTTAGTTGTTCGTACACAGGTTTCCAGTATCCCCAGGGTCTTGTTTTTTTATAAAAATCCATAAGTACCCTTTGATCGGTTGGAGGGGCAGAATAAGTTCCAAGAATACTACCAGCAATCGAAATAAGAAGGATTATTGGGAAGTAATAAAGATCTAAAGTATCTGTAAATAATGGAAAGATCATAGCAGGGATCATTCCTGATAGCATTCCCCAGAAGTAGCCTTCACCATTAAACCTCCACCAGTGCCACTTTAAGACATTAGACACCACGTAGCTGCCATAGAGTGCCGAAACTATCCATTGCAAAATTGAATTGACATCCTGTATAAAAAAGCCGAGAATAATACTTACAAGTACAACAGCGAGGCCACTGCTATAGTTCATTTTCTTAATTTTCGAATGGCTAGCTTGAGGATTGTAGTGCTTTAGATAAATGTCGTTAACAAGATATGCCTGAGCTGCATTTAAGGTTCCGGCAAAAGTTGACATGAATGCGGCAAGTAAGCCGGCAAGTAATAAACCTAATAAACCAACAGGTACAAATTGCTCTATTGCCGCAGGCAGTATTTTTTCAAAATCAAGTATACCGGCAGTATAAAGATCTAAATCATCATAAAATAAAATTGCCAGAACCGAGAAGCCACCTACCATTAGATATCGGGTAGGAATTAATGCAGCAAGTGAAAAAGCACTCATTTTTGCAGCCTCGAATGGCGATTTAGTAGATAAAATTTTCTGCATGTCGTAATTTGGAGCAGGCCCTGCGATGCTGGCGAGAATTCCTTTAAAAAGCATCAGCATGAAGAATATGGTGAAAAGGGAGTATCCGTCAGATTTTATTTTGGCATTAACCTCATCGATAATTCCTGTCCAATCCATATTTAATTTCCAGTCAAAAAATGGATTCATCCAGCCATTAGGCACATTGAGCTGATTGGAGCCCATAGCCTGCCAGGCAATAATTGCAATGGCTATTGATGACACCGTCATTATCGTGTATTGTAAAGCGTCTGTCCAAACAATACCTGACATCCCTCCTAAAACAGAGTAGAATACTGCAAATAATGTAAAAATAATACCATAGAAATGAGGAATATAGTTAGGTGGGATATTGAAGGGTATGTATTGGGACACTATTTCCCAGGGAATAAATATTTCAACAAATTTACCCAGTCCTATAAAGCCATAAGCCAAAAAACCCAAACAACTGAGTATTGCAAAAATGACAATTATTGTATGAGATCTTTTACCTCCTTTACCATTGTCAAATCTAAATAAAATCCATTCTGCACCAGTAGTAACATTAGATCTTCTAAGCCAGACGGATAAGTAAACCATTAAAAATACTTGGTTAAAAACAGGCCATAACCAGGGTATCCAAATACTTTTGAGACCGTAAACGAAGGTTAAGGTCACGAGCCACATGGTTCCAGATATGTCAAACATGCCAGATGCGTTTGAAAGGCCTAACATATACCAGGGCAATGACTTGCCTCCCATTAAATAGTCATCTTTGCTTTTCTGAGCTTTTTTTCTTAAAGCCAGACCTATCAGAATGGTTCCGATCAGATAGAGTAATATGATAGCTATATCCCAACCTTGTAGCATTTAATATGTTTTTTTAGAATTAATATTCTTAACCTTATTTAGAAATAGCGTTTCTTTATAACCAGCAAACTCTTTAAAATCTTCCGCTGAAATATCATCTCGGTACACCGAAAAATAATGATCTAGTCGCGCATTTCTCCAAAGCAGGACCCAAGAAATACCACTATTTTTTATACCTGGATACAAGGTTTTTGTCCACCAGTTTTTATCATTTCCAGGCCTCGTATTTCCTGTTTCAGTAAGTGCAAAGGGTTTATTTTGACGGGCGGCCTTTTCCTTAAGTATCAAAAGGTTATTTTGAATAGTCGCTATAAAGGTATCCTTATCACCATAATTATAAATATCAACCCCAAGGATATCTACATATTGATCGCCCGGATAATAGGTGTCAAATTCTTCTGGCGAACTCAATGTATTCGGGGCATAGGCAAAGAGCAAATTATTTACCTCGTTTTCTTGTAATAGTTGAAAGGTCTCTTGCCATAAGCTTTTGTAATCCTCAGGACTGCAATTTCCTTTGCCCCACCAAAACCAACTTCCATTCATTTCATGGAACGGTCTAAAAATTACAGGAATGAAATTGCCTTTTTTAGATTTTAAGGATTTAAAAAAGTTTGAGAGGTTAGTAACCCAGCCTTCGTAACGTTTTCTATATTCCCCAGCTTTTAAAATTTCTTTTACAGTGGCCGTGGTATCCCAAGAGCTCCCTAATGATTTGGGATTGTCTAAATGCCAACTAAATGTAATTATCGCACCATCGTCGTGTAGTTTTTGTATATGCTTTCGCATTACATTAAATGCTACCGTGTCTAAATTGTACTCTAGACCAAGTTCAATGTGGCCTAAATCATAACCATGTACCGCTGGCATTTTACCGCTAACCATTGCGATGTCACTTTGTAAAATATTAGGAGTGTCGCTCTGATCCCAGTTAATTCCGTACATAGTTGCATCTTGATGGCCGAAAGCGATGCCTTTGTATGGAATCTCTTTTAAGCGTTGCAGCAGAATTTTTGAAGTTAAATCAGCATTAGGATTTGCTGTTTTTATGGTATCAAAATTTGCATTTTTTAATCCTGAACACGACGTTAGTATTAAAAAGCTGCAAAATAATATTATAAATTTGAATAAAATATTCATTTATTTTTAATAAATTTTAATGTAAATGATAAAATAATATAGATTTTGTTTTGTCATCCATAAATTATCTTTAAAATTACCTAGATTGTATTATTGTTAATATTTCTTTAAAATGTTAATGATTTCCAAAATTACCGTCAATCAAATTATTGGATTAATAGAATTTTGTCATTTCATAATAAAATAATTTCTAAAAGGACTTTTAATGCAAAAAGACATACACAGGGAAATAACTCCACTAGCTCCTGAAGACAGTTTTTTAGTATTTGATAGAATAAAAGATGATTTTGATTTTCCAATTCATTTTCACCCAGAATTTGAGTTGAATTTTATCTTAAACGGCGAGGGCGTGCGGCGTATTATTGGTGATCATTTGAGTGAAATAGAAACTATTGAGCTCGTTTTGGTGGGGCCTAATTTGCAACATGGTTGGGAAATATATAAATGTAAGAATCAAAATATTCACGAAATCACAATACAGTTTCACAATGATTTATTTGACGACCGACTTCTTAGTAGGAGAATTATGAAACCGATTAAAGATATGTTTGAGCGCTCAGCGCATGGTATCTTATTTTCAAAAAAAATAGCTGAAGAGATTAAACCAAAGATTTTAAAACTCTCAAAGATTGATAGTATTGATTATTTTCTAGAGCTTATATCTATCCTACACGATTTAGCAAATTCAAGAAACCAGCAACTATTATCAACATATATATCAGAAAATAAGAATTTTGAGAATAGCGATAAAATCAAAAAAATTTACGAATACGTTCAAAACAATTATCAAAATAAAATGAGCCTCAATGAAATTTCGGATTTGGTAAATATGAGTCCGGTTTCGTTTAATCGATTTATAAAAAAGCGTACCGGTAAAACATTCATAGAATATGTTAATGACACACGTATAGGCTATGCTTCAAGATGGTTGATTGAAAAGGAGTTGAGTATAGCTGAGATTGCATTTAAATGTGGCTTTAATAATATCGCGAATTTTAATAGGGTTTTTAAAAAAACAAAAAACTGCACTCCCAGCCAGTTCAGACAAGAATTTAGTGGGATAAAAAGAGTTTTATGATTATTAAGATGCGTTTTGGATATTTCTTTATACCGGTTTTTTTAATCTTTTTTTTTAGTTGCCTTTGTAATTTATATGCTCAGCAGGAACTAAATCCTGTTGAAAAATACGGGAGATTAAGCTTTAAAGAAGGACGTCTCAGGGATGCGCGTGATAATATAATCGTGCTCAGGGGCATGTCGTTGTTTTGGAGTCAGTGGCAACCTCAATTTTATAATGAAGATACGGTAAAAAACTTAAGGGATTTTTGGAAAGTAAATGTCGTGCGTGTCGCTATGGGTATAGAACACGGTGGTTATCTGGAAAACCCTAGAGAAGAGAAAAAAAAAGTGTTTAGTGTAATTGAAGCAGCGATCAAATACGGTATCTACGTGATTGTAGACTGGCACGACCATCACGCTGAAGATCATCTTCAACAGTCAAAAGAATTCTTTAAGGAATTGAGCGCTAAATATGGTCAAGTACCTAATCTAATTTATGAAATTTATAATGAACCGCTTAATGTATCCTGGACAGAGGTACTCTTGCCTTATCATCAACAAATAATTACCACAATACGAAAAAATGATAGTGAAAATCTTATAATTTGTGGAACTCCTAATTGGTCTCAGGGTGTTTTAGAAGCTTCAAAAAATCCTTTAGAGGGTTTTAATTTGGCATACACTCTTCACTTTTATGCCGGTACTCATAGTGCAAAGCTTAGAAATCAAGTAAGTGAAGCTTTAAAAACTGGGATGCCCATATTTATTACAGAATTTGGTACTACACTCGCTGATGGGGATGGACAGGTATTTTATAAAGAATCAAACATCTGGTTAGATTTTATGACCAAAAATCAGATTTCCTGGTGTAATTGGTCAATATCTAATAAAGCCGAGGCATCTTCTGCCTTATTACCCCAATCTGCTAGTAGTGATTTAAATAACCCAAGGTATTTTAGCGAATCAGGTTATTTTATTTATAATAGACTTACTCATTAAGGTTTTAGAATTTATTTTATCAAATTTTTAAATACTGCTATTCTCAAAAAATGCAGTGATATCCTACCTTATCTTAATATTCTGGATTACTTATTCTTACGCCTTTTAGATATTCGAAAAAATATCATTATTAAATGATAAAATAATATTAACAAAAGCTTAACCATCCTCATAATTTTGATAATGAAATATTATGGGTAAATATTTGTCGAAGCCCTAATAAATAAACGGGTATTTTATCAAACTCATAATATTAGTATCAATTCAACAATTTTCTCAATAATGCAAAAAAAAATAATCAAACGTCAAGGCGGTATGAAACGCATAAGTAAGATGATCACTTTTGCGCTATTCTGTCTATTAACTCAGTTAAGCTTGGCTCAACAAAATGTAGTAGAAGGAACAGTAACAGATCAAAACGGAAATCCACTGCTGGGTGTAAATGTTATACAAAAAAATACTAGTAACGGTACGGCTACAGATTTTGACGGAAACTTTCAACTCAATGTACCTCAGGATGGCATTCTTGTATTTAGTTTCATTGGATTTGAAACTAAGGAAGTTGCTGTTGATCAGAGACAAAGAGTTGATGTTGTGCTGTCTGAAGATTCTGAAAGTTTGGATGAAGTTGTCCTAATTGGTTACGGAACGCAACAGCGACAAGATGTTAACGGATCAGTATCTAGTATTGAATCTGACGAAATCGAAAATATTCCGCAGGTAAGTATAGACCAATTGATGCAAGGCCGAGCCTCTGGGGTTACCATTAGTCAAAACTCAGGAAAACCTGGAAGCGCGGTTTCGGTTAGGATAAGAGGTATAACTTCTATTACTGGGAATAACGAACCATTATATGTAATTGATGGTGTGCCTATATCTGGTGATTCACGTAATACCAGTACAAGTGGGCGGACAGCAGCAGCAGACTTTGGGGGGAACGGACAGACAGGTACAAGTCCATTGGCCGGATTAAACCCTAATGATATTGAGTCTGTTGATATACTTAAGGATGCTTCAGCTACTGCAATTTACGGTTCACGAGGTGCGAATGGTGTTGTAATTATAAAAACTAAGACAGGCAGTCGAAATAAAGCAGGTTCTTTGAAATACAATACCTATTATGCCCTTCAAGAACCCCAAAAATTGCTAGATGTAATGGATCTTCCTACTTACGCCCGACTACAAAATGCATTGGCTGTAGAGTATGGTACTGAACCACGAATTGAATTTACAACGATTGAGAATCTGGGAGATGGCACTGATTGGCAGGATGAGGTATTCCAACAAGCTATTTTAAAGAGTCATCAAATTTCTTATTCACAGGGATATGAGAAAGTAAACTACCTTATTTCTGGTAGTTACTTAGATCAGGAAGGAACCGTCTTAGGCTCTGGCTTTGATAGATTGACTGTCCGGGCGAATATTGATGGCAATTTAAAAGACTGGCTGAAGGTAGGTGCTAACCTTACTGCAAGTAGAACAAGTGAAGATATCACTTTAAATAGTAACCGTAATGGTATTGTAAGTTTGGGGTTACTTCAGGCTCCAGATGTGGCGGTGCGTAATCCAGACGGTTCTTTTGCAGGGCCGCCTGATGAACCAGGGGCAATTGAAGGCAGTATCAACCCCGTAGCTTTAGCACTTGAAAGAAGTAATTCTTTACTCACTTATAATGTACTGGGTAATTTCTATTCTGAGTTTACGCTTTTGGAAGGCCTAACATTTAGGAATGAAATAGGAGGGAATTTGACTTTCGGTACGAACACTCAGTTCACTCCAACTTATGAGTGGGGGCGATTTATCAATGAGAACGCAACGTTATTTGAGAAAAGGGAAAAAAGTCATTTTTGGATCATTAAAAATTATTTCAATTATTCAAAAAACTTTGGAGACCATAACCTAAATTTTTTGTTGGGTCAAGAAGCACAGGAGTCCTTCTGGGAAGGGATTCAGGCTCAAGGTCAGGGCTTTGTCAATAATGACATTCAGACCCTTAATAATGCAAATTCAATAGTAAGTTATGATGCCTATCAAGGCAGCACTTCTTTAAATTCATACTTCGGAAGAGCGAACTATTCTTTTAAAAATAAATACAGTTTAACAGCAACCTTAAGGGCAGATGGTTCCTCTAAGTTTGATCCTCAGGGAGGTAAGCAATGGGGTTATTTCCCGTCATTTGCGACATCCTGGAAAGTGTCAAATGAACCTTGGATGGAAAGCTTCAACGAGACGGTTGATAATATTAGGCTGAAAGCAGGGTATGGGGTTGTAGGTAATCAAGGGATCGCAAACTACCTTTATGGCTCTAGCTTGAACAATACTCCTACCGGTATAGGATTGGGGTATTTAGTCAATAATATACCTAATCCCGATTTAAAATGGGAAGAGACCAGGCAAACCAATTTAGGGTTAGAATTCACGCTTTTTGATAACCGGTTTAATGCTACAGTCGAGGTATATAACAAGATTTCAAAAGACTTTTTATACCAGTTACCTTTGCCAGTCTTCCTAACTGGGCCTGATAATTATTTAGGAGGAATTTCTGCTCCATTTGTCAATCTGGGTGAAATGAATAATAAAGGTATTGATGTTTCTATGGGTTATTCAACTTTAAAGACTAAAGATTTCTCATGGTCAACCAATTTCAATATATCTCATTACAGAAATGAAGTAACGGAACTCTATAACGAAAGTCTGGAAGTTTTACGTTCTGTTACCACCGGGTTTTTATCTTCTCCAATTACCAGAACAGTTGAAGGTGAGCCTTTAGGGAAATATTGGGGTTATCAAGTTGCCGGAATATTTAGAACCCAGGAAGATATTGATGGAGCGCCTGTTCAATTTGGGATCCCATTTTCTGATGAACTAGGTGATAACAGCCTCGGTGATATTCAATATGTTGATGTAAATGAGGATGGTGTTATTGATGAAAAAGACAGAACGTATATTGGTAACCCTCACCCAGATTTCACATTTGGATTCACCAATAACTTTAAATACAAAAATTTTGACCTTAGTATTTTCCTTCAAGGGTCTTATGGTAATGATCTATTGAATTTGACACGAAAGGAAACGGTTGGTCTATCTAGATTATACACCAATCAATTAAACATAGCGCAGGATTATTATACCCCAGATAATATTGATTCTGCTTTCCCCAGACCAAGAAGGGGAGATGATAATCAAAATTTATTTATTTCAGATCGGTATGTTGAAGATGGGTCTTACTTGAGAATACAAAATGTTAGTCTGGGCTATAATCTCCCTCAAACTTTTTGTCAAAAATTTTACCTGTCAAATCTAAAGGTTTATGGTACTATACAAAACCTCTACACCTTTACAAATTATTCTGGATATGACCCTGAGATAGGATCATTTAATGGTGATGCACTTCAAATGGGTGTTGATCGGGGAAGATACCCCATACCCAGAACATTTACTTTAGGTCTAAATGTTGAATTTTAAAAAATAATTACGATGAAATATATAAAGTATAACAAACTGTTTTTACTGGTTGTAGCCTTTTTTTCGCTGGTATCTTGTGACGATGAATTCCTAGAAAGACCACCAGAAGACGGTATTGCATTAGACAATTTTTATTCTAGTGAAGAAGAATTAGTGGCTAATACAAATAGCCTTTATGGGGCGGTATGGTTTAATTTTAATACAAAAGCATTTTGGTCAATTACAGAGTTAAGCGGAGGCAATGCTCGTACTTTTTCTGGAGATGTAGTAAACTTTTTTAACTTCTCAATAACAGGCGATAACACTGTGTTAGCCGATGGTTGGGGTTCTCTATGGGGGGTGATTGCGCAGTCAAATGCAATAATAAATTTTACTGAAAGTAGAGTAAGCCCATCGGTTTCTCAGGAAGCAGTAAACAATACAATAGGCGAAGCACATTTTATGAGAGCGGTTGCTTATTTTTATCTGGTTAGGATTTGGGGATCAGTACCCATAATTGAAAATAACCTAGATTATGTCTACGATCCTCAAATCCCTAAGAACAGAATAGAGGATATCTATGAGTTTATAGAGCGTGATCTTCAGTTTGCAATTGATAATTGTTACCCCAAGGTGCGCGGTGGTAATTATTTAGCAAATGCCCACGTCTCAAGTGGTTCTGCTAAAGCATTAAAGGCAAAAGTTCACCTTTATCAAGAGGAATACGATCTAGCACGACAGCTAAGTCAGGAAGTGATTGCGAGCGAAGAGTTTCAATTACTTGATGATTACAATAATCTTTTTTTAACAGAATTCAACAATAATGAAGAATCTATTGCAGCAATGCAATGGACATCCCAGGGTTATGGTGTAGGTAATGCAATGCAGGCTTCATTCGCTATAAGCAGCGCCATTACTGGTACTGGTGATGGGTATGGTGTGATAGGGCCAACAATTGATTTGCAGGAAGCTTATGAAGATGGTGATGAACGTAGAAAGGCTACCATAATGCTTGCCGGAGATTTCTATCCCAACATCAGGGCAGCTGATGGGGGCTACACAGTACCAGATGATATAAATGCTCAGAACACAAAAGCAGGTATTAAAAAATATGTCGTTGGTACACCAGCAGATAATAATGGTAATTCTGCAACTCAGGCTGCATCTAACAATACCTATATAATGCGGTATGCCGATGTATTATTAATTAATGCCGAAGCTATTTTGGCAGGTGCAGCTTCAACAAGTGATGCTCAGGCGCTTGAATCTTTTAATAGTGTGCGTTTACGGGCAGGTCTGGGTAGTCTGCCTTCAATTACACTTGATGATATTTTACAAGAACGTAGAATTGAATTTGCCATTGAAGGTGATTATTGGTTTGATTTGGGACGAATTGACCGTCAAACAGCCATTAGTATTATAAGCAATCAAGAAAGGGGAACCTATAGCAATGAAGAACCACCTGAAATATTTACAGAGATGTATACTCCAGAAGCAGACGATTTCTTATTGCCCTATCCGGCAACAGATGTGGCTTTAAATCCAAGACTTCTCGAAGAACCAGTTCCTTATGAGTTTAATTAAAAAAACAGTGATGATGAAGAAAATTAATTTTTTTAAACAGCAAATCAGTAGAGGCGGTATTCTATTACTTGCCCTAATGTTAAGCATTGGGTTAACCTCTTGTCAACCCGATGATACCGGTGGTGTAGAAGCAACTGGCCCACCAAGTATAACAAGCGTATCTCTTACAGCAAGAGACTCTACTACCACAGTAGGGATTCGTCAAAATTCCTATACTATTTATGGGGAAAATTTGGCAACTACCCAGGAAGTATACTTCAACGATACGGAAGCTTACTTCAATCCTACTTTGGTTACAAATAATGTTATTATTACAAGCATCCCTGAAGATGCACCCTATTTTGATACCAGCGATGAACTGCGGGTAGTGACATCAGAAGGTGTTGCGACTACATCCTTTATGATTGAGCAACCGGCTCCTAGAATTACTTCATTTGCGCCATTGGCAGCAAGCGCCGGGGATATTGTTACCATTCAAGGTGAGATTTTTGAAGGTCTTGAATCCGTGCGATTTGGAGATGTTGAGGCTGAAATAATTTCATCTACGACAACTGAAATACAGGTTGCAGTACCTGAAGGAATCGTACAGGCCTTTTTGTTCGTAGAAACAGCAGGGGGCATATCCCAGAGTACGCAATCCTTCGGATTTAAATTTGTGGTTTATGACGATGCATTAGCTCAAAGCTGGTGGATTGGGGGTTGGTCTGGTTCAGAAGATTTTGAAAGTACTGAGCGTGTAAAACGAGGTGATTTCTCGATCAAGAGAACGTATGAGGGAGGTTACTCAGGTTTTCAAATTGGTAATGGCGGTGCAATTATTGATCTTGCTGATAAGCAAGCCGTTAAAGTATCTATTTATGGGGGAAATGCCATTAATATGGTAAAACTCGTATTAAACGGAAATTATGACGCAGGTGCAGTAATAACTATCAATCAGGGAGAATGGAACGATTTTACAATACCATTGTCACAATTGGGCTCTCCGGCTACCCTTAATGAGATTGTTATTCAGGAGTTTAGTGGTGCTGCCCCATCAGTAATTTATATAGATGACCTGGGATTGATTTAGACTTTTATCCACTAATTATGTTCAAAGTATTCCCTGTTTAAGCAATTTAAGCAGGGAATATTATTTTAATTTTTATACTATGAAAAACCTTTTTTTTATTTTTTTCATCACAGTGTTGAATTTTGAAAGCTATGCTCAGAAGTTTGATAATATTGCCGAAACGCCACCTATGGGTTGGAATAGCTGGAATAAATTTGCCTGTAATATCAATGAACAAGTTATCAGAGCTGCTGCTGATGCGATGGTCTCCAGCGGTATGAAAGATGCTGGCTATGAGTATATTGTAATAGATGACTGCTGGCACGGTGAGCGGGATTCAGATGGTTTTATTCATGCAGATAAGGAAAAATTTCCTTCCGGTATGAAAGATCTAGCAGACTATATTCATAGCAAAGGCCTTAAGTTTGGGATATACTCAGACGCAGGGACTGAGACCTGTGGCGGTGAGCCTGGAAGCCGTGGCCACGAATATCAAGATGCCATTAAATATGCATCCTGGGGCGTCGATTATTTAAAGTACGATTGGTGTAATACAGGAAAGCAAAACGCCGAAGCTTCTTACACAACAATGAGAAATGCTCTTTATAGCGCTGGTCGCCCAATTTTGTTTGCAATTTGCGAATGGGGTGATAACAAGCCTTGGGAATGGGCTCAGGATATTGGCCATATGTGGAGAACAACTGGGGATATTTATGCTTGCTGGGATTGTGAAGAAGATCACGGCGACTGGTCATCCTGGGGCGTGCTTAAAATTTTAGATATGCAGGATGGCCTTAGAAAATATGCCGGTCCCGGTCACTGGAACGATCCTGATATGATGGAAGTGGGAAATGGGATGTCTGTTGCTGAAGATCGCGCTCATTTTGCTATGTGGTGTATGCTCTCGGCTCCTTTAATAGCGGGTAATGATTTAGCAGATATGAGCGCAGAAACAGTAGCTATCCTTACTAATGAAGATATGATCGCTATCAATCAGGATTCTCTAGGGATTCAATGCTTTAAATACAGTAGTAAAGAAGGACTTGAAACGTGGTTCAAGCCTCTCAAAAATGGAGACTGGGCTGTAACGTTTTTAAACCGGGCAGATCAAGAACATCAGGTAAATTTTAATTGGGAAGATCATCAAATAGAGGACCCTGATTTTGAATATCGCGTTGATTTTAAAAATACGTTATTTTCTGTAAGGGATATTTGGGCACAGAAAGACTTAAAAACAACGAAACACGCTTTAAATGCACGAGTTGCACCACACGATGTGATTACGCTTCGCTTAGTTAAAAAATAAATATATCTCATTAAAAAAAGCGGCTGTTTAAAAGCAAATTCTAGAGTCAATTCGATCTCAGTTTAAGATTTAAAAACTTTTAGACAGCCTCTTCTTATAAACTTTTATTCTACTCTTCTAAAAGTTTCAAGCAATTAATCAGCGCTCTAAAGTTGTGGTAATTAGCTTTCCAAACATGACCTTTAAGATTGTTTTTCGTTTCCGGTTTGCTGTCCTGGCCCCATTCATACCAGCCTCCATAGCGATCATCCATAAAAAAGGTGTTTACGTACTCCCATAAATGAATGAAGTAAACGCCGTAGTTATGGCTGTCATTTGGGAAATGGTGTTGCATGATCAGGAGAGTGTTTAAACCTTCAGCTTGTGACCACCAGTTTTTGTCTGAATTTACGATGGTGAGTGATTGATCTGCACCGAAATAATATCCGCCGTCATAGAAGCCCCCAAATGCTTTGTCCCAACCATTTTCAATAGCATGGTCTACCATCATTTTCCCTTTTAGTAACGTTTCTTCAGTATCCTTACGCTTCAGGATTTCAGAAGCTTCCAGCATTAAATATGCGATTTCTACATCGTGACCAAACGAAACATGATCCAGATAATAGTGTTTTTTTATGATATCTTTTGTTTCCTCATTAAAGGTTACTGGGGTCCAGTCTGGCTCAAAAAACAGATTCATATAATTTCTATCATTCACGATAGTATTTCTAATGAGTAACAGTAGTTCTTCAAGTCTCTCTGCTACAAGTTTTTCTGGCCACACTTTGTACAATTCGGTAAAAGCTTCCAGCAAATGTATAGAGCTGTTTTGATCTTTATAACCTATTTCTGACGTAGAATCAAATGTTGAATCTCTAAGAATGGGAGAGCCGTCCCTATTTAAAGATTGGTAATATCCTTTATTAATGGGATCGTGACTATGTTCTTCAAGCCACAAAAATGTTTTCTTTGCGAGTTCGAGGGCCTGCTCATCTTTAGAAACCCTATAATATGCCGCCAGCCCGTAAAGTGCAAAGGAGTTTCCATAGGCCGTTTTTTCTTCTCCTTTTTTGGCAATTGGTTTTCCCTCCTTAGACACAAGATTGTAAAAACCACCAAATTTTTGATCCCACATTACCTCTTTTAAAAATTTAAAGCCGTGTGCGGCATAATTTAAATAATCATCTCGATCTGAGAAAAACTCAGCAGTTAAAGAACACGTCCAAATGTGCCGCGCCTGAGTGACAATCATCTTATTATGCATTTCTCCTAGTTTAAAGTCATAAGTGATTTCGCTAAAATAACCCCCATGTTCATAATCAAGAACTAAGGGGTACCACTTATCAATCATATTGTCTGTTGCATCAATTCTCATTTGAGAACGTATAGCCTCGAGCGCATTGCTGTTTTGACAAAAACTGATTGAAACGGTAAAAAATACCAGGCAAAAAAGAGTTAGGGTTTTCATTGGAAAGAAATTTTATGGATAAATATACTGGAATGAAAGCATCATCCATTAACTGTGAAAATATCCTATGAGGAATAGACAAAAAAGTATTAAGCATGCCAAGGGGGAGCAAACTAACTTTAGAATTTATGATTCGAATTAAATACTATCACATACTATTTTTCCTAACTACTATAAACTTAAATAGTCAAAAAATTGCTGATTCTTTAAAGGGTTTTAAAATCAATGACTTAGAATATTTAGAAATGCGTGGTGCCAATGTTATGCTTGCCCACGACTTTTATCCCGAAAGTCACCAAGGTGGCGTGGGCATTATTCAAAATGGCTTTCGGATAGCTACAAATGGAGACTTAAGACTTGAACCGGCACCAGGCCAATGGCAGCCGGTTCCAAAAGTTGGAGTGCGTCAGGTAGATCTAAAAAATCAAGTAATACAGGTGCGGATGAGTTATCCTGATCCTTCAAAAAATGGTAAAGGTTTTAACCCTATAGCGTATCCAGATCTTCAATTAGCATATGACCTTAAGGTTAAAGCAAACGGTAAATCTTTCATTTTAAGCATTGACCTTGAGGAACCGATACCGAAGGAATGGGAAGGGAAAATAGGGTTAAACCTAGAACTTTTCCCGGGTATTTTATTCGGAAAAACATATTATATGGATACAGATTTTGGCCTATTTAGCCGTCAGGCAAATGGACCGGGTTATTATACTAAAGATGGGGAATACAGGCTAGAACCTTTAGCAAAGGGTCAAAAGCTTGTAATTGCACCAGATTTTCCCGCACAAACCCTGGAAATCAACAATCGTGTACCTGAATCAAAATTAGAATTGTTGGACGGAAGGGCTATACACAGTAATGGCTGGTTTATAGTGAGATCTTTAGTACCATCTGGGAAAACTAAAAATGCCGTGGAGTGGGAAATTACTCCCAACGTACTCGATGGTTTTACTTATGATCCCATAATTCAACATTCTCAGGTAGGGTATCATCCCAATCAAGATAAAATTGCCATAATTGAAACTGACCCCAATGCTATTGAAGTGGCATTTGCCAAATTATATCGTATCAATCCCTTAGGGGAACATATAGAAGTTCTTACTAAAGAACCAAAAGTTTGGGGAAATTTTTTAAGATACAAGTATCTTCAATTTGATTTCAGTGAAATAAGAGATTCCGGTTTATATGTACTGAAATACGGTAAAAGCCTTTCGCAGCCTTTTCAAATACATAAAAATGTATATAAGAGAGGTGTATGGCAACCCACTCTAGAATATTTTCTTCCGGTACAAATGTGTCATATGCGTGTAAATGACCGCTATAAGGTCTGGCATGGACTTTGTCATCTAGATGATGCACGCATGGCTCCCGTAGCTTTAAATCATTTTGATGGTTACTTACAAGGATCTTCAACCTTAACAGCATTCAAACCAGGAGAACACGTACCCCAATTAAATCAGGGCGGCTGGCATGATGCTGGGGATTTTGATCTGCGGGTTGAGTCACAGGCCTCTACAGTGCAGGGCTTGGCGCATATCTATGAAATTTTTGACTTAAACTATGACAATACAAGTGTTGATCAAAAATCGCGTATTGTTGAAATCCTGAAACCAGATGGTAAACCAGATGTATTACAGCAAGTAGAGCATGGAGTCCTTTCTATAATAGGTGGGTATAGTGCTCTGGGGCGTTTTTATCGGGGCATAATAGTACCTACCAAAAGACAGTATACCTTATTGGGGGACCCTGTAAATCATAGCGACAACACTATTTTTTCTAATTCCCTAGCAGATCAAAATATCCCGGTGGGATTAGCCGGTGCACCAGACGATCGCTGGGTTTTTACAGAAGAAAATCCCGCCCGGGAACTGTCTACTGCAGCTGCCTTAGCCGCGGCAGCACGGGTTTTAAAAAATTACAATCCAGATCTTGCTGCTAAGTGCCTGTCTATTGCAAAAGGTATTTGGACCTCAAATGATCAAGAAGCATTTATCCCTAAATTAGAATTGGCGGTAGAACTTTTAAGGACCACTCAGAACACAGAATACGCAAAATACCTTATTAAAAATAGAGAAGGGATACTTGCAGATATAGAAAATACAGGCTGGATTGTAGGGCAGGCATTACCCTTAATTACCGAGCCTTTGTTTAAAGAACAATTGCATACCGCAGTAAGAGGGTATTTTCAGAAAGTAGTAGAATTAGGAAAAAAAACACCTTATGGTTTGCCCTACGAACCAAATATTTGGGGTGCTGGCTGGGGAATTCAAAACTTTGGAATGAAGCAATATTATTTTCACAGAAGCTATCCCAAAATTTTTCCTAAAGACTATTTGCTAAGTGCTCTCAACTTTATTTTAGGTGTACACCCGGGGGTAAATAATTCTTCTTTTGCTTCAGGGGTGGGTGTGCGATCTTTAACTCAAGCCTATGGTATGAATCGTGGAGAGTTTTCTTATATACCCGGAGGTGTTGGTTCTGGAACTGCTTTAATAAGACCGGATTTTCCCGAGTTATTGGAGTGGCCGTTCCTTTGGCAACAAACCGAATACGTATTAGGGGGTGGAACCACAGATTACATGTTTCTGGTGCTTGCTGCAGATCAAATTTTAAATGATTTACCATGAAAAAAATAGCCTTGGTGCTGGGTGTTATGCTCTCTAATTTAAATTATGCCCAAATACCAGTAAATGAGAATGCAACTCCCGAAGCGAAACAACTGTTGATTTATATAGCCTCTTTAGGAGATAGAATCTTATCTGGTCAACACAGTTATAATGAAGATCCTGGTAAGTTTTATGAGTCGGTTTATAAAATTACCGGGGACTATCCTGCGGTTTGGGGAACAGATTTTTATTGGAACGGTCAAAACGATCCCGGAGAGCGCGTTGTCAAGAGTGCAATTGAAAAAGCTAAGGAAGGCGCACTGGTGACTTTAATGTGGCACGTAGGCAGGCCTACAGACAGCCCACCTTATGATTGGAGCGAAAGCGTACAAAACAAGCTGAGTGATGAAAACTGGAAACAATTGCTTTCTCCTGGTACTGATGTTCATTCCAAATGGCTAAAGCAAGTTGATCATATAGCCTCATACCTTAAAGACTTGGAAAAAGCGCGAGTACCGGTCTTATGGAGGCCTTATCATGAGATGAATGGGGTTTGGTTTTGGTGGGGAAATAAACCGGCAGCCTATAAAAAACTTTGGAAAATGCTCTACAACCGCTTAACAGAGTATCATCAATTAAATAACTTGATTTGGGTATGGAATGCAAATGCACCGCGTGATATCCCCTTTGATGAGGCTTATGCTTATGAGGGCTTTTATCCGGGACCTGAATATGTAGATATACTTGCTACAGATGTTTATCATTATGATTATGAGCAGCACGATTATGAGGCACTTTTAAAGCTTGCTGCCGGTAAGCCTATAGCGCTTGGGGAAGTGGGAGAATTACCGAAACCTAATATTCTTCAAAAACAACCTAAATGGTCTTGGTTTATGGTGTGGTCTAATTGGCTTGAGACTGCAAATACGGTCAATCGTGTTCAAGAAATCTATAATTACTCAAAAACACTATCAAAAGATGAAATTAAAAAATAAGGTAATACTAACACTCTTAGTGGTTACAGGTTTTTTTCAAAAAATAACTGCCCAGACCGAATTTGAAACCTGGGGCAACCTTATCGGTATTCGTACAGATCAAGGTCTGCACGGTTTTAATACAAGCCTTCTGTTGGTCAATGAGCAAAAATACCAATGGCCCACACGAAAAGAAGGCCAGAAAACTGACTTTAAGAGAGACGATGAGACCAAAATTTTCAGTTATGAGATGAGGAATATCAGATGGACTCAAACTATTAAATCGTTAACTACGCATTCCGTAAGAGTTCAAATTGACTTTAGCTCTCCAAAGGATACGTTAATTCAAGGTGCCTATTTTAGAATTAATTTACCACAGGAATTTAATAATGAGACTCGTTTTGAAATTACCAATCCAGAATCTTTAAGCGCTCTTGACATAAGTTCAGATTTTGATAATACTTCTTATAAAGCGCCGGTTCAAGCCGTCAGTATGCTGACCAAAAAACGGGGAATCCATGTTAAAGCCAAAGATCAAACCGAATTAATGATCACTATGGGAAAAGATTCTATAAACCCTGAATTTGGATTGAATTTCGCCATCGCTACGGGTAGTCTTGCAGAAGGAAAAACCTATTCAAATACCTTTGATATTGAAGTTAGCGGCGAACCAGAAAATGCACCGGTAGCCCTAAAGCTGTTTCCAGAACAGGAAGGAAATCTTTTTGAAGGTATAGGAGGAAATTTTCGTTTACAAAACCCAAAAAACGATCCGCAGGTAATAGACTATAGTTTAGATAATCTTAATGTCACCTGGGGCAGAGTTGAGTTGCCTTGGAAATTATGGCATCCAGATCTTGATAAAAATCCAAAGCTTGAAGCTAAAAATGGAAATTTACATCCCAAGGTTGAGGCCTCATTAGAAATGGCGAGACGCTTGGACAAAAGAGGTATTCCGGTAATCTTAGCAGCATGGTTTGCTCCTAACTGGGCCATTATCGGAGAAAGAGCGGAAGGCGTAAACCTTGACGGTAGCCGCGGCAATCAATTAGATCAATCTAAAAAAGAAGAAATTTATAGATCAATAACATCCTACGTTGAATTTTTAAAAGAAGAGTATGGCGTAGAAGCCTTTTTGTTTTCATTTAATGAATCTGACTTGGGAATCGATGTAAGGCAAACCCCAGAAGAACATGATCAATTGATACGCGAACTTGGTAGTCTCTTTAAAAACGCCGGGTTAAATACTAAACTATTACTTGGTGATACAGCCGATGCAAATGGCTGGGATTTCACAACAACAGCATCTTTAAACCCAGAATCAGTACCGTATATTGGCGGAGTATCATTTCATTCATGGCGAGGTTGGTCTCAAAAAAACCTTTTAGAATGGTATGATATTGCAAATCGTGTTGGCCAACCTCTATTTGTTGGTGAAGGCAGCATCGATGCCGGTGCGTGGAGATATCCCCAAATCTTCGAAGAGCCCTCCTATGCACTTGAAGAAATACGGATTTATCTTAAGATTTTGAAGTTTGCCCAGCCTTTAAGTATTCTTCAATGGCAATTAACTTCAGACTATTCCGTGCTTTCCGGAGGAGGTATTTACGGAAACGACGATAAACTTAAGCCAACCCAACGTTTTTTTAATCTCAAACAATTAGGCAAAACACCGTCTGGCTTGAGAAATATACCAGTCACGTCAAATCAAGAAAGTGTGACGGCTGCGGCATTGGGAAGTAAAGAACGAGGACAATATGCCTTACATCTGGTTAATAAAGGTGGTAAGAGATCAATTGAAGTTACTGGGATTCCTTCAAGCATATCAGCTTTTAATGTGTATGTAACAGATCAAAATAATTCTTTTAAAAGAATTAAAAAGGTTCAAGTAAGTAACGGTAAAATAAATCTATTCGCCGAGGGAGGATCTTTCATTTCACTATTCTCTGTTAACTTGAAGTAAATTATTTAAAAGTCAACAACACTTTCAAGAGCCTCATCTGCATCCTTGTGAATAAAATTAGATTGATAATTTATGGTAGTTGTTAAAGAAGAATGACGATATAACTTTTGTAACATCTGAATTGGAATTTTGTCTTCAGAAATGTGCCCAAAGCTATGACGTGCAATATGCATAGTCACTTTCTTTTTAATCTTGGCTTTTTCAGCAACTTGCTTTAAATGATAATTAATATTCTTAGTTGCGGTTTTGGTTTTAGCATAAACATCTTTTGCACTGCTGTAATCAGCCAGTTTCAATTCTGGGAATATGAAATCGTCCATTTCTTTCTGAAATGGTTTGTAGTATTTAAGGATTGTACCTGCTTTTTTGGGCAATTTTAAAGATAAAACCTTAGAGTTTTTATTCATTGTATAGTGAAGCCTATCATCAAAAATGTCACTCCATCTAATCTTCAACAAATCTGCAATTCTAATACCCGCAAAATAGAAGCTAAAAAGCCAAACATTTTGAGCATGTTTTGCCTCTTTTGTTAGATTCTTTGCAGCCTCAAAGGCCTTAATTTCATTAATTGTTAAACCAATTTTTTGAGCTTCGGGAATTTTTATTCTGATTTTATCAGCTCCAAATGGGTAAAGTTTACGGTCTACAATACCCATTTTTATTGCTCTGTTGTAGATTGTTCTAATGACAATTAGATTATTAACTATGGATCTTTCAGAGAGGTCCATTTTATCCTTGAGATAGACTTTAAAGCTTCTTAAAAAGAGTTCATCTATTTCCTCAAAATTTAACTGCTTAGATTTATGAAAGTTTATCACGTGATTCACCCTTACCCGATCTGCCGATAGCTGAGCCATTTTTTTATTTAGCTCTAATTCCTTTAAGAACTCTTGAGCAAGTTCATAAAATGTTCTTGACTTTACATTAGAGTAAATTTGTTTTTTTATTTGATTTACAGATAAATCTAAATTACTAGACTGGAGCTGCAACAAATTTTTATTAGCCTCCTGTAATCGTGTATAAATAAGGTTGTTTAGATGTGAAAAGTTAGGATTTGACTTCTTGACTCTGAGATTCTTCTCGTCCCAATCTTTTAATTGAATATAGTGACCAATATAATGATAGGTTGATCTTCTGTTTTTAGTGATTCTAATTGCGATAGGATATAGGCCTTTTTTATTTGGCTTCTTACGAAGGACTATTTTGGTATTTGAGGTCATATTCTTGTATGATTTGTCATAAAGGTAAAACAAATAGGTACAACATAGGTACAACAAATCTTGCTTTTTAAAGATATCTAATAAAATTAAAATTTATTAAACTGCTATAAATCAATAATATGTGATGTGTATTGATGTGCGATGATCATATATAACTTGGATTCAAAACCCAGTTCTTAGGAGTGTGGGTTCGATTCCCACCCGGGGTACAAAAGCCTTTAAGCATTGCTTAAAGGCTTTTTTTATACCCAAATGGGTTTGTTCAATTTGAAATTCTGTATTTATATTTAAGGTTCTTTGTAATACTTATTAAAACCGAAAATTAAAAAAGAAGTAGCGTAGGTAGTTTTTGTTTCTTAAATGGTATGTTGATTACGGAATATAGCGCATATCAAAGCGACCATCAGTTATCTCAACCGTTTCACCTTGATCATTGATAGCTGTAAATGAGAATGTGCCGGAGATAATTCGTCTCGTTTCGTCCAAAGCCAGAATTAGCAGTTGTCCCTTATATTCTTCATTCGTAGAAAATGTATCTATCAAGCCAGCAGCTATAAAAAAATCTCCCCAACTCGATTGTTTGACATTTGGGATCGTCAATGGAATCGCTTTATTCTCTATCAGAGGGTAATCTTGACTATAAAGAAGTCGGACAGATTGTGAAGGATTAGATTCCTTATTATTTATGTATAAAACAAACGTATATTCATCACCCCTTTTAGCGTATTGACATCTTAAAGTGGACTGATTTGCATTTCCCTTTGGTATCAAAACTTCACCGTTCACCAAGCAACCTGCTGTGTTAGCACCTACTGTGGTCTGGGGAGGAAGTTGCTCGATGGGGGGAAGATCGCTATCATCATCTTTTTGACAAGAACAACAAACACCCGTAAAAGCCAGTAACATAATAAAATAGAAACTTTTCATAAAACCTCTTTTTTCTTAAAGGTATACAATTCCTTAATGACGTATTGCTGAATTATAAATATTCAGAGGCAAAGATTTTTTTTAGCGAGCACAATACATATGTATACTGTAAGCTAATCAAACTTATTGCTCATCATATCTCGGGAACGCTGGTAATACACAAAAATTCCGTGGTCTATATATTTACGATGCTTTTCTCCGCCACACATCACATAACCTTCTACATCATATTGATCACAGTGTGGGGAACCTAAGAGGTGACTGGTTTCATGAATGATTAAAATTTGAGACCTGTCTATCGATAGATCAAAATCAAAAACTCCGGTAACTTGTACATCGATCCAACCGCAGGCTACACCTCCAAAAGAATCTGGTGTGATGGCCATTAAATAGTCAAAACCGTGATTGTTGCCCTGTGTTCCTACCGGTCCTTCCCAATCTTTAGTAAGGCCAAGCGCGTCTCCGCCAAGCGCGATAGCTTTTTCACACAAGCCACCTTCAGCGTCATAGGCTGAAACATTTCCGGTAGGAATGGTGTAAAACAGATGTTCGATATCCATCATTTCATCTAAACCTCCTTCAAACTCCGTGTAATTCCCTTCGTTATAAAGTTCTATTTTTCGCGTAAAAGCCTGTTCTAAGTAAGTTTTCATGCTTCCATTGTAGTTCACTTTTGAGAAATACGTAGGGTCGTAAATTACAGGAACCAGCACGCGGTTGCTTGTTGCTACCTGAAAAATTCGACCTTCAAATTCTTTGTCATCAGCGCCATTAAGCTCAAAAGCTTCAAAGAAATATTCACCACTACCCAAAGCGTAATGCTTTTCTTTGATCGCATCTTTAAAAAACGGGCCCACGGTGAGCGTAAGTTGCGTGGTTTCACCTGCTTGTAAAGTCCCTTCAACAGCGTCTAGTGCTACATTATGGTAATCGCCAAATCGACTGCTTGATAATTTGGGACTGATAGCCACGGTGCCCGACGAAGAGCCGGTATTTTTAACAGTCATCGTGATAGTAATTTCATCCCCTTTAACTGGTGCATCTCCTGAAGCATTAGTGACTTTAACCGCAGTTAGATCAAAACGTGCAGAAGTGTTTTCGGTTTGGGTGCCATCATCGCTTTTTGAGCTGCAGCTTAAGAATAAACAGAAGATAAATAAGGTAGTGATTGTTTTCATTGAAAGATTTTAAATTACTAAAACGTTTTACCAAATATATATAAATCGGTAACAAATCACCAACTTCTTAAGCAAATGGGTTTAACGGCAGCCGTTTAGGCTTAGTCTAAGTGCGTTTTATAGGGAATAAAAGGGTTGAAATCCCGTGAATTTTGAGGGGATATAGATATATTTAGTGTTGATATGACAAGTTAACTGCAAGCTGAAAATGACATTCGAAGAATTTAAAATATTACACCAAAAATTCACTTCTGACTTAAACGGAAATGTGAAATGGAATGACCCTGAATACAATAAATATATTGACGAAATTCACGAGAATATAGAATTTCACGAATGGACTTTAAAAGAAAAATTTCGGAAAAATAAATTCAATACGGAATCGATTTGTTGCCTACAAATGGCGGACAAAATATTCGACAGTTTAGACAAAAAAAGAAATATTAAATATGGAGATGTTGATGTAGTTATTAATAAATGGACAGATGGAACTTACGGGATTCCAATTCACGACGGAGGAACTTCTATAATCGAAATTAATTTCTGCCCGTGGTGTGGACAAAATTTAACGGACAAAAAAGCCAGTAGGTAATACCGCCTATAGTTCATTGCTGCGGTAATCCTCACAGTTTATTTGGCAACTTTGCTATCTTTAAGTTAGACAGGAAAAAATGACTGCAGACGTTTTCTGCAATGAAAGCATGCCAAGACCGTTGTAGGGTATTAAAAAAGACAAAATGTTTAATCTATTTAAGAGAAAACCATTTAAATGGCCAGATAACCCAAAAGGAACATATTTGGAGCAGGAATATTGGAATTTAGAAAGTATCGGGTATCACCCTAAATTTCCCATAGTAGTAATTGACTTTAATGACGGAGGCTCAATTGAGGTTTATAAAGGATTTGGAGATATAGAAGTTAGATGGAACCATTTTCTATTTGAAAATCAAATTAATGAATCATACCCGACTTACATTATTGATTCAGAAATGACATTGTCTAAATTACAGTTTCACAAAAACAATTTTAACTATCCTGTTCCAGAAGGGAAAATCGACAAAAATGGGATTTTGAAATATTTAAAAAAATGTGAACTATCCAATTATTCAGATTTTGAAAACACAGAAAAAGTAGAGGAGATTTTTCAAAAACTTATGAATAAAGAACATAGATAGGATTGTCAATCACTTAATACTTATATAGCTCGCTCGGCATTACTGAAACAAGTTCAGCACAGGCTCTATATGTGATACGCGCATCTTGGCGGTTCACCAGTCCCGCAGCTTCGGGATATGATTATAAGCTATAATAAATCTAGTCACTTGCTAACCAATGTGATTCCCGATAGCTATCGAGATCACCTACGTTTTTTGTGATCCAGATTTTACTACTTCAATGTTGAGCTTTGTTATTGGTTTATTATACTACAATCCCTATTTCGTAGGGAATTCCTGTTTTAATTACAGCTAAGGTGCGGCTTAATAATTTACGAGCTACCTTAACAATTATTGATTTCGCCCAGCTCCCACAAGTCTTTGTGAGCAGGTTATTAAATAAAACAATACGCCACTTGCACTTACCTAATATTTGAGTAAAAAAAGAATTACTAAGCTTTTGATAATGAAATTTATAGCTTAAAGATATACCTGGGATTTACTGAAGCTCCCACATAGGCTTTGGTTATGGCCTTAGAAAAGAGCCAATACCAGCTAAACGCATAGTAGCTGAATCCATTGATTGCAGCTAGTAAAGTCGCTACGCGTGTAACCGAGTTTTTAACCGGCTTTGTAATTAATTTGTGCGAATTTTGCAGCGATGAAGCTTATGAACAACAAACTCTTTTTTCTTTTCACATTTTTATGGGTGGTAATTCCGTCTCAAGTAGGTTATGGTCAGCATGCGGAGCAACTTACACAACTGGTCGAGACCATCGAAAGATCGGCAGCCTATGACGCCCTTAAAATTGAAAGGATAGATTCTTTGTACAACGAATTGACGCTTCAGCGGGATAGTTCGTTGCAAAGGCGCTTTGAACTCAACCGCTCTTTGTTTTTTGAATACCGGATTTTCAAACAAGATTCCGCTTTTAAATATTCCTTAGCGTCTAAGGCACTTGCCGAGCAATTAGGCGATGCGCGTTTGATCGCTGAAACCACGCTTGATCTGGCTAATGTTTGTGTTTCTGCAGGAATGTTTAGTGAAGCTTTGGCATATCTTAATGGTGCCGATCTTGAGCGTATTCCTGAGGAGATCCGATTTTCACTGTACGGATTGTTAGGCCGTTGTTATAGCGACATGGCAGATTATAGCACGATCTCCTACTATTCTGATTTATATCGCAAAAAGGCAAGAGAATACCATCAAAAGTCCTTAGAACTCGCTGAGCCCGGCACCTGGGACTATATTATGTTACGCGGTTATCTCAATTATAAATATGGAAACCTTGAAGAGGCGCTTGAAGATTTAAAACCCTCGCTAGAAATGCGTCAGGATTTGCGGTCGCAAGCGGTCGTGAATTCGGTTTTAGGCGATATTTATGTGCAAATGGGAGATGAAGAGCAAGCGATCAAACATCTTGCACAATCCTCTATTGCAGACATAAAAACCTCTGCAAAAGAAAACCTTTCGATGATTCAATTGGCTGAATTTTTATTTCAAAAGGGTGATGTGAAACTCGCTTCGGTATTTATCAAAAAAGCCAATGCAGATGCTGAAGCTTATGGCGCACAGCAACGTAAAATACGCGTAGGTGCCATTTTGCCTAATATCGAAGAGCAGATCATCAACCAGGTCGAAACGCAACGGGCCCGATTATCTAAACAAAACATTATGTTGAGCGTGCTCCTATTGGTATTGCTCGTGTTGGCTGTGATCACCTACACGCAACTCCGCCGACTTAAGCGTGCCAGAAAGGCGCTGTTGGTGGCGCACAAAGACCTTCAGGCTAAAAATGAACGCATTGTTGAAGTGAATGAAACCATACATTCTCAGAATGAAGAACTCAATCGGGTAAATGATCTTTTGCTGGAGGCCAATACCATTAAAGAAGAATACATTGGGTTTTTCTTTACTCAGGATGCCGATATTTTTGAGAAATTCAAAGAATTCAAGACGGGAATTGAACGCAATTTAAAGACCAATAATCTCGAACGCATCAAGTACCTGACAACGGTCTACGATCTGAAAAAAGAGAAGAAAAAATTGCTTGAAAGTTTTGATGAAGCTTTTATCAAACTTTTTCCAAATTTCATTGCAGAATTCAATGCGCTGCTCAAACCGGAAGAGCAGATTCAATTAAAAAAAGGTCAGCTGCTCAATAAAGAGCTTCGCATCTTTGCATTGATTCGTCTCGGGATTAAACATAATGAAATTATTGCCCAGATTTTAGGTTATTCGGTCAATTCTATATACGCATACAAGACCAAAATTAGGAATAAATCATTTTTAGATAAGAAGGATTTTGACCAAATGCTGCTCGAGAAAACCCGTCTGAAGCTGTAATTTGACCTCATTTTTCGGTATAATTTCTATATAAAACGTATTCATTTTATTTTTTAAAATACTTAAAAACAGGTGTTTATGTTTTTAATTGACTTTAAATTTTCTATATAGAATTTTCTTCACGTAATACCAGCATCTAAAATCTTCAAATTTGCTTCTGTATGTGGATTATTTACCTGATCTGATACGCAATTAACTTTTAGACTCATTTTAAGAATACGTTTTCGTAATGGTTTAAAGTGCAAAACGCAAACGTTTTCAAGAGATGGGTTTTAAACAAAAACAAGCATTTAGGAACTATTTAATGAATGTAATTTTTATGAGAGAACTTTTCAAAAGCTTAAGGTTTTTGCTCTTCATGTTTCCTGTTGCACTCTTCGCGCAAAATTCAGTAAGCGGAGTGGTAACAGAGAAAGCTACAGGAATGCCTATTCCCGGAGCCAATATCATTGTCAAAGGAACCAGTAATGGTTCTACAACAGATTTTGATGGAAACTATACGATTAACAATGTTAACGATGGCGATGTGTTGTTGTTTTCATTTTTAGGATTTACCGAGCAACAAATCACCTATACAGGGCAGGCGACGATTAACGTAGGCCTGGAAGAAAACCAAACCAGTCTTGATGAAGTCGTGGTGATTGGTTATGGTAGCGTGACCAAAAAAGACGCAACCGGAGCAGTAAATCAAGTGTCTACCGAAGATTTTAACAAAGGTCAGGTAAACACTGCAGGGCAGTTGATCACCGGTAAGATCGCCGGGGTTACCGTAACCTCAGGAGGTGGAGCGCCTGGTGAAGGTCAAAACATCAACATTCGAGGGATTGGTTCGATCTCTTTAAACAGTTCTCCATTGTATGTAGTTGACGGGATCCCGTTAGACAACAGCAATGTGGGTGGTTCTCGTAACCCATTAGATTTTATCAACCCGGCTGATATCGAGAGTATGACGGTGCTTAAAGATGCATCTTCTACCGCGATTTATGGTTCGCGAGCTGCAAACGGGGTGATCTTGATCACGACCAAAAAAGGAAAAGGCCGCGAATTTAAATTCAACTATAGCGGTGCTACTACAGTGTACAGACCTACAAACTATGTAGACGTGATGAACGGCGATGAGTTTAGAAGTCTGGTGAATGCTGTAGGTAATGAAGCTTCCATAGCGCGTTTAGGTAATGCGTCTATCAACTGGCAAGAAGAGATCTACTCGCAAGCGATGGGTGCAGAGCACAACATTAGCACCACAGGGAATGTAGGTAACTTTATGCCGGTGCGTGCTTCGGTAGGTTACACCAATCAGGATGGTGTGTTACGCGGGGATAACTTTACCAGAACTACTGGTTCGGTAAGTTTACGACCTAATGTGCTTGACGGTTATTTAAAGGCTGAAATCAATGCGCGTGGAATGTACACTGAAAACGAATTTGCCAATCGTGATGCGATTGGAGCTTCGGTAGATTACGATCCTACAAAGCCTATTTACAGTGCAGACTCACCATTTTTAAATTATAATGGCTGGTATGTTTATAATGCTGAAGTTGATAGAGAGATTCAAAATAGCCTTTCCCCCACAAACCCGATCGCACTGATCAATGAAAAAGATGATTCCGCAGAGATCAGAAGATTTATAGGTAATGCTAAGATCGATTATAAACTTCATTTTTTCTCAGATATCACCGCTACGGTTAACATTGGTCTAGATAAAACCAATAGCCACGGAAGAACTATTGTTTCAGAAAATATGCCTTCTTCGCAATTGGATTGGAATGGATCTTATTCTAATTACATCAACAGGGCGACTAACCAACTTTTTGATGCGTATTTAACGTACGACAAAGATTTTGGGAAGAGTTCGTTAAACGCTGTTGCCGGGTATTCTTACCAAAGTTTTGAGTACGATAACTACAGCTTTGATAGCGAAGCACAAGAAGAAGGTAATGATGCCGAATTTATTGATAAATGGAGAAGCACCTTGCTTTCTTATTTTGGTCGTGCAAACTATAACTATGACGACCGCTATTTATTAACCGCTACGATGCGTGCGGATGCCTCTTCTAAGTTGAATCCGGATGACCGCTGGGGATATTTCCCATCATTTGCAGTAGCTTGGAATATCAATAATGAAAATTTCTTCAATTCTGAAACCATCAACCAGCTGAAATTACGCGTGGGTTATGGTGAGATCGCTAACGTAAACGGTCTGGGAGATTACCTTTTCTTAACCAATTATACCGGAAGTAGATCTAATGCCAACTATCAGTTTGGAAATACATACTATCAAACCTATCGTCCTGATGCGTATAACGAAGACTTGCGTTGGGAAGTAGGAAAGACGTTTAACGCCGGTATTGATTATGCTTTATTCAATAATCGCGTAACAGGTTCATTAAACGCGTATCTTAAAAAGACCGAAGACCTTATCAGTTTTGTAACGGTAGATCCATTTACCAATTTCTCTAATAAGATCAACAAGAATATTGGAGATATGGAGAATAAGGGGATCGAGTTTGAATTGAATGTAACTCCAATTCAGACTGAAGATTTTACTTGGAGAATAGGATATAACGTTGCTTATAACGATAACGAAATCACCAACCTTCCTGATCAAGTTGAAGTAGGTGGAATTTCAGGAGGAACCGGTAATACCGTGCAACTTCACAAAGAAGGGTATACTCCGTTTAGCTACTGGGTGTACAAGCAAGTGTATGATAATAATGGTCGTCCTATTGAAGGTGCTTTTGTAGATCGCAACGGTGATAACCAGATCAATGATGAAGATCGTTATCTGTACAAAGACCCATTTGCAGATATTACAATGGGGCTTAACACAAATCTTAACTACAAGAGCTGGGATTTGGCGATCGTAACGCGTGCGAGCTTAGGAAATTATGCGTACAACAATATGGCTTCGAGCAGATCGTATGAGGTGCGTGCTACCGAAAACAGCATTCTTACCAATTTACACAGAGATTATTTCAATACAGGTTTTCAGACCATAACAGAGTCTAGTTTGCAGAGTGATTACTATGTGCAAAATGCCTCGTTCTTTAAACTTGATAACATAACCCTTGGGTACACGTTTTCGCAGTTATTTGACGATGCTTCAATGCGATTGTATGGTTCTGCGCAAAACGTGTTGATCATTACCGAATATGACGGATTAGATCCTGAAATAAGCGGAGGTATCGATAACAACTTCTACCCAAGACCACGAATTTTCACATTTGGTGTAAATCTAAATTTCTAAAAACTATGAAAATGAATTACATTAAAAAAATAGCGTTTCTTATTCCTACGCTTTTGTTCATTGCGTGTCATGATGATTTAGATCAGACACCCATTGATCCAGATAGTTTTACTGAAACTAACGTGTTTGCAAATGCTGACGAAGCAAAAGGAGCTTTGGCAAAACTATATGCCAGTCTTGCGTTAACCGGTCAGCAAGGGCCTGCAGGACAAGCCGATATTACAGGTATTGATGAAGGTACTTCACAATACTCGAGATTATTATTCAGTTTAAATGAATTGACCACAGACAACGCCGTGGTAGGTTGGGGAGATCCCGGTTTGCCCAATTTGCACGCGATGAACTGGGGTGCCGGTAACGACTTTACCACAGGGATGTATTACCGTCTGGCGCAGGAAGTTTCGTTTACCAATTCATTTATTGAAAATGCACAGCTGTTAAACGATAATGCTGAGGTTGAAGCATACATCGCCGAAGCGCGTTTTCTAAGAGCTTTTGCGTATTTCAACTTGATGGATCTGTTTGGTAGTGTGCCTTTGGTAACGGTAGTTTCGACTGATTTACCGGAGCAAAGTACACGTACTGAGATCTTCAATTTTGTAGAAGGTGAATTGCTTGAAATTCAGAATACCTTAAAAGAAAGTGGTGCAAACGAGTATGGTCGTGTTGACCGTGTTGCAGCCTGGGCCTTGCTTTCTAAGCTGTATTTGAATGCTGAAGTTTGGACGGGTACAGAGCGTTATACTGATGCGATCACGTATGCTGAAATGGCGATCAACTCAAGCTACAGTATCAATACAACAGATGCTAACGGAAATGGTTCAGCCTACGACGAACTCTTCTTAGCTGATAACAATTCAAACGGAGCACAAAACGAATTTATTTTCGCTCTCAATTTTGACGGAAACAATTCACGTACCTACGGTGGAACCACTTTTTTAGTTCACGCTGCAATTGGTGGCTCTATGGATGCCTTCAACTTTGGTGTGAATGGCGGATGGAGTGGTCTGCGTACGACCAAAGCTTTGGTAAATAAATTTGATGCTTCAGTGACCGATAGTGATGATGAAGGAAATCCTATCGCTTGGTCAGATACCCGTGCGATGTTTTACACAGACGGTCAAAGTTTTGAGATCAATACGATCGCAAATACCTTTACTGATGGTTATGCGGTGACCAAATTTACAAACGTTGATTCTAACGGCGCTGCCGGAAGCGATACCGGTGGTGACTTTGTAGATACCGATTTGCCTATCATTCGCGTTGCAGAAATCTATCTAACCTATGCAGAAGCCGTACTTAGAGGTGGTGCTGGAGGTGATGTGAATACCGCTGCAGGATACATCAATGAGCTGAGAGCACGTGCCTATGGTGATGCCAGTGGTAACATCACGAGTGCGGAGCTTACTTTAGACTTTGTTCTTGATGAGCGCGCTCGCGAACTGTACTGGGAAGGGCAGCGCAGAACAGATCTCATACGCTTTAACGATTATACTTCAGGCAATTATTTATGGCCTTTTAAAGGCGGTTCGCGTTCAGGAACGGCGGTAGATGAGTTTAGAAACTTATTTCCGTTGCCAAGTAATATAATATTGATTAACACCAACCTTACTCAAAATCCGGGGTACTAATACATAAAAGAAACGATGAAAAATTTAACACTTGTTTTTATTGCGCTTATCGCAGCTTTAAACTTTACAGCTTGTACAGATGATGACGGTTTTACATTTACTGCAAAGCCAGATCCTGAGGGGGTAGTTTTTACAAACTCAACACTAGAGACTTATAATTTGATGGCTTCTAGTTCAGATAATTTAGCAGAACGTTTTGTGTGGAATGAAGTAGACTTTGGTGTACAAACTCCGGTGAATTATGAGATTCAGGGCGCTACAACTGAGAGCTTTGAGACTTTTTCTGTTATTGGTGTGGGAACACAAACCAATCTTCCGGTAACGGTAGGTAATATGTTGAGTTTAGCGCGTGAAGCCGGTTTGGATAACGATCCGCTTACTCCTGAACCTAACACCGGGTTGATCTACTTTAGAGTGCGTGCTTATGTAGGTGCTGATGCAGGAAATGTGGTAGAACAATTTTCTGATGCATTAGCGATTTCAGTAACGCTTCCTGAGGCCGAAGAAGAAGAGGAGATTCAACTGCCTCAAATCTTTGTGGTGGGTAATTTCTTGTCTGCCGGAGGTTATGGTGCAGACTGGACTCCTGCTGATGCAGTTCCGCTTGCCGCTTCTGCTGAAGGAAACACAGATTATGAAGGTTTTGTTTTTGTAAACTCAGATACTCCTGAACTTAAATTCTTACCTACAAACGAAAGTTTTGACGGGGATTATGGAGATACCGGTGAAAATAACGGTGACTTTTCTGGAACCATCGAGCAAGAAGGTGAAGTTAATGCAGGAACTCCTGACGGAACCGGCGGCTATTACTTAATCAATGTAGATACCGAAGCATTAACCTATGCGATGACTAAAACCAGCTGGGGAATCATTGGTAACGCAACGCCAACAGGATGGGATAGCGATACCGATATGGTTTACGATCCTGCTACAAAAATCTGGTCACTTACCTTAGATCTTACCGAGCAAGAAGCTCCTGATAACGGTATCAAATTCAGAGCAAATGATGCTTGGGACTTAAACATAGGTGATAACGATGCAGACGGAACAATGGAGTTTGGTGGTCAGAACATCGGTATTCCAGAAGATGGAAATTATACCATCACGCTTGACTTGAGCAATCCAAGACAATACAAGTACTCGATTACTAAAAATTAATCACCCATACGAGCTGATGCCGTTTTAGGTATCAGCTTGTTTTGAAAATCTTATAACTATGAAACAGTATTTTTTTAAATATCCGTTTCTGCTTTTGCTGTTACTTGCCATCAGCATAAGCTGTTCATCAGACGATGATGCAGCGGTAGAGGCAGAAGAAGGTCAAGAAACTCCGGATCCGGTAGCGTATCAGGCGCTTAATTTATCCGAGTATGATAACGGAAGCCGCGTGATGATGCAAGCGTTTTACTGGGATGTAGAACCGCGTTTTGAATGGTGGAACACGATTTCTACGCAATTAGAAGATTGGAGTGCAGTCGGAGTCAATCGTATCTGGTTACCGCCGGCGACCAAAGGTCAATCAGGTGGGTACTCGATGGGATATGATGTGTCAGATTATTTTGATTTTGGGGATTATGAGCAGCACGGTACTGTGGCAACTCGCTTTGGGACGCGTGCTGACCTGGAGAATCTTATCGCTACCGCACACGATAACAATATTGAAGTGATCGCAGATATTGTGTTGAATCACAACTCGGGTGGTGGCTTAGAATACAACCCGTATCGCGGTTATGATACCTACAGTCTTTTTGATGAAACTCACGGTAATGCTTCAGGAATGTTCAATAGAAACTATGAAGATTTTTATCCTAATAGTGTGAGTAATTACGATCCGGGGAGTTTGTTTTATGCAGAGACCAATCTGGATCATCACAGAGAACGTGTTCAAAACTGGTTGTGGAAAGATGAGAATTCTGTAGCAAAATATTACAAGAACGTGATGGGCTTTGATGGCTGGAGATTTGACTATGTGTTAGGATTCGAGTCTTTTGTGATCAAAGATTTTCTGGCAGAAGTTGGTGGTTTTTCTGTAAGTGAATTATGGGACGGCGATCCAGATCTTATTCGCGAGCATATTGAAGCTACAGGAAGTGGTGCATTTGACTTTGCAGCCTTCTACCGTATGGAGCAGGCGTTTGATCGTTATAGCGATTTGACCTATTTGACCAGAGATCAGGTTTGGCAAACGCACCCTGAAAAGGCGGTAACCTTTACCGCAAATCACGATACCGAAAAAGACGGGAACATCGATAACTACATCGAGCGCGAAAACAAACTCAAGGCGTATGCATTTATTATGACGCATCCCGGGTATCCTACCTTGTTTTATTCAGATTATCAAAACGAAGCTTTTAAAGCGCAACTGGATAAGCTGGTAAGCATTCACAATTCGCTTGCTGTTGGAGACCTAGAAGTGCTTTATGCAGACGAGGATGAATATATCGCAAAGCGAAATGGAACCGAGGCCAACCCCGGTCTTATTGTTTACATCTCGACCAATTCAAGCACCAAGCGCCGTAGCATAAATACAGGATGGAGTAGCCGTCAATTGATGGATTACACAGAAAATTCAACTTACTATCCTGCAACTGCCGAGGATGGAAGTGCTCAGCTAGAAGCTCCGGCAAACGGTTATGCGATCTGGTCTGTGATGGAAGAGTAAACGCTTTAAAACAGCGTATGCGAGTATAAGAAGAAAGCTATCAGCCGGATATTATCCCCTAAAATATTCGGCTGTTTTTTAATTCAATTCCTATGAAACCTTTTTTTAATTCAATCCTCTTTTTATTCCTTTTGAGTGCTCCTTTGTGTGCGCAAATAGATCGGGTAGAGCCCCCGTATTGGTGGGCCGATATGGAAACTTCTGAAGTGCAAATTCTTTTTTACGGAGAGAATATCGCAGCCTACGACGTTTCAACCGAAGCTGAGGTGCTCATCACAGGAATCACAAAAACCGAAAATCCCAATTACCTTTTTGTTACCATCGAAACCGAAGGCCTAGAGGCGGGAACATTTCAGTTTAATTTCAGTAAAAAAGGGAAAAAGTCGTTTACGCGACCTTATGAGTTGAAAGTGCGCGAAGCCGGTTCAGCACAGCGTCAAGGTTTTGACAGCAGCGATGCGATGTATTTGTTAATGCCCGATCGCTTTGCTAACGGAAATCCGGACAATGATTCTGTTGAAGGATTAACCGACACCTATAATCGTGAAGCAAGCGGTGGTAGACACGGCGGCGATCTACAGGGAATTATTGAACATTTGGATTATCTGGAAGATTTAGGCGTAACTACCCTTTGGAGCACGCCTTTGCTTGAAGATAACGATCCGGGATATTCGTATCATACCTATGCGCAAAGTGATGTGTATAAAATAGATCCGCGCTACGGGACAAATGCAGATTATAGAAATCTAGCAGACCAACTCCATAAACGCGAGATGAAATTGGTGATGGATTATGTGACCAATCATTGGGGTGCAGAACACTGGATGATCAAAGATTTACCTACTTATGATTGGATCAATCAGTTTCCCGGTTACGCGCAGTCAAATTACCGTATGGAAACCCAATACGATATGCACGCAGCCGAGCGTGATCAGCATTATTGCGTAGAGGGCTGGTTTGTAAAAACGATGCCAGACCTCAATCAGAAAAATCCATTGGTGTTGCGGTATCTGATTCAAAATGCGATCTGGTGGATCGAGTTTGCCAATCTTGACGGATTTCGAGTAGATACGTACAGCTATAATGATAAAGAAGGAATTTCAAAATGGACCAAAGCCATTATGGAAGAATATCCCAATTTCAATATCGTTGGGGAAGTTTGGTTGCACGATCAGGCACAAATTGCCTATTGGCAAAAGGATAGTAAAATAGGTGCTATTCAAAATTACAATACCCACTTACCCTCGGTGATGGATTTCACGCTGCACGACGGCCTCACCTCAATGTTTTCTGAAGGTGTGGGTTGGGATACCGGGATGATGAAAGCCTATAACAACTTTGTAAATGACTTTTTATATCCGGATATCAACAATCTTTTGGTGTTTTTAGAGAATCACGACACGGGGAGATTTAATGAGATCTATGACCAAAACCTCGACAATTATAAGTTGGGACTTGCTTTGATCGCAACCACGCGCGGCATTCCGCAGTTGTATTATGGTTCTGAAATAGGTATGCGTGGCGATAAAGGAAAAGGCGATGGGGACATTCGAAGAGATTTTCCGGGAGGCTGGGAAGGCGATACGCAGAATGCCTTTAAAGCAGCCTCCAGAACCCGGCAGCAGGAGGCTTTCTTCAGCTTTACTAAAAAACTAATGAATTGGCGTAAAACCGCCAAAGCCGTTCACCAAGGAACCTTAACGCAATTCATTCCTGAAAATGATGTATATGTGTATTTCAGGATTCTTGGAGATGAAAAAATTATGGTCGTGCTCAATAACAGTACAACCGATCAAACTTTAGACTTAACACGTTTCCGCGAAGTTTTGCCGGAAGCCAGTAACGGACTCGAGATTCTTTCTGACCGTAGCATCAAACTGGAAGAAACGCTCGAAGTTTCAGCAAAAACACCCTTGATCATTCAACTAAATTAATATATACAATGAGAAAAAACAGCATGTTATTTCTTGCGTTGCTTTTTGTGAGTTTTCAGCTTGCAGTAGCGCAAACCTCTAGCCTTGTTCAACCTGATGTTGCGATCTTTTATCCAAAAGATTTTAAGGCCTATAAAACCCTGCCGTCTTTGGCGATCACGCAAGATGTATCACAAGAAAAACCGCTTCCGGCCAATTGGGCTGTGAAGCCGCAGTTTTTACAAATAGAAGGTAAAAATGCCGTGCAATTTAGGTTTCCAGAACACGTAGATCTTTACGGAACCGGAGAAGTATTAGGTGATCTGCGTCGTAACGGAACCGATGTTACCCTATGGAATACCGACAATTATGAATATGGAAAATTTGAAGGAAAGCAACTCTATCAAGCGCATCCCTGGGTTTTGGGCGTTCGCAAAGACGGAAGCTCATTTGGTATTTTGGCAGACCACAGTTGGCGCCAGCAAATCGTTCTCGACGATAAAGTGACCTTTATAAGTGAAGGGCCTAGCTTTAGAGTTTTGGTGATCATGAAAGATTCGCCTCAAGAGGTGATGAAAGCTTTAGGTGAGCTTACCGGAACGATGGCGATGCCGCCACTTTGGGCTTTGGGCTATCAGCAATCTCGTTATTCCTATTATCCTGATACCAGCGTAAAAGAATTGGCAGATGAATTCAGAGCGCGTAAAATTCCGGCAGATGTGATCTGGATGGATATTGATTATATGGACGGCTTTAGAGTTTTTACCTTTGATCCCGAAGGATTTCCTGATCCTAAAGGTTTGAACGACTACCTGCACGATAAAGATTTTAAATCGGTTTATATGATCGATCCCGGTGTAAAACAAGATTCGTTGTACAGCGTGTATCAGCAAGGAACAGCCGGTGATCATTGGGTACAGACTGCCGGTGGAAAAGAATTTAACGGCGAAGTTTGGCCGGGTCAGGTTGCTTTTCCAGATTATACCCAGCCTCGTACACAAAAATGGTGGGCATCCTTGTATACCGATTTTATGAATTTGGGTATTGACGGCGTTTGGAATGATATGAACGAGCCGGCGGTTTTTGACGGTCCGGGTGGTTCTATGCCAGACAGCAACTTACACCGAGGTGGTGGCGCTTTACCTATGGATAAACATTTGCGTTATCATAATGTCTATGGGTTATTGATGGTTCGCTCGAGCCGCGAGGGAATTATGGCAGTAAACCCAGAAAAAAGACCTTTTGTACTTTCAAGAGCAAACTTTTTAGGTGGACAGCGCTATGCAGCTACCTGGACAGGTGATAACTCGGCTACCTGGGACAATTTAAAAATGTCGATCCCTATGTCGATCAATTTAAGTTTGAGCGGTCAGCCTTTTAACGGTCCCGATATTGGCGGATTTACTAAGAGTCCGTCTCCCGAAGTCTTTGCCAATTGGATCGCTTTAGGAGCATATTATCCCTTCAGTAGAAATCACACATCAAATGAAACTGAAGCACAGGAGCCTTGGGCTTTTGGTGAAGAAATTGAGCAGGTTTCACGTACAGCGATCAATCGTAGATACCGCTTAATGCCGTATTTATATACCTTGTTTCAAGAGGCCTCTCAAACCGGAATGCCTATCATGCGTCCTACATTTTTTGCAGATATTACAGACACTTCTTTGAGAGGAGAGCAGCAGAGTTTCCTTTTAGGAGAAGATCTGTTGATCACTCCGCAATGGGCAGAAGATCTAAAAATGCCTCAAGGAGACTGGCAAGAGATCAGCCTGGAAGAAAACACAGATAAATATCAGGCGAGTGTGAAATTGAGAGACGGGGCGATCGTACCTGTGGGCCATGTGATCCAAAGTACGGTAGATTACAGCACTTCAGAACTTACTCTTTTTGTAAATCTGGATGCTGAAGGAAAAGCTTCAGGAAGTCTTTATGATGATGCGGGAGAAGGTTATGGGTATCAATCTGGTGATTATGCAATGCTGAATTTTGAAGCCACCGCAGTTGATGGTAAAGTAGAGGTTCGTATTGAGCAAACAGAAGGTTCTCGTACGATGGATCGTAAGTATAAAATCGCTTTGGTTCAAGACGGTACTGTAACGTATTCTGAATGGCAATCTGGCGACATGATTCGATTGAATTAGTTTTTGAATTAAATCCAAATGAAAAAGCTTCTCATACAGAGAAGCTTTTTTTATGCGGTGATTTTAATGTTGAAAAGAGATTTGATTAAGTTGGGTCAAATGTTTTTCCACTCAAAAACAAAACCTTGAATTTCTGAGATTTCTTCAGCGAACTTAATATGTCTTAACCCCTAAAAAACCACTTGCTAAACCGGTTTTTGACTGACTGAAATTGGGGTGAAATAAAGAGGTTTTTCGTCTGCCAAATTATACTTTGATGCAATCTTAACATTTGCATTTTTAGAAAATAAAACACTGTTTTTCAGTGAATTATAAAGTTTTCAAAAGAATCGTTGATAAATCGTTGAAAACCTTTTTTGCTACACCTCAAATCGTAAGCAACAAAATATAAACTTTACATGAAGTTAAAAGTTACACATCCAATTTTTTAGTTGCCTGTTTTTAAGACGGGTGTCGACGTTTAGTCGGTGCCGGCGTGAGGATTTTTGACTTCAATTTTTAGAATTACGCATTTCAATAGACATTTTAAGGAGATATCATGAGTTCACAAGAGATCAAAAAAATTATCAAGAGGGATTACAGCACGGCGCCTTTTGTGCTGGAGAAAATTACGAATGCAATTGCAAATGCAATGGCGGCGTTAGGTCACGGTTCAGAACAAGATGCAAAGTTAATTTCTATGCAGGTGTATGAATCTTTGTTGAACAATAAAGAGCAGGAGTCTGAATATATCCCAACCGTTGAGCAAGTGCAAGATATGGTTGAAGATAAATTGATGAGTAGTGAATTTCATGATGTGGCAAAAGCCTATATCATCTATCGTAACAAACGTGCACTGGAGCGTAAAACAAATATTTTTGAAAAGCGCATCAACCTTAAGCCTTACGAGTATCCGGAGTTGAATGAATATGTTGCCGCGATTAGACACTCGTACTGGATTCACACCGAATTTAATTTTACCAGTGATATTCAGGATTTTAAAACCGGTCTTAGCGAAGTAGAGCGCAGCGCGATCAAAAACACCATGCTTGCTATTTCGCAAATCGAAGTTGCAGTGAAGACCTTTTGGGGAGATGTGCACCATCGTTTACCAAAACCAGAAATCGCTGCTGTAGGAGCAACCTTTGCAGAAAGTGAGGTAAGACACCACGATGCATATTCACACCTTCTTGAGATTTTAGGTCTTAACGAAGAATTTAAGGAGCTTAAGAAAAAGCCGGTAATCATGAAGCGTGTGCATTATCTGGAGACTTCATTAAAGCACGCTAAAAGTGACGATGACAGAGAATACACAGAGTCTATTTTGCTTTTTGCTTTGTTTATCGAGCACGTGTCGCTTTTCTCCCAATTCTTGATCATCATGGCGTTCAATAAGCATAAAAATATGCTTAAAGGAATTTCAAATGCGGTAGAAGCGACTTCAAAAGAAGAGCAAATTCACGGAGATTTTGGTGTTGATATCATCAACATCATCAAGAAAGAAAATCCGGAGTGGTTTGATGAGGAGCACAACAACCTGATCAAAGAAATGTGCTTGAACTCGTTTGAAGCAGAGAGTAAAGTGGTGGACTGGATTTTTGAAAAAGGCGAATTAGACTTCTTGCCAAAAGCAGTGATCAATGAGTTCCTTAAAAACAGATTCAACAAATCGCTTGAAGCCATTGGTCTTGAAAAACTATTTGATATTGACGAAGCATTACTTCAGGAAACCGAATGGTTTGATGATGAAATTATAGGAACCAAACACGGCGATTTCTTCGTGAAACGCTCGATTAATTATAGCAAAAGAACACAAAGTATAACCAGCGACGACTTATTTTAAGCCATGAGAGAAAACACTACCAAACTAGAAAACAGCACCGAGACTAATGTTCAACAAACAAAAGACAATGATCTTTTAAAAGCGCGCCGTGATGCCCTACACGATGCGACAGAAAAGATCGAAGAACAAGAAGAGTCATTTAAATGGCTTACTGAACACAGCCGTAGCTTTTTAGCTGCAGGTTATCTTTCTGAAGGCGTTTCTGCTGAAGAGCGCATACGTGAGATCGCAGACCGTGCAGAAGAAATCTTAGGAATGCCGGGCTTTTCAGATAAGTTCTACAAGTATATGGGCGAAGGCTATTTTTCGCTGGCGTCACCGGTTTGGTCAAACTTTGGTAAAAAACGTGGACTTCCTATCAGCTGTTTTGGTTCGCATATCGATGACGATATGGGTAACATTCTGTATACACAGTCTGAGGTTGGAATGATGTCAAAACTTGGAGGGGGTACTTCTGGGTATTTTGGAAAAATTCGTCACCGTGGTGCTGCGGTGAAGAACAACGGTTACGCGAGTGGAGCAGTACACATCATGCAGCTGTTTGATAAAATGGTTGACGTGGTGAGTCAAGGTTCTGTACGTCGCGGGCGTTTCTCTCCATACTTACCTATCAGTCACCCGGATATTAAAGAATTCTTAGAAATTGGTACCGAAGGGAACTCGATTCAGCAATTGACACACGGGGTTACTGTAGACAGCACGTGGATGCAGGAGATGATCGATGGAGATACAGATAAGCGTGAAGTTTGGGCAAAAGTGTTACAGCGCCGTGGTGAGATGGGATATCCGTATATTTTCTATACCGATAATGCCAACAACGGAAAGCCGGATGTATATAAAGACAAAGGGCACGACATTTATGCAAGTAACTTGTGTACAGAGATTATGTTGCCTTCTAGCGACGAGTGGTCTTTTGTATGTGTGCTTTCTTCAATAAACGTATTGCATTATGATAAGTGGAAGAATACCGATGCTGTAGAGACTATGGTATGCTTCCTTGATGCTGTACTTACCGAATTTATAGACAAGCTTGAAGAATATCGTGATTCAGACAATCGCGATCACCGCCAGACCTTTATGTTCATGGAGCGTGCGTATAACTTCGCAAAATCAAACAGAGCTTTAGGTCTTGGAGTATTAGGATGGCATTCTTTACTTCAGTCTAAGAGACACGCGTTTGACAGCCAAGAAGCTTATGATCTAAACAGTGAGATCTTTAGAGAGATCAAACAACGTTCTTATAAAGCTTCAGAAGAGCTTGCAGATAAATTTGGTGAGCCAGAAACTTTAAAAGGCTACGGAAGACGTAACGCAACGCTTAATGCTATTGCGCCTACTACTTCTTCAGCATTTATTTTAGGACAGGTTTCTCAAGGTATTGAGCCGATTTGGTCTAATGTGTATGTAAAAGATATCGCTAAGATCAAGACCACGATCAAAAACCCATTCCTTGAAGAGCTTTTTGAAGAAAAAGGAATGAATACTCCAGAAGTGTGGAGAAGCGTACGTGATAATGACGGTAGCGTTCAGCACCTGGAGTTCTTAACGGAGCAAGAAAAAGATGTGTTTAAAACCTATGCAGAGATCGATCAGATGGCGATCATCTATCAAGCTGCAAACAGACAAAATCACATTGATCAAGGACAATCGATCAACCTTTTAGTGCATCCTGATATGCCGATTAAAGAGATTAATAAAATTCATATCACCGCCTGGAAACTAGGTTTGAAGTCGCTTTACTATCAGCACAGTATGAACGCTGCGCAGAAGTTTAAGCAGAAAAAAGAGTGTGTAAGCTGTGAAGCTTAACCAATTGAAGCAAGTAAAAAAGCCCGCGATGAGCGGGCTTTTTTTATGGCTGCCATCAAAGGGTTTAAAATCCTGAGATGGTTTGTATTGTAGTTGAATTGAAAAACGAAATGATAAACAAATGCTATTTAGTCAATTATTCCACAATTTTGATGTCAACTGAAGTTCGGCTTTGCCAACCGGTTTCATCAGTTACCGAATAGGAGCAATGGTAATCGCCGGTGTCAATATCCTCAGGAATGCTCACTTCAATTTGAATTTCATATTCCGTCGGTCTGTCAGCTAAACTGAAATTCTCCATATAAATTAAGGGATTTACCGCAGTTTTAACGGGTTCCAGGTCGCAAGTAGCACCTTGATCGTCGTGTGTATGATGATCAAAGTTGTGATGTAGATCAAGACTGTAAGAGGCTAGTGCCTGGTTGTCTGTTACTCTGGCAGTAAAGGTATAGGTCTCGCCACGTTGTAATGTTTCACAAGCTTGCGGAAAACCGGCGTTGTAATTTATGGTGATCGTTGGGCGTTCTTCATCTCTAACCGAATCATTATCTGACGAACATGATGCGATAAAAAGACTACTGAACACGAGTGTTATAAAAGCTATTCTTCTCATAAAATTCAATTTTTTCTCGATGATCGAGAGTGGTGTGCTGAGTTTAAAATCAGCTTAATGGTGTCAAAAAGCCAATGAAAACTAAATGCCCGCAAAAATGCAGGCATTTAATTTTTAATAGCGCTTAGGCAGTCACGTCAAGATGCGTGTCAATCTCAGAGATGTTACCCTCTTCATCTTCAATAGTGATAACCATGTGGTATTCACCTACTGGCGCAGTAGCAGGAACATCAATATGCTCGTGAAATTCTACTGACGTTTCCCCGTGGTAACCTTCTTCAAAAATTTGCTCAAAATCCCATTCTGCTTCACCTTCAGCTACGGTCAGGCCGTGCGCGTGAATGTCAACGGTGATGTTATGTACCCCGTGTACCGCTTCGATCAAAAATTCTGCGTGAAAATCATTACCACGCGCTACACTTTCATCGATAGATAGGTCGCTTGTTGTGATCGGGTCTTCTACGTGAAGATGACCTTCTACTTCTGTACTGTTTCCGTTAGCGTCGGTTACCGTTAAAGAAATATGATACTCTCCGGCCGGTGCATTTGCAGGTACCTCTACGTGCTTGTGAAAAGTAGGATTGATCACAAGATAATCAGCATCTGTATACACTTGGTTAAGGTCCCATTCTTCTTCACCTTCACCTAATTCCAGGTCGTGTGCGTGAATTTCTAATGCAATACTGCTTACGGTCGCTTCAGCAACAATTTCTGCTTCTAAGTGAATGTCAGATCCTTTGTAAGCCACCTGCTCATCCCCGTGTGTGCTTCCTTCTCCAAACTCGAAGTTTGAGATCACAGGAGCTTCTTCTACGACTAGTTCGTTGTCGTCATCACTGCACGAACTCAAAGTGATGCCCGAGAGTACAAAAAGTGCTAAGTGTTTAATGTTTAGTTTCATAAAATTTAGATTTAGTGTTTATAGATTAATAAAAGTGTTTAAAAAGGCAGGGTTAGTGAAACCGATAGGTTTCGGCCGGCTTCCGGCACGTCGATGAGCCTGTAGAAGCTGGTGTGATCATAATATGCTGTATCAAAAACATTGTTGAGTTTTACACGTAGTAAAGCAGGTTTTTGACTGTTAAACAGGTTGAGTTTACTCATCACCGCGAGGTTGAGCATTTGGTAACCCGTTGTGATTTCTTCCGGCGGAACAATGTCTGTTTGTGCTGTAGCAACACGCAAATCGGCATTAAGATTCACGTCTTTAAAAAGACTCCAATTGCCCAGAATATAATTTGCTGAAAGCATCCCGATCAACGGCGGAGAAAACGGAATCGTAAAGCCTTCTTTTGGACCGCTGGTTTGTCTGGAGTACACATATTCTGCGGAAGCGTCTAAGCGAAAATCTTGGTTAACCTGCATCCAGGCAGTTAGTTCACCACCGGTTCGGAACACTTCAGCCTGTGTGTATTCATAGATCTGAAGCGTTTCAAAATAATTTGAAGTCGGGTTGAGATAGATGTAATTTTCAAAGTAGTTGAGAAACGGACTTACCCCAAAATTGAACCTGCCGGAAGTATGTGTTACTTCGGCATCTAGTTGGTAGGAAGCTTCAGGATCGAGATTAAGATTTCCGCGTTCGTAGCGATACATATGGTAATTCACTCCGTCAGAAGCGAGTTCGTGTGCGAGGGGCATTCTAAAACTCTTACCGGCGTTCAGTTTATAATTGGTGTTGCCGTTAATGTAACTGATGCCCAGCGAACCGCTAAAACTCCCAAAATCAAGCGTTCTGTTTTCGGCGTGTTGTAGGTATATGTTAGAGGTTGATCCATCGGGATTGTCGCGTGGCGAGCGGTACCAGTCATAATGGGATTTGGTTGCTACGCGTCCCGCGTCAAAACGCAGTCCGCCCTGTACATGCAAATCTTCAGTAAGTTCAAAATGATCAAATACATAGGCTCCTGCAGAATAACGGTCATACGCCGGGATCAAAAATCCCCAGCCGCCAATGTTGTTGTTTTGCAATTCGGTATTGATTCCTGCGGAAAGCGTGTGTTTTTCAAGCTGAAAAATATCTTTAGCATTTAGGGAGTAGGTGTTTTTTGTAAACACCCGTTCTCTGCTATTTGGAGGCTTGGGCATATAGCCGTGCGGCACCGGTTCAGAATGTTCTTCGCGCTGGTTGTTTTGGTAGCCCAGATCAAAATGCAAGGTGTGTTCCTCCAGGTTTATCGTGGTATTATTGGTGACTTTAAAGTGATTTACTTTATGAAAGGGGAGGTCGATGTCACGATTGGACGCGTCATAATCAATGCTGGAAGTACGCACTTCAAGTCCGTGTGCGTTGGCGAAGAATCCGTTTTTTGCATTGACGTTACTTACAAAAGTTTCAGACCTGAAGTTGTCGCTCACATACCCAAAGCTGAAGCTTCCGTTAGCTTCACGACCGGCGGTATTTCTCAAGTCGTTATCATACAGCTCAAAGACATAATTTTCATAATTGATGCGGTCAGTAGGTACTTTAAAGTCGGCATAATCCCGATAGGTAAGCCGCGCGCGATAATACCATTTTTCTTTTCTGCCTTGTACTCCGGCTGAGACTGCGAGAAGGTCGTTGTTGGTTTCGCCCAGAATATTGACTTCACCGCCAAACGAATGCATCGCCGGAGCTTTTGACGGTTGAATGTCAACGACACCCGCAATGGCATCAGAACCGTACATCAAGGAGGCCGGTCCTTTAATGATGCGAATGTCTTGTATGTCGTATTGGTCGATCTCAAGGCCGTGATCGCTGCCCCATTGTTGGGCCTCGTGCTTGATCCCGTTTTGCACTACGCTAACCCGATTGAACCCAAGTCCCCGGATTGTAGGTTTAGATTGTCCCGAGCCGATAGTCATCGTGCTCACGCCGGGAATTTTTCTCAGGGTTTGCATCAGGCTGTTTTCGCGATTGGCGTGAAGAAATTCTTCATCTACAGATACTGAAACCGTAGCCGATTCTTTTTCGAGGCGTTTGTATGTTTTTCCTTGTACCGAAACTTCGTCAAGCGCGGTGCTGCTGGGTTTTAGCTTGATGACCAGCGGTGCGCTTTGATTGGAGTCCAGGATGAATTTCGCGGAAGTGTAACCTAAATGCGAAACTTCAAAAACCTGAGAATTCTTAGGAGATTTCAGTTGAAATTCGCCCAAAGCATTGGTGACAGCATAGGAGTCTGTTCCCAGAATAGTCACCCCGGAAAGTGGTTTTAGAGAAATGGAGTCTACAACAGAACCTTGTATCATTGAGGTTTGTTGTGCAAAGGAGTATGTGCCAAGCCCTAGGCCTGTACATAGTACCAGCAGTCTAAATAACATGTGTAAAAGTGATGATGTTAGAAACTTCCCTGAAGTGCAAGGAGCTAAGAAAATGCAGGCTTGTCGCTTTTATAAAGACACGATGCGTGTTCTTGGTTTAAAACCAATACAATGCGTTACCTCGATAGCTATGGTATCAAGGTTGCAATAGAAAAATAAAAACGACAAGGGTTTAAGCTACCGGGGGAGGCCGGGAGAATAGATGATAGGAGTGTAAACTTCCTTTGTACGATACCGTAGGATTTACGTGCTGCTTTTCTTGAAAAACAGGATAGCAGGTTGCAGGAACAAATTCTTCTGCATCTTGTAAAACTATTGCAGTCTGATGATCTGTGACCAAAACGTGGCAAATGGCACAATCTTCTTTTAGGTCTGAATCATCGTGGGTAAGCACATGAAGACCGGCCATTTTTGTAGTAAGAAAAAAGGCCAGGAATAAAAGCGAAAGACTCTGTTTTATTCGTGCGTTCATGGTGCGTTTAACGTAGTACTCTTTGAGAAAAGAGTACTTCATAGGTTTGTAAAAGTAGGAATTCCCTAAATACGAGCTTCCGCATTACACGATTAATTTTTGTTTACGCGAATCACAAAAAAATTGTGCTTCTTGCTATAACGTTCTCGTTGTTTTTCAACTAAAAGTAAATCAGCTTTTTGAGTTGAATTGATTTTTTTTAGATGCGTCTTTAATTTTTTAGACGTACATCAAGATATACCGAGTGACGCTCATACGTCTCAAAAAAGGGCTTGAATGTAGTGCCATCGATGGTAAACTCTAAGGCTTTAGGATCACCGGTGATGGTTTTGCCAAGATCTTCGGCGTTGAGGGTAATCTTTCTAAAATCGGTTCTTGGTGCATCTTCTTGTGCAGCTAAAAGTACCGGACCGTAAAAAAGACTCGCGATATTTTCCTGATCCATAATCGGGTCCAGATGAAAGGTGAACGGCATTTTTAATTCGATCGTATCTCCATCTTTCCACTTTCGGTCAAGGCTTAAGTAGCTTCCTGCTTCAATGGCTAATTGTTGAGTTTCCCCGTTTATTTTAAGTGCTACGCCGGCTGTCGCCCAACCCGGAATTCTAAGATTTAGCTCAAATTTTCCTTTTCCGTTTACGGTAAGTTTCGTGTGATCTTCCCTTGGGAATGAAGTTTCTTGCGTGATCACAACATCCTGTTCTTTCCAGGTTAAGGTTGAAGGTACAAAGAGATTTACATAAAGGGCTTTGTTGTCTACGCTTTTAAAATAAATCGAATTCTGAAGCTTGGTGCTGCTCTCAATGGCAGTACCGTTACAGCAGGTAAAACCACTCATATCTGCATTGCTGAATTGCTTTCTAGAGCCCGGACGCAAAGGAATATGATAGGTATTCGCCGGACTGTTTTCTGCCACCGAAGCAAGAATTTGATTGTATAATGCTTGCTCATAATAATCCATCAACTCGGGTTGTTGATTGTAGAAGAAGAGTCCGCGGGTAAGTTTAAGCATATTGTAAGTGCCGCAAGTCTCGTTCTGTCCGCCTGCTGAAAGTCCGTTTTCGTACAAGGTTGCAGGTTGTGCCACAAAACATTCTGCATTGGCAGGATTGCGCGCACCGGCAACACCGCCTATGCTGTACATATAATCGTTTTTAGTCTTATACCAGAAATTATCTGCGATGTGATAATACTCCGGACTGTTTGAATTGCGATACAATTCTAGAGCACCCATGATTTGTGGGATGTGTTGATTGGCGTGTAATCCACGATAGGTGTCAACATTTTTTGCGAGTCCGTGGGTGTGTTCGGCATCGCCGTAAAACACCTTGATGTTGTCAAAAAGTTTGGCGGTTTCCAAATATTCAGACTTACCGGTTATGCGGTGCAAGTGCGCTAGGGATTCGTTGATACCACCAAACTCTCCCGCGATGTAGGTATTCCACATTGTGATTAAAGTATCGGTAGGTAATTTGCTCAAACGGGTGTGTACCCAAGCTGCCATTCCTTCTGCTACTTGAAGCGCTTTAGGATTTCCGCTTACTTCATAAACGTCAATGAGTCCGGCAAGAATTTTATGTAGCGTGTAATACGGCGCCCAAACCTGAGTTTCCTGTCCTCCGTATTTCGCACCATGTTCCAGCATAATAAATTGGTCTGGCGGATATGCGCTGATAAAGCCTTTACCCCAATTCCAGTAATCGGTGCGAATGCCGTCTTCGCTCAAATCTGAAGTGTACGCAGTACTTCCGGGACCAGGAGGTACTGATGACGGATCTTCAACATACGCGCCACCTTCAGTTTTAGGTTTTCCGGATAATTCAGATAAATCATAAAGCGTATTTACCATATAATTCATCTTGTCTTCAAAATTCTTCTGAAGGGCTTTATCGTAGCCTGTGCTTGCATAGGCTTGAGCAATAGCGGTTAGATAATGCCCCGTAGCGTGACCGCGTAGTTTGGTTTCTTGTGTATCCCAAACACCAAGTGGTGTCGCTCCTTCGGGTTGCTCCTGACCAAAAGCATTGCGAAACATATACAAAAAAGAGTCAGGATTGGTTTGCGCAAGGGTGTCTATAAACTTATTGCGGTTTTCAATAAATTTTGAATGATCGCCCAAGCTGGTGTTGTTAAGATTTACTTCGTCTAATGCAAAAGAAGTTAGCTTGCGCATAGGAGTTTTGCTTGGTTGCGCCGCTTTTACAAGCACAGTAGCTTTTGGCTTAAAGCTGGTGCCAGAAACGCTTCCTGTAATTTCATACTGTCCCGGTTGAAGTACGCTGCTGTTATCTTTTGGTGCCGGCCAGATCACGCGAACCTGAGAGGTGTTCACCGGTAATTTGTAGGTGGCATCTACAAAGCGCGGTAAACGCGGTAATTGCCCAACAACGGTTTCTACCGTCACGTCAGCAACGCCTGAGAGATACTGGTTGTACAACTGCGGAACATCTTTATCAAAGACTTGAAGGTTATCTTCGGGTTCGTGACGCTCATTTACTACCGTTTCTTCTTTGCCCAGAGCATTGTTGTAAATGCTTTTTACTTGACTTTGCTGCAGCGGAATACGATAGATTCTAAAGTCATGAAGCAATCCATTTACGTTCTTACCAAGCCTAAGCTTATTGCTTTCGGTATCAAAAAAAGAATTGAGGTCGAGTGTGGCAGTAGGTTGTTTTGCGATCAATCTTCCGTTGAGGTAGGTTTCAAGATTTTGTGTTGTAAAATCAAGGACGATCACGAGGTGCTGCCATTCGTTTGGAACAACATCAGGAATAGACGCCGAAATGCTTTTGGAGCCTTGCTTTAAACCTATTTTAACTGTTTCATCAACTGCTGTTTCTGCCGAAAAATGGGTGTTTGACGAACTGCTAAAATCAAACAGTTGCTGTCCCTTTTTAATAGTATTTAACTGAACCCAAGCGGATATTGACAAAGATTCTATAGTGTTTAGTGTCGTTTGAGGAAGGCTTAAATATGTTTCGCCAGTCAATTGAAGCGCCTGCTCAAATTGTGCGTTGACTACAAAATTCACTTCTTCTGCATTGGTCGAAGCGTGCAGGTTATTTCGAGACCAGTCTTTGGTATTCTCGTCAAATATATAGCGTGCGATAAGTCCGGTTTCTCCGATGCCGTCCAGCATTTGATCTCCGCTTTGGGCGGTGCTGTTTGAGATGCCTAGTACAAAAAAGAGCAAGGAAAAAAGATAGGTAAGTTGTAAGCGTTTCATAAAGATCAAATCTTGTTAAACCGGTTGTAATTAATAATAGCCTAAGCGCTTGAACCCACAATGCGGTAAACAGCTTCAGACGCAATGCCGTAAATATAATGTGTTGAAATAACAGGTTTTGCGTATAACTTAGTCAATACTGGTATTTTTTTAGCAAAAACTACAGTCATCAATGTCAACCACTTCAAAATAAGAAAGTAAACAACCGGTTACTTTTTACCCGAAACGGGTATTTTTTGCTCAATGACATATAGAGTGTTTCTCAGCTTTTTTTATTTAAATAGCTGTAAATCAGATATCTATTTATAAAGGTTTTATTCTGGTGAACTTTTTGATTTATGAATAGCGCTTATTTTATAAAATGCTTAAAAACAGAGTTATGGGAAATCGTTTGAATACAATTATGGCGCTTGCGGTGGTGTTTTTAATGGTTTTGGCAACCAACCGTATCGATCAGCATCATTTTGAAACTGCACAAAAAACGGTTAACGAGGTTTATAAAGATCGAGTGATGGTGCAAGGTTATATCTTTTCTATTGCCGAAGCCTTACATCAAAAAGAATTGAATCACCTGCAAGAGCAAAATGCCGCTGTACAAAAATGGAATACTTCAATAAACGAATACATCGCCTCCTTTGAAGCGACAAAGTTGACGCGTTCAGAAGCCGAATTACTAGAGCGCTTTAAGGAAGAATTTAAGGAGTTGGAAAAAATGGAAGCTAAAGCAGTTGCTCACCAAAACCCTAAAATGCATCGTGATCAAATCGTTCAGCTCAAAGGATATTTGCAAGAACTGTCTGAAATTCAGATCACCGAAAGTCGTAACCTTACTAAAAGCGCACAGAAATCACTCAATGTAAGTGCACTTATGGCAAATTTTGAGATTTTCTTCCTCATTTGCATCGGTGTTGCGCTACAAGTGCTTGTTTTTTATAAGACCAAAAAGAATGCAAAAGCATCTTAAATTTTGTGGCTTTCAACCTGCTGATTCTTATAATGTAAAAAGGTTGAGTAACTTAGTAAGATATCTATTTTTGATTTGATGAATTCAGTAGAAGCAGCATTAAAAGAACGTATTAAAGAATTGACGTGTTTGTATGAAGTCTCTTCGATTTTGGTTGATGCCGATCCTAAAGAGCATCTGCAAACGTTTCAAGCCATCGCAGACAGTATAAAAATAGGATTTCAATACCCCGAAGCTACAGAAGTCGTCATCAAGCAGGGTGATTATAAAGTTGCAACAGGCACGATTTTAACCGATAAATACCTCGCTACAAAAATTAAAGTCTTTGATGAATTTGATGGCTTTATAAAAGTGTATTTGAATGATGAATCCCTCGATTTTTTAACCGAAGAACAGCCGCTTATTGATAATATAGGAATTAAAATTGGTGACTATCTGGATCGTGTGGCAAGTAAACAAAATGCAGCGCGTTTACGCCAACAGATGGAGCACGCCGATCGTCTGGCGATCATTGGGGAGTTAACCGCAGGAATCGCACACGAACTCAACACGCCCTTGGCCAATATTCTGGGCTTTGCCGAATTGCTCAAAGATGATTTAGAAGAAAATACCGCTGCCGGTGCAGACTTAGATAAAATCATCAAAAACGCCATCTTTTCTCGAGAGGTGGTTAAGAAGTTGATGTTTTTTTCAAGAGCCATGCCTCAGGAAAAAACCTTGGTTAACATTGTGCCGCAGGTTAAAGAAGCGATCAATTTGCTCGATGCCACGTTTAGAAAAGAAAATGTGCGCTATAGTGTAGACATCGAAGATGAAGAAATGTTGCTGCACGTAGATACGGTACAGCTCACGCAAATACTTTTTAATTTAACGATCAATGCCATCTATTTTTCGCCGCCTGATGGTTTGGTTCAGATCAGGGTGAGTCAGGATGCAAAGAATATTTACTTGGAAATTTTTGATGAAGGACCGGGACTTTCAGAAGAAGGGCTTGAAAAAGTGTTTCAACCTTTTTTTACAACGAAGCCTACAGGTTCTGGAGCCGGACTGGGATTGAGCGTGGTACACGGTATTGTCACCAGCCATAACGGAAGCATTTCAGCAAAAAATAATGAAACCAAAGGCGCTGTATTTAAAGTAAGTTTACCCAAATAATGAGATTACGTAAAGAAAATATATTGATCGTAGATGATGATTTGCACATTTTAGAGTTGCTGCAGCGGCATCTGCACAGCTGGAATTATCATACCTACAGAGCGGTTTCGGTAAAAGAAGCGGTGGCGATCTTAAAAGATACACACATAGATCTGTTGATCACCGATTTAAAAATGCCACAAATTGATGGATTTGAGCTTATTAAATTTGTTTCTGAGCATTATCCAGATTTGCCAAAACTGGTGGTTACAGGGTTTCCTTCGGTACAAGATTCTTTAAAAGCGATCAAATCTGGTGTGGTAGAATACCTTACGAAGCCTTTTACCAAAGGCGAATTGCAGGCAGCCGTAGCTAAAGCTTTGCCTAAAGCTTCTAAAGAGCCGGTAAAAAATACTGTTCCCAAATCTAAACATCAGGGAGAGATCATTGGCGCTTCAGAAAAGATCGAAGAAGTACTTCAAATTATAGACAGGGTAAAAGACAATAAGGCAACTATTTTTATCAATGGTGAAAGCGGTACAGGTAAAGAGCTTGTGGCGCGTGCGATTCATTATGAAGGCAAGTTTAGCAGCGCACCTTTTATTCCCGTGAATTGTGGCGGAATACCCGAAAACCTTCTTGAAGCCGAACTTTTTGGCTATACCAAAGGTGCTTTTACCGGTGCAGATAAAGATCGTAAAGGTGCGTTTCAAGCCGCGCAGGGCGGAACGATCTTTTTAGACGAAATAGGCAATGCCTCTCTGGCGGTTCAAGCAAGACTGCTTAGAGTGTTGCAGGAAAAAGAAGTCGTTCGTGTTGGGGCTCAAAAGCCTGAAAAGATTGATGTAAGAGTTATTGCGGCAACCAACAATAACCTGCCGGAAATGATCAAAAAGCAAACCTTTAGAGAGGATTTGTATTACCGTTTGAGTGTTGTTGAAATTCCCTTACCGGCTTTAAGAGCGCGTATGAGTGACATCCCTTTGCTGGTAGATAAATTCCTTTTTAAATATGGGGTTGAATACAAAGATCGGTTTGTACGGATTGATCCAGAAGCGCTTGAAGTTTTAAAGCGCTACTCGTGGCCCGGGAATATACGCGAATTGGAGAATGTGATTCAGCGCGCGGTGATTATGTGCGATAAAATGGTGACGATAAAAGATCTTCCTGATCATTTAAAGTACAGCCTGGAAATGCCGGAACATAAATTGGTTTCTTTGGCACAAATGGAACGGGAATATATTAAGAAAGTGCTTCGGTCTACGGGAAACAATAAAACCAAAGCTGCCGAAATTCTTCAAATTACCCGCAAAACCCTGCGGAACAAACTTGATGAATCTTAACTCAAAAACGGTTCGTTTTTACCCGGTTTGTGTAAAAAATATCCGAATTCATTCTTCAGTTTAACAAGCTTGACAAAGTTTAAAATACTGTTTATCAGTATTTTGAAACATAGTTTTGATTAGTTTTTATGGTGTTGGCATATGCCTTGCTTTTATATAGGTAAGAAAGTCAAACACATAATAATTATAAAAATCAGTACTATGAAAACTTTATTTTTAATAGCCGCATTGGCACTGGGAACTGTAACCGCAAACGCACAAGAAACTTGCGAGACGCCAAAAGTAAAAGCAGGAGATGTTTTAAAAATCGCCGCACCGGCACACAGTTCATACGATCACATAAACTTCCCAAAAAGCAACTTCATTATCAAACGCGGTGGGATTGCAAATTATCGAGCGCTTATCAATCAAGAAGTTGAAGTGACCGATGTGACTATGGAGAATGGTTGTATCGCAAAAGTTGATGTAAAGCTCGCAAACGGAAAAAAATTCTTCAATACCGTAAATACAGTAAGTGTAGATTTTAAGGAAGCGCTTGCTGCCGGAGAGCTTAGGTTGAAGTAGTGTTTAGTTAATTAGCCATAAACTAAAACGAAAAAGAGAGAAACATATAGTCAGTTAGTTAGTGTGCGCTTGTTAAGGCAGTTTGGAATCTTCTGTTATAACGGGCGCGTTTCTCTCACTTTTTACGAGCTCTTTGCTTAAAGCTTTGTTTTGAATTAAACCACCCATTCCTGACAGCGTGTTGTAGGGATTACCTGTCTGGGAGTGGGTTTCTTTTTGAACTAGAAGAAAAGAATACTAATGCCTAAAAAGACGGTAAAACGCACGTTTAGAATTTCGAAATATATTATTTACCGAGAAACCTTTGTGGATTACAAAGAGTATTTCTGGTCATTTCTAGGCGCTTTTATGGGGATTGGGATCATTGCCTATATTCAGTCGCGTTATTTGCTAGAAGTTGAAAACATATTTTTAATAGGCTCATTTGGAGCATCAAGTGTGCTAGTCTACGGGGCGATAAATAGTCCGATGGCACAGCCGCGTAACCTTTTAGGAGGTCACCTGATTTCAGCACTTATTGGTGTGAGTGTAGCCAAGTGGATTCCTGATATTGTTTGGATAGAAGCACCACTTGCAGTTGCGTTATCTATTTTAGCGATGCAATTCACAAAAACACTACATCCTCCCGGTGGAGCCACGGCGCTCATTGCAATTATAGGAACATCCAAAATAAAAGAACTGGGTTATTATTACGCGCTTTCACCAGTACTATCCGGTGCTCTCATTTTATACCTCACAGCACTCGTATTTAACAATCTTACCAAGCATAGAAGTTATCCGCTTAAAAAGCGATAGTACCTACTTAAAAGGTAATTGATTTTTGTGGTGAATTTCAATAAAAAACGGGCTTTACCTTGCGGTAGCCCGTTTTTATTTATGCTGCTAAGGAGCTAAAACTAGCAAGTTTTGTTTACTTAGAGCATGTAATTTAGGTGTAAACCTAAACGGTATTTGGCTTCAACGTTTCCGGCATTGAGATCTTGATGCACCGGAAGCATAACATTCACTCCGGTTCCTAATTTTCCGAATGAGATCTCTGCGCCTAATCGGGCAAACATAACATTCCCTTTAGTGTCAGCCACAGGCAAACCGTAACTTTCATTTTCGGCGTAAATTTCGCCTGCTAATCCCGCGTAAGGAATAATCTTATCAATACTTAAGGTGTTATATACTTTAGAAACATTAACACCATACGTAAATTGATTACCAAAATGATAATCCGCATTATTTTCGGTTTTAAAAGTATAATTGGCCAGAACGCCCAATCCCCAAGTCTCATATCCCACCGAATAATTTGCGGCCAAAACATAATCCCAGCTACCTGTTCCTACCTGAAAACTTGGATTTACACTACCTTCATTATTGGCACGGTCGTAAGCGCCGGTGGGCATTTTTACACCACCACCAATCTCAAGCATATGTTTAAAGGTGGTTTGCTGATTGGCATAAAGGCCATCTACTTTAGGAGTGATGAGTGAATAGAAAGCAAGAACACTAAGATCACCTATCCCATCGATGCTTTGCGAGGAGCCGTCAATAAAATTACGGTTATGAAAATGATAAGGTAAAATCGCGGTTACACTTAGCTTTTCAGTCACGGGAATTTTCCCCCAAAGCTGTAGCGTATTGAAATTCTCTTCAACCCAAGGCGAGTTATTAAAAATTCCGTCGCGAGATTGATAGCGCTGATAGATGTAACGGATACCAATGAAATTTTCATTTCCGATTGTGCCGTAGCCCATTCCTCCACCGGTGCTTCCGCAGCCGCAAAAATCACATTCTTCATAATCATATTTGTAGAATGGATTAACAGCCGAAGGTATTGGATCTTCAATGGGTGTATTTGCATTAACCATTAAAGTTGCCAATAGTATAAAACAAGAACTTATATATTTTAGCATGTTTCTATTGATTTTAATATTCTGCAAAACGCGCGTCTTCCAGAAACTCATTATCGGTAAGGGTATTTAGAAAAGCGATCAGTGCTTCTTGCTCATCTGTGGTGAGCACAATTCCCAAACGATCATTTTGTTTTAAAATAGGATCTAAGGTTTCAGATTCCTGTACTCCCGAAGTGTAAAAATTGAGTACCGACTGTAAACTTCCAAAGCGGCCATCGTGCATATAAGGCGCAGTAATTGCCACATTGCGCAAACTGGGAACTTTAAATTTATAATTGTCTGCTAAGCTTCCGCTAACTTCAGCGCGCCCAACGTCATCAATGCCCGCATAGGGTGGGAGCCCATTATTTCTAAATGAATTGTCAGTAAACAAATCGGTTGCATGACAGGAGGCGCATTTAGCTTCAAAAATGGCAAGGCCTTCTTTTTCTACTGCTGAAAAGTCACCGCCTTCCTCATTGCGAACATATTTATCGTACTTGGAATTTGACGAGATCATCATCACCATAAATTGTGCGAGGGCTTTTAGGAAGTTTTCATTAGAAACTTCAGCATCTTCAAAAGCCGAAGCAAAAAGCCGTTGATACTCGCTGTCGGCTTGAAGCTTACTCAAAACATTGGTCATCGTTTCTCCCATTTCTACTTCGTTGGTGATAGGAATAATGGGAAACAGATCGAGATGCGATGTCGCACCATCCCAGGCAAATTCAGTTTGAAAAGCCATGTTCTGAATTGCTGGTGCATTGCGCGTGCCCTCAAGGTCATCGATGCCGTGGCTAAACTGATGCCCGTGATGCGTAAACGCAAAGCGCTGCTCGTGACAAAATCCGCAAGAGATAAACCCGTTAGCCGAAAGATTTCCGTCATAGAACAATTTCTTTCCCAGTTCAACGCCATTCTTCGTTGGTGGATTTGCACTGAGGTCATAATTGATTGCCGGGAAATTTTCAGGAATTACAACTTCTAGATTTTCGTCTAAAGCATAATAAGGTTCAGCATCATCTGCAGTACACGAGATGCCAACCAAAATGCATAGCAGTCCTAGCATTTTAATTAAATATGTTCTCATAATTGAAATTTTAAACGCTGTTGCACAGCAACAGCGTTTGTTGAACTCTTTAATGCGTGATGTTTTCGCCGTTATGCACGTGGTCTACACGAAACATTCCCGTAGCGTTCACCGCAATTTGCGGACTCTTAACTTCATCGATCATTACCACTGCTTTTTCTGAAAGAAGAATTTTAGTATTTCCGTCTAGAATTTCGTTAGCATCTACAGCAAAGTGCACGATAGGACTTAGTGAGCCACTCACTAAAGCCGTTGTAGGTAGCTCAACAGTTACTTCTTTATAATTGTCAAGGCTGCTACCGTGGCTTCCCATGTGAATTTGAAAATTAGTAGTTTCGGTGACGGTAGCTGAGGTAAAGGTACCTTCAAAATTCAAGAATTTGTATCCGGCTTGCCAAGACCACATCATATTGATTTCTTCAGCGATTTGTAAAAAGTCACCTTGACCGGCAGCTCCCTGCAGGTATTTTTCCTGATCTACCCCTACGCCAAAACGCATGGCGACATAATCGCCCGCAGGAATGTTTTCAAGAACCACTTCGTTCATCGCTTCTTCTTCAGAAACCACAAAATAGCTGTCATCTTTTGGGTAGACATATTCATTTCCTTCAGCATCAATAAGCACAAAATTGCTCACGATATAATTGAAGCGATTGATGGTAAGTGTCTCGTTATTACTATTGGTATAGGTTGAAGTACCCAGGAGTAGGTCATCGCCATTTACGCTGTTGTCAAACTCGATGGTGAGGTTGTTTTCGCCGGATAACTCTTGAGTTGCGTCGTCGTCTGATGAGCAAGAACTCAACGTGATAACTAGACTTAGTATTGCTAATTGAAGTTTTAATATAGATTTCATTTCTTAATATTTTTATGTTCTGTAAAATGTTATTGCATAGCGCGATTGCAGGCGGTTTGCCTGAACAAAAGCACTACGGTACTGCTCTTTAGGATATGCTAAAGATTATTGTATGCGCAGTTTGGTATGGTGAAGAATTAAGAAATGGGTGGTTTAAGCAAAGCTGAAGTGAAACCTTCAACCTTTTTGAGGAGATAATGATCTGCAGGTTGGGTTTTTACAGCCGTTTGTGAGAGGCCAAAATTCCAATCGGTCTCAGATACAAAATAGGTGATGCTCAGCTGAAGATTAAGTTTTCCTTCGCGTTGCTGCGCATCTTTTTTCTTTGAGGCTTCTTCGGCAAAGGCGTTCATGAGGTAGCAGCGTCCGTTACAATTAAGTTCGGGACGGTCACGGTTAACGCACAATTCATCGGCTATATAATCATAATTGAAAATATAGTCGATTACGGGCGCTACAGGGCGAAACACCAACAATGCAGTGATAAGAAACCAGAATATTTTCAACTGTTTTTAGTTAAGCGTAGTTGCAGCTTTTTCCAGGCTTTTCAGCGTAAAGTCACGTAAGTCTTTAACTTCTTGAAGTTCGACCTGTAATCCTTTAATAGCTTGCTCAAGCTCCTGAGCGGTCATTTTGGCTACAGGAGTGCGGTCTTTTACATACGTGTCTGTAAAATCGTGCATCCAGTCCATCATGCGCGTATCTGCTGCTTTAAGGTTGCTAAGGATGACTTGGTCTGCCTGATTGAGCGAATCTTCAGCTTCAAGCTGTTCTTGAAATTCAGAAAGGTTACTCATTTTAGGCATGAGTTCGTCATGAAGGTCTATAACTTCAGTAAAAAGAGCATTGTATTGGTCGCGTAGTTCAGCATTCTCATCACAAGAAACCAAGCTCGTTGCCATAAGAACACACAACAAAACGACGCGACATTTATTAAAAATGTACATTGTAAAAAGTTTAGTTTGAATAAAAATAGATTTATGTAAACTAAACAATAGGAGGACGGAAGATACCGGTTGCGGTTTCTCTAGCGGAAAGATTAGGATAGAAAGAAAAAGTAACTTGTTTTTCTTCAGAAAATACAATTGGGATTGTAAGCTCGTTTACTTCAATAATAAAAGGAAGCAACTCAATTGAAGACATAGTACTCTTTTTCTTTTGAGTAGACTCTTTTTCTGAAGCTTCTGCGAGTGCTTGCATCAAATAACATTTACCGTTACATTTAAGTTCTGGCTTGTCTTTATTCTCACAAAGAACCGTACTGATGTACTCATAATCCAATGCATATTCTAAAAATGGAAAAGCAGGACGCAAGACCATTAAAAATGCAAATATGATTACCAGGTTTTTCACCCTGCAAAAATACGATTCTCAGCAATTACAGCGTGTAAAATTTAAGGGATAATGGAATTTATTGGCACCGCCAAAGATTTTAATATTTCGAGGTTTGCCTCAAAAAAGCAAATTCGTTTTCAGCCATTACCTCATGCGCTTGCCTTGAGGCAGTTTACTGTGTGTTTTGAGTGTTATTGATCTTGATCTGCTTTTGAAGCTTCGATTATGGCTTTAAGTTTTGCAGCGCGAGCTTCTTTTTCCTTGCGTAATTTTTCCTTCTTTTGCTTAAGCAGTTTGGTGTGTTTCGCCTTGTTTTTTCCATTCTTCGGAGTTCCTTTCTTTGCCATTAATGTTCTGTTTGTAAGGGTTCGGCTTGCTGTGTGAAGCGTTCGATAAGTAATGCTATAACATAAGCACTTACTGAAGGTAAAAACCAAGAAATACCATATTCCGCAAGTGGAATGAGTGCTTTTGCCGGCTCGAGGTTCGTGATGTTGATGCTCTTTAAAAAGTCTGGAATGCTAAAAAGCAGTGTGGTGATCACTACAATTCTAAAGATTCTTTTTGAAGTATACTGCTCGGGCAAGGCATTGAGAAGGATCAGGACGATCACAATAGGATAAATGAAATTCAATGCAGGTACGGCAATTTGAATGATGTACGCGACGCCTGTTTGGCCAATGATCACCCCAATAAGACAGCCGGCGATGACGGTTATAGTGTATGCTAACTTAGAGCCTCCCAACAAGCCTTGAGCAAAATCTGCAGTTCCTGTAACGATCCCTGTGGCAGTGGTGAAACATGCTAATGCGACTAGAATGGAGAGCAGTATGTTGCCTGTGCTTCCCAGAGTTTCATAACTCAAAAAGGAGAGCAATTCGGTGCGCGAAGGATCACTTAAGCCATTATTGTACAGCGAACCTATATAGATCAGCCCGGTATAAATGAGTAATAAGCCAGCCCCGGCGATTATCGCACCCCAGACCAATACCGTTTTTTTGTGCTTGGCATCGCTGTAGGTTTTTAAGTTGAGCGAAATGATGGCGACAGCACCAATGACCACAGCGCCAATAGCATCAAAGGTTTGGTATCCTTCAAGGATGCCGGTGCGAATAGGGTTTATAATGAAAGAACGTGTGGCTTCCGGTTGTTCAGAAAGGCTGGCTATGGCGATAATCGTGATGAGAATCAGCAATAACAGCGGTGTGATGTATTTGCCAAGGATATCCAGAATCCTAGATCGGTTTAAGGCAAAAATTAATATCAGACCAAAATAGATGGCGCTGGTCGTGAGCGAACTCACATCAAAATAAGGTGCGATGGACATCTCGTGTGTGACCGAAGCGGTGCGAGGCCCCGGCAAGGTTACGGCAACTAGGTAAACGAGAATACAAAACACGGTGCTAAATACAGGATGTACTTTTGTTCCAAAATCCAGCATAGTGCCTTGTAGTCGTGCATAAGCAAAAATCCCTAAGATTGGGATCACTACTGCCGAAAGGATAAAGCCCAAAGCGATTAGAAACCACTCATCGCCACCGGTGTAACCCAAATAAGGCGGGAGAATAAGGTTTCCGGCACCAAAAAAGAGTGAAAAAATTGCAAACCCTGTTATTAAAACCTCTTTGTTTAAACGCATATACCTTGTAACTTTCGAGCCGTAAGTTAAGCTAAAATGAGACCATCTACAGAAGAACAAACCTTATTTTATGAGGAGTTTGGCAAAGGGAAACCTTTGTTTTTATTACACGGATTTTTGGAAAACCGAACCATGTGGGAACCCTTTATTGCGCATTTAAGTACACGCAATCACGTGTTTGTCGTTGATTTACCCGGCCACGGTCAAAGTCCGGTTTTAGAAGGAAGTAATACGATGGATAGGATGGCGCAGCAAGTATTTAAGATTGTGCAGGAACATCATTTGAACGAAGTTTCGTTAGTTGGCCATTCTATGGGTGGTTATGTAGCACTTGCGTTTGCCAAGCTATATACGCAGTACGTCAACGGAATTTGCTTATTAAATTCTACACCCAAAGCGGATACGCAAGAACGCGTAGCGCTTCGAAAGCACGGGATTCAAGTGGCTGAAAAGAATTATGAAGCTTTGGTATCTATGTCGGTCGCTAATCTTTTTTCAAAAGAATTACGGAAGGATTTAGCTGAAGTTATTGCGCACACAAAACAAGAAGCTTTAAAAACGCCGCTTGAAGGATATGTTGAAGCGCAAAAAGGGATGATGCTGCGTTTTGATGCGACCGCAATTTGGAGGGAAGCGTCGTTTCAAAAATGGATGCTTTTAGGAGCTCAGGACACGTTGATCGATGCACAAGGCTTAAGAGCGGAATTAGAATCAGAATCGATAAAAATTGAAGTTTTAAAAGGAGGTCATATGCTTCATATTGAAAATTTTGAGGGTGTTTTGTCTTCGCTTCAGGTGTTTTGCGAGTGAAAACCAAGAATAAAGGATTGTAAGGTTTTGATTTAAAAACGCTTAAAATCGAATATTTCTTAAAAAATCATAGAAATATTTAGAATAGTATAATTCTTTCAGTGGATTTTTGTCATAGTGTTTTTTGGCGTCTAAAAAATGCTTTTTAACGTTTTTTTTTGTTAAATTCGTCAGCCTAACTTCATAAAATTCCCTTAAAATGAGTTTACAGAACCCTACTAAAAATCCACTTAAAAGAATGCAATGCAAAATTTTTGGACACACCTACTCCGTATTACGCCATTATCAAACAAATCAAAAGGAGTATGAGTGCACGCATTGTAAAAAACAATTTACTGAAGATGAATATGGTCAACTTGCGCCATTAACTCCAAAACTGCGTCGCATCAATGAAGTGATGGAAAAGTTTTACATCTTCAAGTCGGCCAGACGTCAATCGGCTTAACTATTCTTCATCTTTTAACGCATTCCAACCTCGCGCTACAATAGGGATAGAGGTGTTGGCGCGTGTGATTAAATTTAATCCATCATTTTCTGGAGTGATATGGCCTATTACCGTTAAATGTGGATTGTCCTTGATTTTTTCGTAATCCTCTTGCTTAATGGTGAACAGCAATTCATAATCTTCACCACCGCTTAGCGCTACTGTAGTGCTATCTAATTCAAATTCTTCACATACTTGAATTAACTGTGGATCCAATGGGATCTTTTCCTCATAAAGGCGTACTCCGGTTTTAGAGCTTTTACACAGGTGAATAATTTCCGAAGAAAGTCCGTCACTAATATCAATCATCGAGGTAGGTTGTACTTCAATCTTTTTCAGTAACTCAACAATATCTTTACGCGCTTCAGGTTTAAGTTGGCGTTCTACGAGATAGGCATAAGGTTCAAGATCGGGTTGTGCGTTAGGATTTACTTTGTACACCTGTTTCTCACGTTCTAAGACTTGAAGTCCCATATACGAAGCGCCTAAATCTCCAGAAACCACAAGAAGGTCGCCGTCTTTTGCACCGTCGCGTTTTACGATTGTAGCAGGTTCAGCTTGCCCCAGAGCAGTCACGCTTATAAGAAGTCCGGTAGTGCTTGATGTGGTGTCGCCACCAATAAGATCTACATTGTAAATAGAACAAGCCAGTTCGATTCCGGCATATAATTCTTCTAGCGCTTCTAGCGGAAATCGGTTTGAAACAGCGATAGAAACCGTGATCTGGGTCGCTTCGGCATTCATAGCATAAACGTCAGATAAATTGACCATTACAGCTTTGTAGCCAAGATGCTTGAGTGGCATAAAGCTTAAATCAAAATGCACCCCTTCAACAAGTAAATCTGTGGTTACTACAAGTTGTTTTCCGTCAGGATCAATCACAGCGGCATCATCACCAATGGCGGTAACGGTGCTCGATTGTTTGATTTTAAAGGTTTGTGTAAGGTGATTTATAAGTCCAAATTCGCCCAATTCACCAAGCGAGGTGCGCGATTCATCTTTGTTTTCAAACATAACAAGTTGTTTTAAAGTGCAAATTTAATGGGAATAACTTGAAACCACGCAGAAAGCGCAGGTTTAAAATGAGGAGAAGATCTTTTAACTTAAAAACAGGTCGATGTAAGCAGCGTGGGAGCTATAGCAGGAGCTTCAAAATTGATATATTTCTCCTATTGAAGGATAAGATAGTTTAATGTAAGGATGTATGGTAAAACCCTACTTAAATGGTATATTTGCACTAATTAATTTGAATTATGATTAAAGTAAGTGAAGACGCAAAAAAGAAGATAGCCAGCCTTATGACAGAGGATGGTTATGATCCTAATACAGATTATGTTAGGGTAGGCGTGAAGAGTGGCGGGTGTAGCGGCTTATCCTATGATTTGAAGTTTGATAAGAGCATCGCTGAAGAAGATAAACTCTTTGAAGATAACAACATTAAGTTGATCGTAGATAAGCGCAGTTTTCTCTACTTGATAGGAACAACCTTGGAGTATAGTGGTGGATTGAATGGTAAAGGCTTTGTCTTTAACAATCCCAATGCACAACGTACTTGCGGTTGTGGAGAGAGTTTTTCATTGTAATAAGATAAAATCTGTTTTTTTAAAACAGCATAGATAACAGTATATGGCATATACAGAAGACGATTTAGAAAAAGAATTAGCTACCAAAGAATATAAGTACGGCTTTTATACCGATATAGAATCTGAAACTTTTCCGGTGGGGCTTAACGAAGATATCGTTCGCGCGATCTCTAAGAAAAAAGAAGAGCCGGAGTGGATGACCGAATGGCGTATTGAAGCGTTTAGACACTGGCAAACACTTGAAGAGCCAGAATGGGCTAATGTGCATTATGAAAAACCTAATTTTCAGAATATCTCGTACTACTCGGCACCTTCAAAAAAGCCGAAATACGATAGTCTTGATGAGGTTGATCCAGAATTGCTAGATACTTTTAAACGTCTTGGTATTTCTCTTGATGAGCAAAAGAAACTTGCGGGAGTAGCTGTAGATGTGGTTATGGATTCTGTTTCGGTAACTACAACATTCAAAAAAACCTTAGCAGAAAAAGGAATTATCTTCTGTTCAATTTCTGAAGCGATTAAAGAGCATCCGGAATTGGTGAAGAAATACATCGGTACTGTTGTACCTAAAACCGACAATTTTTATGCAGCTTTAAATAGCGCAGTGTTTAGTGACGGTTCGTTTTGTTACATTCCAAAAGGCGTGCGTTGCCCGATGGAACTTTCAACCTATTTTAGAATCAATCAAGCAGGTACCGGTCAATTTGAGCGTACGCTGGTTGTGGCAGATGAAGGTAGTTATGTGAGTTATCTTGAGGGATGTACTGCACCTTCGCGTGATGAGAATCAGTTGCACGCTGCCGTGGTAGAGTTGATCGCTCTTGATGATGCAGAGATCAAATATTCTACCGTTCAAAACTGGTATCCCGGTAATGACGAAGGAAAAGGTGGAGTTTACAACTTTGTGACCAAGCGTGGACTTTGTGAGAAAAACGCCAAGATTTCCTGGACACAAGTAGAAACCGGTAGTGCCGTTACCTGGAAATATCCAAGTTGTGTATTGAAAGGTGATAATTCCATCGGAGAGTTTTACTCGATCGCGGTGACTAATAACTTTCAGCAGGCAGATACAGGAACCAAAATGATTCACTTAGGTAAGAATACAAAGAGTACGATCATTTCAAAAGGTATTTCAGCAGGACAGTCGCAAAATAGTTATCGCGGTTTAGTTCAAATTAATGGTAGAGCAGAAAATGCACGTAACTTCTCGCAATGTGATTCACTTTTGATGGGGAATAAGTGTGGCGCACATACCTTCCCGTATATCGAAGCCAAGAACAAATCTGCTAAAGTAGAGCACGAAGCGACTACCAGTAAAATTGGTGAAGATCAGATCTTCTACTGCAACCAGCGCGGGATTGATACCGAAAAAGCAATTGCATTGATCGTAAATGGTTTCAGTAAAGAAGTATTGAACAAACTTCCGATGGAGTTTGCGGTAGAAGCACAAAAATTATTGGAGATTTCATTAGAAGGTTCCGTAGGATAAAAACAAAATAAAGAACATCAGAAAAAGGCATTTTGCCCAAAGAATAGAGAATATGTTAGAGATAAAAAATCTTAATGCAGGTATAGAAGATAAAGACATCCTTAAAGGTATTGACCTTAAGGTAAACGCAGGTGAAGTACACGCCATAATGGGACCTAACGGTTCTGGTAAAAGTACGTTGTCCTCTGTAATTGCCGGGAAGGAAGAGTATGAAGTGAATGGTGGTGATATCGTTTTTGAAGGCGAGTCTATCTTAGAATTAGATGCAGAAGAGCGTGCACACCAAGGCGTGTTCTTATCGTTTCAGTATCCTGTTGAAATTCCTGGTGTTTCTGTTACCAACTTTATCAAAACGGCGATCAATGAGACGCGTAAAGCTAAAGGTCTTGAAGATATGCCGGCCAGTGATATGCTTAAGATGATTCGTGAGAAGTCTGAGTTGTTAGAGATCGATCGTAAGTTCTTGTCGCGTTCACTTAATGAAGGATTTTCAGGTGGTGAGAAAAAGCGTAATGAGATCTTCCAAATGGCGATGTTAGAGCCAAAATTGGCCATTCTTGATGAGACTGATTCAGGTTTGGATATTGATGCATTGCGTATCGTTTCTAATGGTGTGAACAAATTGCGAAGCAAAGACAATGCGGTTATTGTAATCACGCATTACCAGCGTCTTTTAGAATACATCGTCCCAGACTTTGTACACGTTTTAGTAGACGGAAAAATCGTAAAATCCGGAGGTAAAGAGTTAGCGCTCGAACTGGAAGAGAAAGGATACGATTGGGTAAAAGCTGAACTTACAGCTTAGAAGATTCAAGCTTCAAAATTCAAAATTATGGCATCTATAAAGCGATTTGAAGATTTGCAGATCTGGCTGGATGCACGAGTTTTGGCGCAGGATATCATTGAAATTATAAAAAGTACAGAGCTCTGTACTAATTTTAAATTAAGGGATCAGATTATTAGTTCATCTGGAAGCGTAATGGATAATATCGCCGAAGGATTTTAACGCAATGGTAATTTAGAATTCAGGCAATTTTTATCAATTGCAAAAGGCTCTTGTGGAGAAGTTAGATCTCAAGTATATAGAATTTATGACTGGGATTATATCGACAAGCCTCAATTGGAAGCGCTAACATCAAAGTGCGAACAATTAAGTAAACAGATAGCTGGTTTTATAAACTATTTGAACAAAACAGAACTCAAAGGAAGTAAGTTTCAGGCTAAATCTTGAATTCTAAAACTTTGAATATTAAATTTAATTATGAGTTTAAAAGATAAATTATTATCATCATACTTGACCTTTCAAGAGAATACGTCATTTGACAACAGTATTCTTGATATAAAAGATCAAGCCATAAAAGTTTTCGAGACTGAGGGATTCCCAAGTAAGAAAGATGAAAACTGGAAATACACTTCTTTAAACAGCGTTACCAAACCTGATTACAGCTTGGTATCGCACGCTGATGATGCTATTGAGTTCAAAGACGTAAAGCAATACTTTCTAAATGATATAGACACCTTTAAGATCGTTTTTATCGATGGGGTGTACAGTTCGTACCTTTCAGAAACTACACACGATGGTGTTGATGTTTGTCTGTTGAGTTCAGCGCTTACAAAGCCTAAATTTAAGCAGGTCATTGATGTATACTTCAATAAAATTGCAAAGAAAGAAAGCCTTACAGCATTAAACACGGCTTTTGCAAAAGAAGGGGCTTACATCTATGTGCCCAAGAGTCGCGCAGTAAACAAGCCTATACAGATCGTGCATTTATCTACCGGAAGCGAAGCAAATTTAATGCTTCAGCCGCGTAACTTAATTGTTGCTGAAGAGAATGCAGAAGTTCAGGTTATAGAGCGTCACCAGAGTTTGAGTTCAAATGCAGTATTTACCAATTCGGTTACCGAAATTTATGCCGGTAAGCACGCACGTGTAGATTACTACAAAATTCAGAACGATAAAGAGAATGCTTCACTAATCGATAATACACACATCGATCAGCAGGAGTCAAGTGAGGTGTCTGTTCATACCTTTTCTTTCGGTGGAAAGCTTACGCGTAATAATCTGAATTATTATCAAAATGGTGAACACATCAACTCTATTCTAAAAGGGGTTACCATCATTGAAGATAAACAGCACGTAGATCACAATACCCTTGTGCATCACAGACAGCCTAATTGTGAAAGTCACCAAGACTACAAAGGGATTTTTGACGACAGAGCTACCGGAGTATTCAATGGTAAAGTGGTTGTAGACGATATCGCTCAGAAAATCAATGCCTACCAGTCTAATAACAATATTTTGGTAAGTGATAAAGCTTCGATCAATTCTAAACCGCAGCTTGAGATTTTTGCAGATGATGTGAGATGTTCTCATGGGTGTACCATTGGGCAGCTTGATGAAGATGCTCTATTCTATATGCGTACCCGCGGAATCGGTAAAAAAGAAGGTCGTGCTTTGTTGATGTATGCGTTTGCGAATAATGTTTTAGAAAGTGTAAAAATACCACAGTTAAAAGCACGTATCACCAATCTTATCGCCGAAAAACTTGGCGTTAATATTGGTTTTGATCTCTAGGCAAGACCTATTCGTCTTGCGACTAAATCGTCAAAAATTGTACCTATGCCTACTGCTAGTACCACATCAACCTTTGATGTCTTAAGAATACGCGAAGATTTTCCTATTCTAAACCGCAAGGTTAACGGGCAGCCCTTGGTTTATTTTGATAATGCAGCTACTTCACAAACGCCGCAACAGGTGATCGATGTGATCGTGGATTATTATTCAAATTATAATGCCAACATTCACCGTGGTGTACACGCGTTATCGCAAGAAGCAACAGATGCTTACGAGCAAGCGAGAATAAAACTGCAAAAGCATTTCAATATTCCGCAGGCGTATCAAACGCTTTTTACCTCAGGAACCACACACGGGATCAATATTGTAGCTTCAGGTTTTTCTGAAATTTTAAAGGCAGGTGACGAAATCATTGTTTCGGCATTAGAGCATCATTCTAATATTGTGCCGTGGCAAATGCTTTGTGAAAAAACAGGAGCAGTGCTTAAAGTCATTCCGATGACTGACAGCGGGGAATTAGATATGAATGCCTTTGACGCGTTGCTTTCAGCGCAGACAAAACTGGTTTTTGTGAACCACGTGAGTAATGCACTCGGTACCGTAAACCCTATTGAAGAAATAATTGCAAAAACCCACCAAGTCGGAGGCGCTGTTTTGGTAGATGGGGCACAAGCTTCACCGCATATCAAGGCAGATGTTCAGGCTTTGGACGTTGATTTTTATGTGGTTTCAGGACACAAGATGTGTGGTCCTACAGGAGTGGGAATGCTTTATGGAAAAGAAGCGTGGCTAGAAAAATTGCCTCCGTATCAAGGAGGTGGTGAGATGATCGATCAGGTTACTTTTGAAAAAACGACCTATGCGGGATTACCTCATAAATTTGAAGCAGGAACTCCAAATATCTGTGGGGGTATTGCCTTTGGTGCTGCCATCGATTATATGAATGCGATTGGTTTTGATGCTATTGCTGCGTATGAGCACGAGCTGCTCGTCTATGCTACCCAACAGCTTCTAGAGATAGAAGATTTACGTATTTACGGGGAATCAAAAGATAAAACCGCAGTGATCTCGTTTAATGTGGGATCTATTCACCCTTATGATATCGGGACTATTTTAGATAAATTGGGGGTTGCGGTACGCACGGGACATCATTGTGCACAACCTATAATGGATTTTTATAAAATTCCGGGAACGGTAAGAGCCTCGTTCTCTTTTTACAATACCAAAGAAGAAATAGATGTCTTTGTAGCTGCAGTAAAAAAGGCAGCAAGCATGTTGGGCTAATTTTAACCTTTAGGCTGCTGCATATTTTATTGATTCCTAGTATTTTCACATTAAAATACTGAACTATGAAAACATTTGCTATCGTATTGTTACTGGCCTTTGTGAGTTTTAATGCTTGTAAGTCAGCAGATAAGAAAATTAACGGTCCAAAAGGAGAATACGTTGTGCAGGCTATTCAAGGCGATACGGTCTCTGACAAAAAGATCACCTTGATCTTTGATCCGGAAAAAGGTCAGGTTAGCGGTAAAGGCGTGTGCAACAGCTATAGCGCGACCTATGTGGTAAGTGAAAATAATATTAAGTTTTCACCGGCTATGGCGACAAAAATGATGTGTCCCGAAGGAACTTCTGTAGAATACAACTTTTTTCAGGCCTTACTCAAAGCGAGTAACTTTAGCTTTGATAAGAGTGTATTAGAACTTTACAACGCGGACGAAGAATTGATTTTAACAGCAAAATAAAGCAAACTACTATGAGTAGTATTCAAGAAATACAACAAGAGATCATTGAAGAATTTGAGATGTTTGACGACTGGATGCAGCGTTATGAATATATGATCGAGTTGGGGAAATCACTACCACTCATTGACGATAAATATAAAACCGACGAATACATCATCAAAGGCTGTCAAAGTAAAGTTTGGGTTCACGCAGATTTTAATGAAGGGAATATTGAATTCACTGCAGATAGTGATGCGATAATTACAAAAGGGATCATAGCGATCTTGATTCGTTCTTTTTCTAATCAACCGCCGCAAGCTATTCTGGATGCCGACACTTCTTTTATTGATAAAATCGGCTTAAAAGAACATTTGTCGCCAACCCGTGCTAATGGTTTGGTGAGTATGATCAAGCAGATAAAATTATATGCAGTGGCCTATCAGGCAAAAGCAGAATCCTGATGAATTGAGAAATGGCTTAACACTAACAGCAGGAATCTGTAGTCTATTGATATAGAGGCATACCAAGCGCCCTAGACAAACGATTTAAAGATTAATATTATGAGCGATACAAAAGAGATAGATACACAAGAGTTAGGCGAAAAAGTAGTTCGCGTACTTAAGACGATTTACGATCCGGAAATCCCGGTAGATATTTATGAACTGGGACTCATTTATGACGTATTTGTAAACGAAGATTATGAGACTAAGATCTTAATGACGCTTACTACGCCCAACTGTCCCGTTGCAGAAACGCTTCCGGTAGAAGTTGAGGAGAAGGTAAAAACCATCGATATGGTTAAAGACTGTGAGGTTGAAATTACGTTTGACCCGCCGTGGAGCCAGGATCTGATGAGTGAAGAAGCAAAACTGGAGCTGGGATTACTTTAATCTAAAATAGTGCTATGGAAGAGATTGTTAACCGGGTAGCCAACAGCAAGCTTAAGACCTTTGATCTAGAAAAATTATATCCCGCCGGAAGACGGGAAACTATAGATATCGCACAGTGGTTAACAGAAGGTTTTCTCCTGCGCGAAAAAGAATTTAGAGCAAGCTTAAAAGCATATGATTGGGAAGCTTATGAAGATGCGTATGTGGCGCTGTATTGCAGTACCGATGCGATCGTTCCGGCGTGGGCTTTTATGTTGGTAACGACCTATTTGGAGCCTGTAGCTAAGAAAGTGGTAATCGGTTCACTTACCGATCTTGAAAGTATTCTTTATGCTGAAATTATTCAAGAGCTGGATCTTTCAGAATTTAAAGATGAATTTGTGATCGTAAAAGGCTGTTCAGATAAACCGGTGCCTCAAAACGCGTATATTTTACTTACGCAAAAACTGCAAAAGGAAGTCAAAAGTCTGATGTTTGGCGAGGCATGCTCGTCTGTACCTTTATTCAAGAAAAAGAAGCATTAAGGGAGTTTTCAGATTTATTAAATAGGCATCCTGATTATATTTTTTGAGTGCGGTATCTTTGCTGCAACACTTAAAACCAAACAATGAAAAAAAGAAGTCTTTTATTCTTGCTGGCACTTACCACTGGCGTAGTAATGGCTCAGGAAGACGAACCTAAAGAGGGTTGGACCAAAGAAGGAAACGTTTCTCTATTATTCAATCAAGCTGCGTTTAACGCAGAATGGCAAGGCGGAGGGACCTCCAACTACGGCGGAAACATCAGTCTTAATTATGATTTTAACTATCGCAAAGGCGATCTTACCTGGGATAATAAGATCATTGGAGATTTTGGTCTGACCAAAGTAAAAGACCAGGAGTTTACCAGAAAAACAAACGACCGACTTGAGTTTACGTCTACCTTAGGGAAGCAAATTGAAGAAAGCAACTGGTATTATTCCTTTTTTACCAATATGCGTACGCAGTTTGCAAAAGGATATACCTATGGGGAAGATGCCGATGGAAATACCACACGAACTGAAAGAACGCATTTTTTCTCGCCGGCCTATTTGCAATTTGGTCCGGGTATGTTGTGGAAGAAAAACGACAATTTTAAAGTAAACATTGCGCCTGCAACCGCACGTTTTATCTTTGTAGATCCAAGCTTTACCAGCGGTGCCGATTATGTTGACGGAAAGTATTTTGGTGTGGATGCCGGTAAAAGTTCGCGTTTTGAATTGGGGGCTTCTGTAAATGCTTTTGCAAAATTCACCCTGATGGAAAATGTGACCTTGAGCAATAACCTCAATTTATACAGTAACTATCTTGAAGATCCGCAGAATGTAGATATCGACTACACCGGAAATGTGGTGATGAAAGTGAATGACTTCATCTCGACCAACTTTATTTTTCAAGCCATTTACGACGATAATGCCGTTGGAGCATTTCAAATACGGGAAGTATTGGGCGCCGGACTTACGTATACCTTCTAAGCAAAGCGAAAGTTTAAATAACAAAAAACCCGATGCAGAAAGCATCGGGTTTTTTGTTGGCACCGCCAAAGGCTTTAATACGCTGAGATTTTTCTCGAAATTGAAAATTCTTTTCCAACCAATATCTCGCGAGTTCGCCTTGAGGTAATTTATTAAAATCTAAAGTGCGCTATTCTTCTTCGCCGTAAGCGTCGTACTCAGGATATAAGAAATTGTTATAAGGGAAACGCGTAATGTGAATTTCACGTACGCGATCATAAACCTTCTTGCGGAATGCTTCCATATTATCTTTATTCAATGCCGAAATAAAAATCGCATCACCGTCTACACGGGACATCCAGGTACGTTCCCATTCTTCTAAAGTAAAATGCTCTTCTGTACGTTCGGTAACCAGATCATCTTCATCAATGGTTTTATGCGTGTATTGATCTATTTTATTAAAGACCATCAACATCGGCTTGTCTGAACCACCTATCTCATCCATAATTTGGTTCACCGAAGCGATGTGATCTTCAAATTGTGGGTGCGAGATATCAACAACGTGTAGTAATAGATCGGCTTCGCGCACCTCGTCTAAGGTACTTTTAAACGATTCTACCAGCTGCGTAGGCAGTTTTCTAATAAATCCTACGGTATCACTCAATAAAAACGGAAGGTTGCGAATAACCACTTTTCTCACGGTAGTATCCAACGTAGCAAAAAGCTTGTTTTCTGCGAAAACTTCACTTTTGCTTATCGTGTTCATCAATGTAGATTTCCCAACGTTGGTGTATCCTACCAAAGCGACACGCACCAAAGCCCCGCGGTTTCCTCGCTGTATGGCTTGTTGCTTGTCGATCTTTTCAAGTTTCTTTTTGAGCAACGAAATACGATCACGCACGATACGACGGTCGGTTTCAATTTCGGTTTCACCCGGTCCGCGCATCCCGATACCTCCTCGTTGACGCTCAAGGTGCGTCCACATCCCGGCAAGGCGTGGTAGTAAATATTCATATTGCGCCAGCTCTACTTGAGTACGCGCATAACTCGTTTGTGCGCGTTGTGCAAAAATATCAAGGATCAGGTTGGTTCGGTCAATGACCTTACACTTTAAGATCTTTTCAATATTCTTCTGTTGCGCAGGGCTCAATTCATCATCAAAAATGGCAGTACCTATTTCATACTGGTCTACATACGCACGCACTTCTTCCATCTTCCCGCTACCAATAAAGGTTTTGGGATTGGGCGTATCCATCTTTTGGGTAAAGCGTTTGAGCACTTCACCACCTGCGGTGTACGCGAGAAACTCGAGTTCGTCAAGATATTCCGTCGCTTTATCCTCGTCCTGAAACTGTGTAATTAAACCGATCAATACGGTTTTTTCATATTCTATTTTAGTCTCTTCAATCATAAATAAAAGTAAGCTGCAAAGATACGGATTTAGAAGCTAAATTTATTTTGTGTAGCTTTAATCAAGATGCTGAAAATCAAATGATTTTTATGTTTTATTATCTATACGTATTTAAATGAAAGCACTTTTAATAATTTTCAGTCTTTTTTCAAGTACATTATGGGCACAAACCGAAGCCTATCTAGAGGTTACCTATAAGGCTGAGCGCATTACGCCAATAGATTACGCTAAGATCACAAATGCACAAACCCGATATATCTTGCAAGGACAAGAAGCGGTTTTAAGCGATATTGCTTTTGAACTTAAGGCGTGTAATACTACCTATTATTACGCATATACCGCCGGGATTGATGATGATGGAAGCATAAGAAAGGCGGCTTCCTTGACGGGAGGAAGAGGAATTTATTATCGCAACGATACCCTTCACTTTAGGCAAACCGATTCTTATGGGGAGCCATTAAATATTAGCTTGACCAAAGAACGGTTTGGAGCTTGGGAAATTACCGATGAACAAAAGGATATTTTAGGCTATACATGTTTTAAAGCCATTGCTTTTAAAGAAGAAATAAATAATGACTTGACGACCAGACAGCAACGTATAGTCGCCTGGTTTGCTCCAGAACTTAATTTTCCCGCCGGACCTCAGGGAGTCGACGAGCTGCCGGGACTTGTGCTTGAGGCTTCTGAAAATGGGATTTATACCTTTCGCGCTACGGCGCTCAAACTTGATGATCGTTGTAAAGAAATAGAAGTCCCTAAAAAAGGAAAAACGCTCACTAAAGAAGAATATGATCAGTTTATAATTGATAGGTTTAAGCTTATAAAATCAAGAGGATAAAAAATTAGGATATAACGTGCTTTATATTAATCTTTTGACTAAATTCAACTAATTGTTTAGTTTTAAAAAGATGTTTCCTATGAAAAATAAGCATTGTATTTACCTGCTACTTGTACTACCGTTCTTGAGCATTGCTCAAGCTCTTCAAGGTAGCGTGATCTATAAAAAAGAACCAGTGGCTAGGGAGCAGCATACTGGAACAATAGTTTTTGTAAGTAATAAACCGATAAAAAGTGCCTATGATGCACTACGGTATGAACTTAAATTTAATACTAAGGAAGCGCTTTTTAGTATGATTGATAATATGGAGCGTGATGACAATAGGTTTAATAGCTATGTGTTTCGTTCAGGAGGAGGGAATGGAACGTATTATACATCTTTAGATTGTAATTACACCATACGGCAAGCTGAATTACTAGGCGAATTGTTTTTAGTAAAAATGGATCATCCTACGTTTACTATTACCAATGAAACTAAAATAATTGGTGATTATGAGTGTAGACAAGCTATTGTTACGGGTATTAATAAAGCTCCGAATAAAGACTTAAAAGATACGCGCTATACCTATTCTGTATGGTTTACACCTGATATACCTGTTGCATTGGGGCCCATTCATTTTGATGGTTTTCCGGGCTTAGTATTACAAGTAGATCTTGGTCCTATACGCTGGACCGCAACAGAATTAAATCTTAGTACAGAAGACGATATCATAATAGAAAAACCAGTTAAAGGGATTCCTATTGCACAGAAAGATCTTGGAAGTACTACAAGGAAAATGCTACAGGCAATGGGGGCTCCTTCTGATAAATAGTTTTATGACAACAATAACACGAGAAGAGGCTAACGCAAAGTATAAAGGTTACTTAGAGAATTAACTAATGCAATTAGCGTAATACAAGTAAGGGTTTTTATTAATCTTATTGCCGTTGATTAAATAGTTTTATGATGTTTCGAAACAAATTATTCATTTAACAATTTTAAAATCTAAATTTTATGAAAAAAGTACTATTCACATTAGGGTTAATTACGTTGGCAGTAGTCGGCAATAGCTTTGACAAACTTGACATTGAAGAGCAATATTTATCTGCTGATTGTTTTGATGAAGCTATTGAATATCTAGAAGAGACTGAAGCTACTCTAGGATTTACGTTGCCTCAAGATCAAGCTACAGATTTAATGAATGTTTGGTTTGCTAGTTGTTACTGTTTATCAAGTGAGAGTAGGTTTTATACTTGTACAGATGGAATGCAGTAATTTGAAAAAAAATGCCTTTATACTATTCTTATTTGTTACTATTTATGGTTATAGTCAAAATCAAAATCTGAAAGTAACTTATACATTAACAGCATTAAAAGCCAAAGATACTTCCTCTGCTGTAAGTTTTAAGGAAAAAATGAAAAATAGAATATATGCAAGAATGCAGGAGTACCCTGTTGAGCTTAAAATTGAAAGTGGTGTTTATGCTGTATTTAACGATAAGGACGAGACTATGGAAGTTGACAATCAAAGAAAGTTTGTCGATAAGATGGTCAAGATTGCACTAGGTCTAAAAAAAGCAATTTATTATGATTTAAGAAATAATTCAGTTTATGAGGTTAAGGAATTAGACTCTAAAGACTATTTTGTAAAAAAGAATATTTACAATTGGCAGTTGATTGATCAATCAAAACTAATTAATGGTTTTCTTTGTTATAGAGCGAAGACCACATATTCATACATTGATAGAAATGGTAATAGTAACTCTTGGCCAATAGATGCTTGGTATTGCCCAGAGTTACCTTATGGAATTGGACCCAAGGGCTTTTCAGGTGTTCCTGGTTTAATTTTAGAATTGACCGAGGCTGATTTTTTTAAATATAATTTAGTTGATATTAAATTTTCAGATTCAACTAATTTTTTTGTCAAAATGCCTGATTTAAATACTGCTAATATAATTACCAATACTGAATATGATAGTTTGGTTAAATCTAAACCCAATAAGTTTGGGAGTGAATTGAGAAATTGATTTATAGAATATTTATTTATTTTTATTTTTTAAGCTTACTGTTTACAGTAAGCTTTTCCTATGCCCAAAACACACAGCTTTCCGGAAGTGTAAAAGATACTTTAGATCAGCCGCTGCCCAATGCTAATATTTTAGCATTTCCGCAAGAAAGCGGTTTTCAGACCCGGTTTGCGATCTCGAGTCCGCAAGGGCTTTACAGGCTGCAATTAGAACGTAATGTGTCCTATAGGGTAGAAGTGAGTTATATGGGGTTTGCTAAAATCACAGACACTATCAGTTTGAGTGAGGACACAGTTCGCGATTTCAAAATGAAACCCTTAAGCGATCAATTGGGGGAGATAGTGATCAAGCAGCGCTTGGCAGTAAAAGTACGTGAAGATACCATCACCTACCGCACCGATAATTTTGTAACAGGAGAAGAGCGTAAACTGCGGGACATTCTTAAAAAGCTGCCCGGGGTGGAGATCGACCGCGACGGTAATGCAACCGTTAATGGTAAAGAGGTGACTAAGCTTATGGTCGAGGGGAAAGATTTTTTTACCGGCGACGAGAAATTGGGCGTTAATAACATCCCTGCAGATGCCGTTGATGAAGTTGAAGCTATTGATAATTATAACGAAGTTGCCTTTTTAAAGGGTTTGAGTGATAGCGATAAGATGGTGCTCAACATCAAGCTTAAAGAAGGTAAGAAGAAGTTTGCCTTTGGAGATATTGAAGTTGGTGGCGGACTTGAAGATCGGTATTTAATACACCCCAACCTGTTTTATTATTCTGCAAAAACGGCGGTAAATGCTATTGGTGATTTTAACAACATTGGCCAAAAGTCATTTACCTTGAGTGATTACATCAATTTTGAAGGCGGTTTTAGTTTGTTAAGTAAAGATCCTTCCGCTTATTTCAACTTGCGCAATGATGATTTCGCACAGTTTTTAAATAACGATGATTTTGTTTATAATAAAAATGAGTTTGGAGCTTTCAGTATATCACAGGAGTTGAGCAAATCCACAAACTTTGATGCCTATTCTATTGTTTCTAACGGAAAACTCGAAGCCCGTAATGAGAGTGATTTCACCTACCTAACAGGCGAGCAGCAAGAAGAAAACCGAACCACTACAACCAATAATAACCTGTTGTTTACGCTCAACAAGCTGCGTTTGCGCTACATTCCAGACAGTGGCACCGATCTTTATGCAGCAAGCTACTTGAAAACAAGTAAAGGCGACGGCCTGAATCGCGTGCTGTCCCAAACGCCCGATCAAAATACTTTTGTAGATACCCAGACGCAGCCACAGTCTTTAGACTTTAAAACCGAGTTGAGTTTTAATCGCCAATTCTCGTACAAGCACACCAGTACGGTTGAAGCAGCGGTGCAGTACAGTCAAAATAATAATGATCGCGATTGGCTTTTTAACCGCCCTGTGTTTTCAGGAGTCATTCCCTTTAATGGGGAAGATGACACCTTTAATTTAGTGCAGACCACTCGTTCCAAAAATTATGATTTTAATATCAATGCTAAGCATTATTGGGTTCTGCACCGCTTTCATCATATTTATCCCGAAGTTGGGATCAATGTGACGCATCAAAATTATACTACGTTAGACACCCAACGATTAAATGACGGTAGTTTTGTAGATTTTACAAGTAGCGGCTTTAATAATGATTTGTTCTTTAAACTGAGCGATAGTTATTTTGGCTTTCAGTATAAGGCTAAAGCAGACGATGTTATCTTCAAACCGGGCTTGTTTTATCATTATTATTCGTGGTCGGTAGACCAATTGGAAATCCGAGAAGTAGGCAAAGGAAAACCTGTTTTATTGCCGGAATTGCTGATTGAATGGGAAATGAGCAGTGGCGAAAAATTACGGTTGAAGTACAACAGACTATCTCAGTTTGGTAATGCGTCGCAATTGGCAAATCGCCTGCGTCTGAGCAGTTTCAACGGCTTGTTTAGTGGTAATGAAAACCTCGAAAATCAGCTGTCTCATAGTGCTTCCTTGTTTTACTCGAAGTTCAGTCTCTACCGCGGAATTTTTATGAATGCTGGATTGAGTTATAGGCATACAGAAAACGCGATACGCAACACCACTCAAATTGAAGGAATAGATCAGATCAACACCTTGATCTACACAGATCTCCCGGAAAACAGTTATGGCGCCAATGCCTCATTTTCTAAAAAAATAAGCGACTATCGCTTTACGCTAGGAGGAAATTTGAATCTTTCAGACTATTCAAGAATCATCAACAATGCGACGCTTGCCTACAATTCGGTAAACTACGGCTATAACTTTAAAACCGAAACCTCTTTTGATACTTGGCCAAATTTAGAAACCGGGCTGAGACATAGTTTTAGTGATTTCAGTTCAGATAGTTTTGAGAGTACTTTTCAACGCATCACTCCGTTTGCCTATCTCGATTATGACTTTCTGGAGGACTTCATTTTAAAAGCCAGTTATGAGTTTACGTATTATGAAAACAAAGCCCAAAACCAGATTAACCGTTTTCAGGAAGCTGGGGCAAGTTTGTTTTATCAAAAGGAGGGAAGCGCCTGGGGCTTTGAGCTAGAAGCTCAAAACATCTTCGATATTCGCTTTCGCGCGAGCAATTCTTTTAGTCAATTCCTAATTACAGATCAGCGCACCTTTATTCAGCCAAGAACCCTTATTTTTAAAGTGACTTATAAACTTTAAAAGACAGGCGTCGCTATCAACACAAACATGCCCTCAACCAAACTTACCCTTGCTTTTTACAATCTTGAAAATCTTTTTGATACCCTAAAGGACCCCAATATTCTGGATGCTGACTTTACGCCGCACGGCGATCTCAAATGGAATCACGAGCGGTATACGCAAAAGTTAAACGGACTCGCAAAAACTATTGCTCAAGTGGGCAAAGCCGAAACAGGACAAGCGCCTGCACTTATTGGCGTGGCCGAAGTGGAAAATAAAAAAGTGCTCAACGATCTTCTACAAACCGAAGCATTACATACATTGAATTATGATTTTGTACATCACAATTCACCGGATGAGCGCGGTATTGATACGGCGTTGCTATATGATAAAAACCGCTTTGAAGTGCTTGAAAGCAGGAGCTATTCTTTACATCTTCAAACGGCTCAAGGGGTACGCGATTTTACGCGCGATATTCTTTATGTAGAAGGAAAACTCGCCGGTGTAGCTGTTTTTGTTTTGGTCAATCACTGGCCCTCACGTGGAGAAGGTGTGGCAATTTCTGAACCCAAACGTATTGCTGCGGCAGAGCGTAACCGTGAAATCATTCAAGAAATTCAGGCACGCGATCCCGAAGCTCGAATCCTTATAATGGGAGATTTTAATGACGACCCGCAGAGTATCGCGGTGCGTGATCATCTGGTGTCTACCGATTTTTACAACCCGATGGTTTTTTTACTAACCCGTTATGCCGGTTCCTTAAACCATCGTGGCGACTGGTATTTGTTTGACCAGATCATTTTGTCGCCCAACTGGATGAAAGCCTATGACAATCCGCTAGAGTATGAGAAATCTGCGATCTATAATCCAGAGTATTTAAAAGAGCAGGAAGGGAAATACCGCGGCAATCCATTACGCACCTATGCCGGTGACAAGTATCTGGGTGGCTTAAGCGATCACTTTCCGGTATATACGATTTTTAAACTGGAAGATTAGTCCGGTTTTTTTGGAGAACCCTTCTTCTTCGTATTTTTCTTTTTATCCCCGTCTTTTTTAAGTGCCGGTTTACCGGTCTTCTTTTCGGGCATAGGGCCGCGCATATGAATAACAAGTCCGTTGAGGAAATTCCGAAGAAATTGATCTCCACATTCTACATATTTAGGATGGTTTTCATTTCTGAAAATAGCGCCCAATTCACTCTTGGTTACTGCAAAATCTACCAGCGCACATATTTTTACAATATCGTCATCACGCAATTTAAGCGCTACACGTAGTTTTTTAAAGATGTCGTTGTTAGATAAAGCCATAGTAGAAAATTAGGGGGTAAAGTTAGAAATAAAAAACGCTTCAGAACTACCGAAGCGTTTTTTATAAGAATGACTAATTCAAGTAAATTCTATTGCTTTTTAAAAATCCCTTTTACGGTTACTTCTCTACCATCTTCTATATAGGTTTCCGTTAGTACAAGTTCTCCAGAGATAACTTCTACCAAAGCATTTTCTACATATAATATCCCGTTTTCATAAGTCTCGTTTTCAGATGAATCCAGTAAGTTTTTATACTCAAAGTCTACGATGCTGATGGTTTTTTGGCTAGCGTTGTAGGTCCATTTTCCCAAATATTGCTCCTTATAACTTTCTGTATCTCCATATACTGCTTCACAGTCAGCTGCTGATGCATCGTAGTCTATCGTTCTATAAACATCATCGTAGACTTCATTGTAGTTTCCGTTACTCTCAAGAGTTAAAACCCAATCCTCTTTTTCATTTAATTGATAATCGGCTTCAAAAGAGCCTCCGGTATTACAATTGATGGTGGTACGGTCTTCATCAAGATTTGCAGGATCATAGCGGTCAAACAACCAACTTCCAGTCAAGCTCTCAGGGCCACCCCATTCTTCTACCGTTACGCATACAGTACTTGGCTGACTTATATTATTATCAGAATCATAAATACAAATCTCATAGCAAAAGGTACCTACGGGAATCGTGTTTGAAAATTTTACGTTTATCTCATAGTCATTCTCTTCAAGTAATTTATGCTGAGCAAATTCATTTTCTTTCTTAGTTCTTAAGGGTCTCTTTTCTTCAAATGAAGAAGCGGGTATGTCAAAATAACCACCTGCAGTCTCACCATCTTTTTCAAGGATTCTTAAGTAAGCTCCCGCGATGTCATCATTTGCTGTAAAAGGAACTGTATAGCCGGTATTCAAATACCCAGATTGTCCATCGGTATTAATTTTAAAAAGAATAGAGCTGTTTGGGCTGGGAGGAGCACCAGCAATGTATGCTGCATCTGGGATAGAGATGCCAGACTCTAAATCAGCCAGAGGTATGCTCGCTTGTTCTTCCTGAGTTTCTTCTATAGATTCTTCCTCAGTGGAGTCATCAGATGTTGAACAGGATTGTAAGCTGTAAATCAACGCAAATACCATTAGCATTACGCCTAGTTTTTGAGTACTTGTTTTCATGAATTTAATTTTAATTATTGATATATTGGAATTTTTAAACCTAAATAGACGTCTGCAGCTTTAGAGTTGCTTGACATCAAATTGCTTAAAGCAGAAGCAGAACCTAGAGTAAAAGGACCGGCACGTAGCCCTACACCCCACGAAAAACCGGCATATTGACGTATACTTAGCGGCATATAGGCGCTAAACCACTTGGTCTCGATTCTTGGAGAAAGCGTGAGGCTATTGGTAATACGATTTGCGCGCTCTTGCGTGTTAGAGATCATCGATAAGGAAGTTTGTAGGTTTACGTAAAATTTATTCTTCAAATGATAATCGTCCATCAGGTGCAAGGCGGTAGGCAGGCTCAGTTTAACCGTTTCCAGGGTTTCGGTGCCTGTATAGTTTTCATCTAAAACGGTTTCTACATCTTCGTCTTCAAACTCTTGCGTGTTTACCGTTCCGGTGACTTCATAGTGATTGATGGTACTCTCATCATAACGTAAAGCACCTAAGTCTGTAATAGACACGCCCAGTTTCAGTTTGTATTTGTTTTGACTGCGCAAACTCATATCCTGAGTTTCAGGACGGAATTCATAAATGAAACCTACATCGGCCCCAAAGCCTGAAGACAGACTTTCAAAACTGATGTCTTCGTTGTCAAAATCTACAGTAGTGCCATAGTTTAAGCTCCCTGTTGTAGGGAGTGTTTCCTGAGCAGCATTATAGCTTCCATTTAAATTAGGACTATGAATAAAGAGTCCGCCGGCGCCGTTGAGGTATTTCAAGGTGACTCCACCTTTTAAAAAGTGTTGTTCCTTATTCAGTAATTGTCTTCCATAGGCGACTCCTATTTCTGCAAAAATATGAGCGGTTCCGCTTAAGTTTTCAATAGCAAAATCAAAATCCTGCTCGGTGTCAAAATCATTGGTGACGTTCTCATATAGTGTCCCGCTAATGTTGTTGATGTTGAACATTCCACGCACACGGGTAATCAGGCCAATGCTGCTTTTAGGAGAAAGATTGAACATAAATGAAGGTCCCATCACATCAGTATTGATATAGAAGTTATTGGCATCGGTTGGGTTTTGATTCACTTCTTCTTCAAAATCAAAACCTTCTTCCCCAGAGCCTAACTCCGTTAGATTGAGACCGGCATAATCGTTTCCTGCGGAAACGCCAAAAGAGATCAGGTTGATATCTGCGCGCATCCTTGAGTCAAAAACCGAAGCCGGATTGTACATCACGCCATGTATACCAGAATAGTTGTCTATGCGATGCCCAATATAGTTTTGTGCAGTAAGCGAAAGACTGCTGAAAGCAGTTAAAAAAAGAAATGTAATGTTTTTCAACGGACTAGTTTTAAGATTAATAGGCTCAAAGCTAGTAAAACGAAAAACCGAATTAAATACCGGATAAGGGGTATTCTTAAGTAGCATCAGCTACGTTTGACCGGGATTTTAAAAATCATACTTTCGGTCTAAGGCATACCGAAGCAGTTCGCCTTTTCCTTTGAGTTCGAGAATGCGCATCATGTTTTTACGGTGTGTGTCTACGGTATGCACCCCGATAAACAACTCGTCTGCGATCTCACGAGAGGTTTTTCCCTGAGCGATAAGGCGTAGGATCTCGAGTTGGCGCTTGGTAAGTAAACCGCTTTTTGAGGTTGCGCTGTGATCTTCTTCAAAAGCACTTAGATCAATTTGAGAATCAAAAAAGGGTGTGCCTTCAGCTACAGTTTCTATAGCATTTTTTAAGGTCTGTAAACTGGAGTTTTTTAGAATATATCCCGAAGCTCCGGCATCAAGCATTTGCTGTACTGCATCTTGCTGGTCAAACATAGTAAAGGCGATCACGGCGATCTTAGGGAACTCTTTCTTAATGATTTCGGTAGCCTGAATGCCATCCATCTTGGGCATTCTAATGTCTGTAATGATCACATCCGGTTGATGTTTGCGTACGGCTTCTACCAGTTCTAAACCGTCTGTAGCGCTGCACACCAGTTGAATATGTGCTATATCCTGAATCAAAAGCGCAATGCCGTCGATTAAGGATTGATGATCTTCTCCTATTGCGATACGTATCATATGGGTATGTCTATGATGACGGTGGCGCCTTCGCCGGGTGCCGACTCAATAGTCAAGCTGCCGTCAAGGTGATTTACACGTTTGTCTATGCTGCTGATGCCCATTCCCTGGCTACGCGCACTTATGTGTTGTGGATTAAATCCTAGACCATCGTCCTCAACCATGATGTTGAGCGAATCTCCGTGATTGATCAAGTGTATGGTTGCCGTTTTGGCCTGTGCGTGTTTTATAATATTGGTAATGAGCTCTTGAATGATCCTGAAAATACTCAGTTCAAGACTGTTTTCAAGTCGGTTGGTCATGCCGTGATGTACCACTTGTATTTCGAGCCCGTTGAGCTGCGATACTTTTTGAGCCAGATCTTTAACCGCTTTCAATAAGCCTTGGTTGGCAATCACTCCGGAGTTTTTTGCGTGGGCAATACTGCGTACTTTTTGATAGGCTTCGTGCAGCAAGGTGTCGGTTTTATCAAACAGGTCAGGTGCCTGAGAGGCTTTTAAAGATTCAAAATGCATACGCACATTGGTCATCAAAGCGCCAAGATCGTCGTGGAGTTCTCCGGCAATACGGGTACGTTCTTTTTCTTGTCCCGCGATCATTGCGTCGATACTGGCGAGTTCCTGATCTTTTAAAAGATTGGCTACGCGTTCTTTCTCCAACTCGCTTTCCTGCTCGGCTAGTTTGCGTCTTTTTTTACTGTTGTTGAGTATTAAATAGGCGATTACAATTGCTATGATCAAGAGGATACTTAAACCTCCGGCGATGAACAGAAAGCGTTTTTTAGCTTGTCTTTCTTCAAGAAGTGCGTTAGCATTTTTTTCAGCTTTTAATTCTACCTGAAGTCGGGAGATCTCTAGTGAGTTGTCTCTAAAGTTGATATTGTGCCCGGCTTCTACATAGGTTTTATAATGCGCCAGTGCCAGCGAGTCTGCTCCCATACCTTCATAAAACATAGAAGTATAGTACTCTACAAAAAAGGTGTTCTTTAACGCATCTTGCGGATTGAAACAGCAGGTGATCTCTTTCAGTTTTTCAAGCGCTTGTTCAGAGTTGCCCTTGAGATGTTGGATGTAAGCCAATTTGGTAATGGCAGAAAACCTGTTGTCGTTGTAATACGGGAGGTCTTTTCCTTCGTCAAAGACCTTTTGATAATACAGTGCTGCCTGATCGTACTGTTCGCGCAATTCATAAAACAAGGCTACTTCCAGATAGAGTTTAGGCAGGAGCTTACAGTCGGGCTCCAGCTGGGCGATCAAGCCTTCAAGCAGGGCGGCTTTGGTATGATAAACCGATTTGATGTCGATCTCTGAAGAATAGAAAATAACCTCATAGATCTGAAAATACACCTGATCGTGAATGTCTGCGATCAACTTCTGGTATTGATCCAGAAACACCTCATAGTTGTTGTTGTTGCGCGCGATCTCATGATGAAAATACTGTAAGATGGCACGCAGGGCACGACGCTGCAAGGGAGCATACGCTGTTTCATTAGCACTTTCTAGTGCTGAATAAAAATGCGGATAGGCTGCCGTACGGTCTTGTAAAAAGTAAAATTTATAATACCCGGTATTCAGTTGATACACCGCATTTAGAAAGGGATCGTCACTGGTGCGCACGACACAATCGGCTTGATAGCGTTTAGAATTGCCCAAAAAACCTTCGTAGGTGAGTTGGGCAAAAACCTCAAGCGGCTGCGTATATTGTGGGTCGTCGATGCGCTCCAAATGCGACAGCGCTTCTTGATGCTCCAAAGCTTTTAATGCTTGAAAATATGCATCGTACGCTGAAAGATCGGTGTGCTGCCCAAGCACCAGGCTACACCAAAAGAGCAACAGAAGTCCGGGCAGCCTTATGCGCATTAAATCAAGATTTTCAGTTCAGACATCATACAGCGTTTTCCCGGAGCAAAGCCTGCTTTCTCAGAGCTTGTAGTAGAAGAAGTGCCTTCAATACATTTAACGATATCTTCAGCTTGGTCCATTTCTAAAGTATGATGTGGAATGCGTCTGGCCGTATACGCACCATCTCTGTAGAAAAACTCATCGTCGTGAACGCCTTTTTTGAGTGCATCTTTAATTTCAGCTAACTCACGAATAAAGTATAAATCTTTGCTACAATCAACTTTGATATTTTTTACGGTCTTTTTTGTAGCATTTGAAAGGGCTTCAAGATGTAAATGAAAGCAATTCTTAGCTTCGTCAAAGCTTACATCTTCAAGTCCTATGTTGAAAAGCCCTTTGTAATTGACCAGTTCAAATTCAACTGTTGTTATTGTTTGATATCCTTCTTCGCTACTGGGTTCGGTACTGAAGGTTCCATTAACTAAGAAAAAGCTACCGTAGATCTGTGAGGCGTAAACAACCTGTCTGTAATTTTTAGCTTTAGATCCAAGGTAAATTAGTCCTGGAGCCGCTTCTAACGGACTAAATCGTGTTTGAGTTTCCATAAGTTATAAGTTTGATTAGTTTAGGTGATATTAGGATTAATTTGAGTTGCTGTAAATACCTAATACCCGGTATTTTAATTGCTAAGCGTATCTAAGGTCATCAGGCCTTCGGCGTCTTTGATCTCTTGTTTTAAGTGATCGAGATAGAGAATCCCATTTAAATGGTCGATCTCATGTTGAAACACCACCGCTGTAAAGTCTTCTACCATTTCGATCTCGTGCGAGGCGTCGGGTTTATCATATTCCACAAGAATGGCATACGCCCGTGTAGAGAGGGTGTCGCGTCTACCGGGAATCGACAAACAACCTTCAGGACAATCTTGTTTTTTCTTAGAGTATTGCTTGATCACAGGATTGATGATCACCTCAAAAGGGAAGCCTTCTTTGTCAAAGCGCTGTACCCAAGCAATGCGTTTTAAGATACCTACCTGAGGAGCGGCAATGCCCGCACCCAGCGAGAGGCTGTCGCGCACCGTGGTATACATGCGGTCGATGAGGTTCATCAGCACCGTATCTTTAGGATCTACAGTTACTGCTTCACTGGGCGTGCGCAGTAAAAGCGAGTCACTTTCTTTAGTGATCTTAAAAACACGCATGGGCGTGGCAGAATCTGCAGCCATAATCAACTGGGCTTGCTCATCGGTGAATTGCGCTTGAGGTGTTGCTTTTTCATTTTTAGAGCTACAGGCGATTAAACAAATCAATAGCAAACTGAGTAGGGTAGTTTTGATCAAGAGGTGTAAATTTTAGTTTCCTAAAAATAGCATTTTATTATTTAGTCGGCGGTAATGCTGATGTTGTCCAGTTGGTAAGTGCCGTCAAAGGCTTCCTGCGTACTGCCGGTGTATTTGAAGGCAACATAACCTGTTTCTGTTGGAGTACAGGAAAGGTTCACGATTCCGCTGCTGTACCAATCGCCAAAGAAATCCTGATCGCGTATCACAAAGGCGTCGCGCAACAACTGCCACCGGGCTTGCGTAACGGTCGTTGGGTCTCCATCCCAATCGGTACTGAAAAGCACCTCAAGGTCACTGCCATCTGCAAAGCTGCTGCTGGTTTCAAAACGCAGTCGCACCTGTGTATTGTTGGCCAGATCAATAGCCGGAGTAATCAACCAGCACACACTCAAGGCGTCTCCCGACTGGTACGAATCGATACGCGCAGAAACGCCCTGTGAGGCATTGGTGCCGCTGGCGGTGTAGGCTTCCCAAGCTTGTACCCCATATTCTATATAATTGGTCCAGCCGTTGCCTTCAATAGGATTGTTGCGGGATTGTTCACTGAAATCTTCAGTAAAGAGAAGTGTTTCCCCTTCGGTTGTTGCTTGTCCGCATCCATATACCTCGGGATCGCAGCGGTCGTCACTTGAAAAGTCGATCGCCTGAGTGGTGTTGATGCGTAGGATGTAGAAATCGTCATAAAAGTCTCTGCTCAGAATACCGCTAATACTTCCCTTTCCTGACGGAAGTGCAACCGACTTAAAACTGGCAAAGGTGCTGGTGCTTACCAAAGTTCTGCCACGGGGGTCGCAGGTTTCTAAAAGGCGAATGCCATCAAACGCATCGGTGACTTCTCCTGCAAAGGTTTTGGGAAAGGCACCCAGAACCTCGCTTTGACTAAACTGCGCCTGATCGAGCTGAATCAATATGTTCTCATAAGCTTCAGAAAACTGCGAAATGGAAAGCGGTAACGGAACCAGTTCGGCTACTTCAGCGTCCCGCACAACGTGACTGTTGATAAGACTGCCCGGAATATCGGTGATGCCATTGCCATCTCTAATCCCCAGTTGCATGACGCCATTTTCTGTAGTGATGGCTAGCCCGTCTACATACACGTAGACTTTTCTGCCCGGCTCATAGGTAGTGTACAAGGCATTTTCATTGAGTTGCAGCGTAATGCCACTACTTGGGTTTTCTGGTGCATCCTGCAAGAGGAGTTCGTGATAAAAGTTACCGGCCACATCACTGCTTATCACATAACCGGTAAAATAGGTGTCTGTGGCTTCAAAGCTTACCACAGGTTCGCTGCTTTGTCTTAAGCTGTTGAGTACGGCGTTGAGTGCTATTTCGGTGCCGGTGGGAGTTACGGTAGTCGCTTCGGTTTCTGGAACTTCAAATTCCTGAGTGATACATCCGCAGAGGCAACATGCGTAAAGACCGAGAAGTATAGGTTTTGCATTCATAAGACTTATTTTTTTGCTTTCGCGAAAGCGAACGGTTTAAAAGCGTACATAGCAATTGAGATAAAAGGTGGTGCCGTATCCCAGAAAATACCGGTTTCCAAAAAGCGGAGTTTGCCGGGAGCGTTCTTCGGTGAGTTTTTGATAATCCCCGATACGGGAATCTTCAAAACCACCGGTTTTATAGCGGGTGTTGAGCGCGTTGTTGATCAGCCCGAAGAATCCAAAGGTATACTGCTTGACCCGCCAGGATTTACCGCCTACCAGATTGACCAGGTAATAGGACGGTAACTGTTCTTGCTGTAACAGCTCACGTGCTGTATCGGTGTTGTAGGTGGTTAAAGGCTGCCCGTCTCCGGCTTTTGCAAATGCCCCCGAACGCCTCAAATAACTCACATCTACATACGCGTTTGAAAACCGATTCACGCTTGCGCCCAACCACCAGAAATCAGGATCTCTGTAATCAAAGCCTAATTGATAGGCTTGCTCGGGACCTCCCGCAACCCGGTAGTTGGTGAGTTGTACAGCACCATCCCCAAAGCGTATAGGCTCCGGGGCTAAAGTGGTTGTGTAATACACTTGTGGATCGCTGGTATACTGATACTGTCCTACAGCTGCTGCCGCTTTAAAAGTTAGCGTAGGATGCACCTGATACGAAGCACCTAATTCAATACCCAGATTTTGTCTGCCGATTCCGGTTGTGATCTCCTGCACCAGTGCATTGCCTTGATCGATCAAAGAGGTTTGCATCGATTGGGTATAGAAATAGGAGACTTCACTTCCGTTGGAGAAGTTGAGATAATATCCCGTGAGCCGCGCTTTGAAGGCATTACCTCTAAAGATATAGCTGGCATCCAGATTGAGGATGCGCTCTGCTTCGGGACTTGCGATGCTTGCGTTGTTTTGCCGGGCATTGGTAAACACGGTTTGTGTGGGTAAGGGCTGGGTAAGCACTGCCGAATTGACCTGCAGAAAATGCTTGCTGTTGAGCTTGTAGGTAAGGCCGGCTTTGGCACCATAGGTCGTAAAGTGTACCGGTGCGCTGCGTCCCAAAGAAGCGTCACCGGGGTAGTATCCGTTTTCATAATAGCCTTCGCGGCGATGGGTTGTGTTTTGTATCTGCAACCCTAAATACCAATCCAGATGTTTGTGGGTAGCTTCAAGTTGTGCAAAGGCAGAAGCTTCCCGGGTCACTATGCTGTAGCGGTATTTATAGGTATCGCCAATACCCACGAGGCGATTTCGGTGTTGAAGGTCGCTCTGAGCGAGGTCACCACCGGTGGTGTTGTCATCCTCAGCAAAGCTGTCGATATCCAACCAGGCCGTTCCGCCCAATAAATCGTCTAATGCTGCGTAGTTCTCACTGTTGAGGTGGGTGAAGCTAACCCCTGCATGAAAATCGTAGTTTTCAGACCATCGGCTTTTCAACAGGCTTGAAGCTTTAAACAGGTGGTCTTTAGTGACATCGTTCTGCACGGCATAAATGCTGTTGAGTCCGCTTGCCGTGGCGGTTTGATTGGCGCGGTACAGGGCCTGCCAGTCGAGTTGGCCATCTTCCATGAATGCCTGTTCGGCGAGATAGGCTTGCTGGTATTGGGCTGCCGTGGGATTCTCAAACCTGAGAAAATAACTAGGTAATTTTTGATAATAGTTAGGTGCGGGATTGCGGGCGCCGCCTATAAAACTTTCCTGGCCATTGGGATTGATGACCAGCGTATTGCCGGTATAGTCGATGCGCGAATTTTTTGTAGTTCCCCACTGGTAGGCAAGATTGGTATTGAGACTGCTGTGGTCGTTCCACTTCCAATAGTGCGATACGATTGCCAGGGGTTCTTCGATCTCCCGGTTGCGGGCGTTACGGGGTGTGTCGTTCTGGTAGCCCCAGTTGGGATTGTAGTCTGCTCCTTTCAGGTCGATCACTTCCTGGGTGAGTGCGGTACTTCTTCCGCGGCGGTTGGGGGTGTAAAGCAGTGCGAGATTGATGCTGTGCGTTTCCGAAAGCAGTTTTTCAGCAGCGATAAACAGACTGTTGGCATCATAGAAGGTCCCGGCGATAGCGCCTTCCTGCCCAAAACGTCGGGAAGCCAAAACCGCAAAGGCCCAATTAGATTTGGTCATCCCGGTGTTGTAGCTGCCCATCACCCTGCCGGTGTAGGTGCGGTTTGCTGTTGCATACGAAATGCGACCCCCGGGTCTGTAGGCGGTAGCGCGCATGTTAAAATGCAAGGCTCCGGCAGGCGCGCCAAAGCTATAGGCCGAAGGCGTAAACCCCATACTGAATTCCCGATTCCGCATCGCATCGTTGAGTCCGCCCCAATTGCTCCACTGCGGTCTCCCGCTGTTGAGTTTGTTGAGGGTGATTCCGTTGATGAGTACCCGGCTGTATTTGCTGTCCAGCCCACGCGGTCTAAAAAAGGTAGCGCTAAAATCAAAAGCTGCCGCATTGCTAAATACATCATTGGTGGCGCCGAGCAATCCCGAAATCACATTATCCTGTAGTGCGTCATCGCTGTTCAGTTGTACATCAGAGAGGCTGATGCGCGTTAGGTTTTCATTGGCTTCTGCCAGATCGATTTCCATCGGGATAAAATCAAAAACGATGGGTGTATTGGGCGTGATCGTGATGGGAAGGTGTAGCTCGAGGTAACCCGATTTACGCAGTTCGAGCTGGTAGCTGCCCGGTGCGAGTTCCGGAGATAAGGTAAAGCTTCCGGTCTCATCGGTAGTGGTTTGCAGTGGCGTGGTGAGGATGCGTACCTCCACCTGCGGAAGCGGGGCAGCCGTAGACACATCTTTTACCGTCCCACGGATGCTCACCTGTTGTGCGATCAGGTGCGAGGCACTCCCCAGCATCCAGATAAAGAGCGTAAACTTCTTCATAGCAGCAGGTTTAGAACTAGTTTTACGGGGGAGGGATGTTCTAAATTAGAATTTAATGTAACTTAACGATCTGATTTTAGGTGTGTTATGCAAAATATTCGATTAAAGGTATTGTGGGTGCTCATAGTTAACCCGATGCTGTGCGTTTTTGCGATGCAAAAGCAAGAATACCAATTGGTTACGGTAGCCTTTTACAATCTGGAAAACCTGTTTGATACCGAAAACGATCCCATCACCTTTGATGACGACCGTACGCCCGAAGGCAAGGACCATTGGACGCAGGAGATCTATGCCGATAAGCTGCTGAAAATGGCCTCGGTGATCGCGCAAATCGGTCCGCCGGAAGCGACCACCGCCCCGGTCCTTGTGGGGGTGGCAGAGATCGAAAACCGAAAGGTCTTAGAAGATTTGGTCAATCAAACTCCACTGAAGCAAAGCCGCTACGGGATCGTGCATTATGACTCGCCAGACCGGCGCGGGATCGATGTGGGACTCTTGTATGACCCTAAGCTTTTTCAGGTGGTGAGCAGTAAGGTATACGCACTCAAACTTTACGATCCGGAACGTGAAAACCGACGGATCTATACCCGCGACCAACTCTTAGTAAGCGGAAATCTTGCGGGAGAGCGTATGCATATTCTGGTCAATCACTGGCCGTCGCGCAGTGGAGGAGAAGCGCTTACGCGACCGCGACGTATGGCTGCAGCGGCGCTTAACAAACGCATTATCGATTCTATTTTGAGTGAAGAGCCGTATGCCAAGATCATCAGTATGGGTGATCTTAATGACGACCCTAAAGATAAAAGCCTCAAAAAGATCTTAAAGACTAAAGCCCGCCCGGAGCAGGTAGGGCTTCAAGAGATCTACAACCCGATGGAACGCATGGCCAAACGCGGTCAGGGTACGCTGGCCTATCGCGACAGCTGGAATCTTTTTGATCAGGTCTTGCTTTCTGCAGCTTGGTTACAACGGGATTATGAACACTTTCAATACTATAAAGCCGGGATCTTTAATAAGCGCTTTTTACAAACACCCGAAGGTCCCTACAAAGGCTATCCCTTTAGAAGTTTTGCTAACGGAAAGTATACCGGCGGTTATAGCGACCACTTTCCGGTCTATGTGTGTTTGCTGCGTAAAGCCGATTAAGGGGTGTTAGACTCTTCAGGATTGGTGGCTAATTTTATCGCTTTTTTTTTATCGGCTTCTACTTGCTTTTGTTTTTTGCGTAAGGCTTCCATCTCTTCGGTATGGGCAAGCTTGGCGTGGCTGTTGGGAACGATCTTATGTTTTTTAGCGATCGCATACTGCACGGTGATCTCAGCACCAAAGAACAGGATCAGGCAGGTGTAATTCACCCAAAGCAAGATCAATACGATAGAAGCAGCGCCCCCATATACTGAGGCGGGATTGCTGCTGGCAAAGTAGTAGCCCAAAATGCTTTCCCCTATAAGAAACAGGATCGCGGTAATGCTAGCGCCCAAGACGGTGGTCTTGTACCCCATTTTGACATCGGGGAGTATTTTAAATATCGCAGCAAACAGCGAGGCGATAAAGAGAAACGAGATGAGAAAACGCAAGGCATCGGCAAAGACGACGGTGATCGACGGCGCAAATTGAGAGAGGTAATCGGTTAGTAAATTCAGTAGTACGGTGATCACAAAGGCCACAAGCAGCATAAAGCCCAGCACGAGCACCATCCCAAAAGCAATGGCGCGGTTGATGAGCATCCGCTTAAAGTTTGATTTCTTTTCGGTGACGTTCCAGATGGTATTCATGGTTTTCTTCATCTGAAAGAAAACCCCTGTCGCACCATAGATCAGTGCGGCAATGCTGATGATCAGCGTGATCCAGTTGTCGTTCTCTACCGTGACCTTTCCTATCATTTGTTCAATAGCAATGGCTACTTCGGGCGAGATGAAACGCGCGATCTCATCATGAATACGTCCCTGTACGGCTTCCGGGCCAACAAAAGCACTGGCGATACTGGTGACGATCATCAGCAGGGAAGGCAGTGAGAATAAGGTGTAATAAGCAATAATGGCGCTCTTGGCAAAGGGATCGTTACGGTCCCAGGCGAGGTAGGTGTTTTTCAAAAAGATAAACAGCCTGTAGCCTTGCTTAAGTATGGGATTTTTAGGACTATTCATCGCCTAGAAAGGGTCTAATGACATAGTCGAGTTCGTCTACCGCTTTTATGCTCAAGTCGATACTGCGGGTTTCAATGCTGTCTTTGCGGGTAAGCGTAGGGATCACGTAGCCGGAATAATTGGCCGGTAGTTCTTTTTGGGTGGTGTTGAATTGACGCTCGCATTCCGCAGCCATTTTAGTATAATCGTTGAGTTCGATATTCAGTTCCAGATGCCGGCCCTCATCGTCGAGTCCGTCAATCGTATTATCTGCCGAAACCGGATCGTAGATCAGCTTTTTAGTACTCAAATTATAGGTGTTGCCACGGGTATCGATATAGGTGTACTGCGGGGCGTTGGGAAGTGTAGTTTTGGCAGTGGTCAACGCGGGTACGGTTTTACAACCTACACTCAGGCTAAGCATTAAAAAAGCAACAAGAACAGCGGCGATACGAGGCATAGTCAATTCTTTTAAGGCTTAAATTACAAAAGCCGGCATTTTTGCGATTTCTGTTTAGACATAGTTTAACGTTTAACAGTACAACTTTGGGAAATAATTGTAGTTTTGAGAAAATACTAAGTTCCCCTTATGTCAGATTTTTGGTTCTACTTCAAAATTGGTTTAGATCACGTTTTAGATTACACTGCTTACGACCACGTTTTATTTCTCATTGTACTTTCGGTTCCTTATGTCTTTAAAGATTGGCGCCGGGTATTGTTGATGGTGACCCTGTTTACCCTGGGACACACGACCTCGCTGCTGCTTGCGGTATATGGGGTGGTGCGCATCAACCGGGGACTGGTCGAGTGGCTCATACCGGTGACCATTTTTATCGCCGCTTTGTACAATGTGTTTACCGCAGGGAGAGGAGCCAATAAAGACAAACTGGGCGTACTGTTGATCACCGCCTTATTCTTCGGACTCATACACGGGTTGGGCTTTTCCGGCTTTTTTGAGCAATTGACCGCGCATACGTCTAACAAGCTGTTGCCGCTGGCCGAATTTGCTTTGGGTATTGAAGCAGCGCAGATCATCATCACGCTTATCGTATTGATCATAGGCTTCATTTGCCAAACCATTTTCAGGTTCTCTCGCAGAGACTGGATGATGTTCATATCTGCAGTCGTTATTGGTATGGTAATTCCGATGCTTATAGAAAATTATCCGTGGTAAAGCACGTTTTATAGGATGAGAAGCGAGCCAAGTTTTTTATCTTCGCAAACTTAACAGCTTGTAGCTCAGCTACAGTATTCAAGAGTATGTCTAAGATCTCATCAGATAAACAGCGGGTTTATGATATCGCTTATTTACGCATGGCGCGGGAATGGGCAAAACTTTCGTATTGTCAAAGAAAACAAGTTGGCGCTTTGATCGTTAAGGATAAGATGATCATTTCAGACGGCTATAACGGCACGCCTACAGGTTTTGAAAATATCTGTGAAGATGACGAAGGCTATACCAAGTGGTATGTGCTTCACGCAGAGGCTAACGCGATCTTAAAGGTAGCGGCCTCTACACAATCCTGTGTAGGTGCTACTTTATACATCACCTTGTCTCCGTGTACCGAATGCAGTAAATTGATACATCAAGCCGGCATCAAACGCGTGGTTTTTAATAAAGCCTATAAAGACCCTAGCGGAATTGATTTTTTACGTCGTGCCGGCGTAAGCGTAGATTGTATAGAAACTATTGACGAATAAATGGCCGGTTACCAAAAAAAATACCTTCCTATCTTTTTCTGTGTGGCAGTAGCCCTGGGTATTTTTATTGGGAGTACCCTCAACTACAGCAGCAATCCCACCAACCTGTTGGGAGGCAATGCCAAAAAGGAAAAGCTCAACCGCCTTATCGATTATATCGATTATGAATATGTAGATCCCATCAATACCGATAGTATTGTTGAAGTGACCGTAAACGGAATCCTGGAGAATCTCGATCCGCACTCGGTGTATATTCCGCCTAGTGAATTGCAGGAGGTGAGTGAGAGTATGAAGGGTGATTTTGTAGGTATCGGGATCAGCTTTTACAACTTTAACGACACCATTGCCGTCATTCAGGCCATTCCCGGCGGACCAAGTGAAAAGGCGGGAATACGCGGGGGCGATCGCATCGTTGCAGCAGACGACCAGTCGCTTACCGGTGCCGATGTGCTTGACGACTCGATCACCAACCAACTCAAAGGCCAGATCAATACCAAAGTAGCTCTTAAGGTAAAACGTCCCGGGGTAGACGGCTTGCTCGACTTTAAAGTCACCCGCTCGGTGGTGCCGCTTAAAAGTGTAGATGCGTCGTATATGGCAACCGATACGCTGGGCTATATCAAGATCAACCGTTTTGCCGAAAGTACGCCTGAAGAATTTGAAAAGGCTTTATTGTCTTTAAAGCGGAAGGGCGCGCGTCAGTTGGTACTCGACCTGCGCGGCAATCCCGGCGGTTATATTTCGGCGGCAGAGCAGATCGCCGATCAGTTTTTGAAAGAAGACCAACTCATCCTCTTCACCAAAAACAAAACCGGAAAGATCGAGAACGCCTATGCTACCGATGAAGGCAACTTTGAAAGCGGAAAGCTGTATGTGTTGATCAATGAGAATTCGGCTTCTGCCAGTGAGATCGTAGCCGGGGCCATTCAGGATAACGACCGTGGGGTCATCGTAGGACGCCGTTCGTTTGGGAAAGGTCTGGTTCAACGGGAGATGCAACTGGGTGACGGGAGCGCGGTGCGCTTGACCATTGCGCGCTATTATACGCCTACGGGTAGAAGCATACAACGCCCTTATGATGCAGGTAACAAAGCTTATTATGAAGATTACCTGTCACGCTATAAGAATGGAGAAATGCAAAGTGCCGACAGTATCGCGGTAGCCGACAGTCTGCGTTATGTAACGCCGGGCGGAAACGTAGTTTACGGCGGTGGTGGGATCATTCCTGATGTGTTTATCCCTAAGGATACCAATTATGAGAAAGAAGCCATTACCTATGCCTTGCGTGCAGGTTATATGAGCCGGTTTATCTTTGAGATCATCGAGCAGCGCAGGCCGTATTTCAACAGCTTGTCGTACGAGCAATTTCAGGAAGAGGTAAGCATTAGCGATGCACAGATGAACGACTTTGTAGCTTACCTCAATGCACGTAATCTAAAAATTAGAATACGCGATTATAAAGCCGATTTAAAGCGTTATCTTAAGGCCGTCATGGCGCAACAGCTTTTTGGGAATACCATCTTTGAAAAGTTGGTCAACGAAGAAGACCCCGCCATCATTAAAATTAAAGCCTTGAGCCGAGAAGAATAGTTATGGTAATAATAGCTTCCATATTTGTTTTTTGCATTGCCGCAGTATTTCGTCTGCTAGACAATTCTGCCGGGCTGTTGATCTCTAATGGGATATCGGTAAGTCCGTTTTACCTCAAGGATGCTGAGATCAAAGAGCAGATGGACCAGATCAAAGACCGTCAGCTGCGCAAAAAACTAAAACGCACCCTGATCTTTCAAAAGCTGCACAAGATCTTTTTGGTACTGGCGATCTTTACCTTTATTGCCGGGATCGTTTATGAGTTTTACAATCCCAGCCTGATCAAATTACTCTAATAGCAGGTGAACCTGACCCAAGCTGCTTAAAGCTGGCGCTTGGTTTGCTTTTGCTTCCCTTTACTCTTTTCAGCAATTTTTCTGGAGATCATTAAGATGAGCACCAAAAGGATCGCACACAAACATGCCACTACCGAAATAACCGCTACCGTACTGTCACCGGTCAAGGGTGCACTATAATCTACTTGCGTGAGGTTAAAGATAAAAAGGGCGCCGGCAAGGGCGAGTATGATATACAATGCAACTTTCATGAGTGGGTTTTAAAAGAGTCCTTGAATATTTGTAGTAAACAGCTTTACTGCCATGGCCAACAAAATTACGCCAAAGATTTTGCGTATGATGTTAATTCCCTGTTTTCCTAGGATTTTTCCGATTTTACCCGAAGCTTTCAATACCGCATAGACGATCACGATATTGATAAAGATCGCCACGATGATATTCTCCACAGCATATTCTGCACGTAGCGACAGCAACGAGGTCATGGTCCCTGCTCCTGCGATGAGCGGGAAGGCAAGCGGTACCACACTGGCGGTCTCAGGTGCGTCGTCTTTGTACAAGGAGATGCCCAGGATCATTTCCAAAGCGAGGAAAAAGAGAATGAACGAACCGGCCACCGCAAACGAGTTGACGTCGATACCGATGAGGTTCAGGATCTCTTTACCTATAAAGAGAAATACCACCATTAAAAGCGCTGCTACGATCGAGGCTTTTTCACTTTGAATATGCCCTACCTTTTCGCGCAGCCCAATGATGATGGGGATGTTGCCGATGATGTCTATAATCGCAAATAAGATCATCGTTGCCGTTACGATTTCCTTAATATCAAATGCCATAACTATGCTTTTTTTTAAGAGGGCGCAAAACTACGTCTATTTCTTTGATTTATAAGCAATAAAACCCCAAAATTTAACGATTAGATAATCTGCAGAAAACCCTGTCGAAACACAGCCATAAACATTGTAAATCACAAAGAATCCATAAGAAACATGAACGCAGAAATACTCGGTGCTCAGCGGCAGAACATGTATCTTTGCGCTATGTTTCAAATAGACCAAACCATAGTTTCAGAAGACGTTATCAACAAAGATTTTGTATGTAATTTGTCTGCGTGTAAAGGAGAATGTTGTATTGCCGGAGAGGCAGGAGCGCCGGTAGAACCTCAGGAAGTTGAGATCTTAAAGGAAATTTATCCTAAAGTAAAGCCTTTTTTACGCCCTGAAGGTGTCGCTGCGATCGAAGCCCAAGGCACACACATTAAAACCGATCTGGACCAACTGGAAACGCCTTTGGTGAATGGTGCCGAGTGTGCGTATGTGACCTTTACTAAAGACGGGGTGGCTTCTTGTGGGATCGAGGATGCGTACAACGCGGGCGAGGTAGCTTTTAGAAAACCCATCTCGTGTCACTTATATCCGGTGCGCTTGCAGAAGTACTCCAAGTTTACCGCGGTAAACTACGAGCGCTGGCCTATTTGTGATGATGCCTGCAGCCTCGGGAAAGAACTGCAAGTGCCCGTGTACAAGTTTACAAAGGATGCGCTCATTCGTAAATTCGGGGAGCAGTGGTATCAGGAACTGGAAGATGTAGCCGAGCTATATAAAAAGGGTGATGCGAAGTAAACTGCCTCAAAACAAACTCTCTATTTTTGCTGTGATGAGCAAAATGGCGGCACAGTACAACGCCATCAACTTATCGCAGGGCTTCCCTGATTTCAATACCGATCCTAAGCTGATCGATCTGGTAACGCAAGCCATGCACAACGGGGCCAATCAATATGCGCCGCTGGCGGGGCATCTTCCGCTACGCGAAAACATTGCAGCATTGGTACAGGACTTGCGCGGTGCTACTTACGATCCCGAGCAGGAGATCTGTGTTACGGTAGGCGCTTCGGAAGCTTTATTTGTGGCGATTACGGCTTTTGTACATCGGGAGGACGAAGTCATCGTCTTGAAACCGGCGTATGATACTTATGAGCCTACGATCGAATTGCAAGGCGGAATTCCCGTACCGGTACAACTTGACGCCCCCTATACCGCAGTAGACTGGGATGCAGTAGCCGCAGCGATCACGCCCAAAACGAGGATGCTTATTCTCAACAACCCGCATAATCCCAGCGGAATGGTGCTGAAGGATGCCGATCTTAAACGTCTGGAGGAATTGGTAAAGGATACCGATATCCTGATCCTGAGCGATGAGGTGTATGAGCATATTATTTTTGATGCGCAGCAACACCGCAGCGTCGCATCCTATCCCGGATTGAAAGAACGTGCGCTGGTGACGGCTTCTTTTGGAAAAACCTTTCACACCACCGGATGGAAAATGGGCTACTGCCTTGCGCCTAAGGCGCTGATGGCGGAGTTTAACAAAGTGCATCAAAATACCGTGTTTTGTGTGCATCATCCTACCCAAGTCGCCCTCGCCGAATATTTAAAGGAACCCAAACATTATTTAGATCTGGGTGGTTTTTATCAGCAGAAGCGGGATGTGTTCTTAAACGCGATCAAAGATTCGCGCTTTCAATTTACGCCTTCAGAAGGTACCTATTTTCAAATGCTGGACTATAGCGCGATCAGTGACCTGAACGATGTTGCCTTTGCCGAATACCTCACCCAAGAAAAAGGCCTGGCGAGCATTCCGGTATCGGTGTTCAATAAGGATAAACGCGATGACCAACTCTTGCGTTTTTGCTTTGCCAAAAATGAAGACACCCTACTGCAAGCCGCAGCCATTCTCAATAGCCTTTAAAGCGCCGCTGCGCTGATGATCGAAAGGTAGAGGTTGGCCGCATACCCGCAATAGACGAGGAGTTCGTGCAGCTCGGTTTGCCCGTCAAATGCTGCAAGCTCCACGTCGTAATGGTAACGCAGCTGATGCCATTTGCTGGTGCATACCAGTTTAAACTGCAGTGCTTTTTCCGCATTAAACACCTCAAACTTCAGCTTTAGACCGGAGGTATTTTTCAGAATATAATTCACTTCGGTACGATCGGGGTTGATGTAACGGATCACCATCTGCCCTTTAAGGTTGAAGGTGATGTCGCCCACATTGCGGTCGTTTTTAAACAAGTCTACTTTACTCGTCCAGATGTTCTTCGGTTGGATCTCAAGCACCGCCTGATTCAGGTTTGTGGTGGCTTTGCTCGAAAACCAGTTTTTATACACCACCTCGCAGATCACGCGCGTACCCTCAAGCACTTTAAAATCGCCTTTAGACGAACTCGAACTCAGTTTTAGATCAGACATACACGGGGGTTTTAGCTAAAGTTAAGCCTTCTTCGGCTAAGTATGCAGACTTTTCAACTGCTTGTTGAATTGTTCGCTCAGGCGTTTGAGGGAGGTGAGTTGCTCGCTTAAAATATGGGTTTCCAGCAAGGCTTCGTCAGGCTCTTCAGCCGTTTGGGTTTCAAAAGGAAGGATCTCGCTTTCCTCTAAAACTGTTTGTGGGGTTTGCGCTTCCAGCAACAACAAGGCATTGTCAATATTCTTAAAAATAGGCGCGGTCACCTGATGAAAGGCTTCGCTACGGCGGGTCACGTTATGCGTGCGCAAATAAGCACCTATAGAGGCCAGCGCTCCTAAAAACGCGTGATTGAGTACGGCGAGTTCGTACAGCTTTCCGGTAAGCTTGTCGTTGCCTTTAGGCTCCTGCAACAAGCGCTGCACCCCGCTGTTGAGTCCGGCGGTGGCGATAAAGGCTTTCTTTCGCGCCAGCTTATAGGCGAGCGCCAGCTCCTCTTTGGTATCATAATGCCGCTCGATCGCCTCGAGGTAATTGCGGTGTGCCCGCAGGCTGTCGGCTAAATTCTGTTTGAGGGTTTTGGCTTCGCGGGTAGGCCAGAGCACCGCATTGGCGAGGGCGGCCAGGGCTGCACCTACGGCGGTATCGATGACGCGGAATTGGATCACCGCCAGCACATCGGGACGCAGCAGGGCATAGGCAAAAATGATACTCAGGGTAATGAATAAGGCACCGGTGCGGTAGTTCTTTTGCAGGGAGGCTTGTGCCCCGATAAAACTGAAAATCGCCAGCACCCTAAAAAGCATCTTGTCATTCTCAAAAAAGTATACGATCCCACCCGCTACTAGGGCACCTATCAAGGTCCCCAGAATACGCTGTTTAGAACGCTCTTTGGTAAGGCCGTAGCCCGGTCGCATAATCACCACGATGGTGAGCAAGATCCAGTACGGGTTTTGTACCGAAAATAGATTGCCAAGTGCGATCCCGGCAACCGCGGTCACGGCAAGGCGCAACGCGTGCCTGAAGATGGGTGAATCCGGGTTAAGATGCTCCAGCAGGAGCCGGCTGCTGTAATCCTGCTTGGTGATAAAACCTTCCAGCTCCTTAGGCGAATCGGTATTGGTGTCTTTGATGCTTTGCTTGCGGTCGAGCAGGGCAGCGATACTCAAAATACGCTGCGCCTGTTTTTCCTGCAGTTCATACAGGTTGTGCAGCACCATACGGTCTGAAGGGCTGGTTTCCTGCTTCAGCAGTTGCAATTTGCTTTTGGCGCTTTGCAAGCGGCGGTCGAGCGTATTAAGGTCGAGGTCATGCTTTTGCAGGTTGGTGGTGACAATGCGTTTCAGGCTTTCGCTTTGCGCCATATTCAGCTGAATAAACGCCTCCAGCTGCTCGGGATAACGCTGCAAGACTTCGTGCATGGTTCCGGGCGGTACGGGGCTCGTTAACGAAAGTTCTGAAAGGTCTACCAGTTCGGCAAGTACCAGAAAGCGCTTGCGGTAATAACTTGAGGTGCCCGAAGCGTGACGCGCCTGCAACAAGATCTCGCGCAGTTTTTCCAGATGCTCGTTGAATTCGCTTTGAATACTGAACAGCTTTGTCAGCCCCGTATCCCGGTCGGTCGTTTGTTGTAGAAATTCGCGGCGGGCGGCGATATAATCGGCACTCAGGTTGAGCGCGGTCTCAAAGAGTTCTTCGATCTGCTTCTTCGGCGCCAGCAGGTCGTAGAGCATAGTCAGCAGCAAATACCAGATGCCGCCCAAAACGATAAGGCCACTGCGTTCGTAAGGTAAGAGCCCGGATGCCGAAAGATTGGCAAAGCTGAGCACTACGGCAAACAAGCCCGCAAAGCCGATCAGCGAAGCCCGAAACCCATAGACCGAAAGCATGGACAGTAAAAATACAGTGATGCCCAGATAGGGCAATTGCACCCAAAGCGTATCTGGAATGTAGGCCCCCAGCAGACTGATGACCCCGCCCAGAGCTGCCGAAAGCAAGATCCCGATGCGTTTGTTTTTAAGACTACCCGATACGGTACTGGGCGAAACGAACAATACGCCGGTGCCCAGTGCCAGCCCGATGTTGAGCGCGCCCAGAAGATACCCCGCAAGCATAGGCGTCACCACCCCAAAGGTGATGAGTACAGCCTTAGCAAAATCGGTACTGTTAAAAAACCGGGTCGTTTGGGTATGGTACTGCCTGAGGTTCACGGTAAACAATTTGGTACGGGAAGCCGGTCTCCCGCACGGTAAAGGTGCGGCTTTTTACCCAAAGCGCGGCGGTTACGCGATGATCGAGCTTGCATGCGCTGCAGATCGCCCTAAGGTATAAAAGAGCTTCAAACAGAAGCCGGGTGTTGTCTTGGAGCGCTTATTCGCGTAATTTTTTGGCTACATAGCCACGTACCAGCTCGGTCGTAACCCCAAAAGCCACGTGTGCCAGGAGTTCGTTGATCTGAATTTTTGCAGGGATCTCGGTAGGATTGTCTTTAAGCCCTAAAAGCGGCAACGAGGTTTCGTGCGTCCCCACCCAGGTGGTCGCACCATAGGCCGCGCCTTCAAACACATTGGTATCCAGCTTATCGCGTTTGGCATAGCCGTAGGTTGCTCCCAGACTGGCGCCAAAAGGTACATTGACCAACTGCTCTGCCAGCTCGTGGTTGCTCTCGCTGATGCGCTCCCCGGTGATCTTCATCGAGAGGTCGTCTATCATCTTCACTTGTGCCGAACGGGTATTGGGCTTGCGTACCGGAAGTACTTTCTCGATCGCGGTCTTTACCAGCGTACCGGCAATACCGCCCAGGACACCGGAGATCAAACCGCGGCTTACATTAGAGGTGAGGCTGTCTTTTTCTAACCAGGCTTCAAGGCTGTTGCTCATAATAGGATGTTTGGTTTAAAGGTAACAAGTATGTAAAAAAAGGCCTTTGGGTTTAACAGCTTTTTGACACCTGTGGCAGGGGCGTTAAACGGGTTTGACAGGGGGATAATGCATAGATTATCCGTTAATTAACCATAGTTTGCCCATAAACACTGGGGTTTAATGGTAAAACAACGGATAAACTATGGTCAAACAATGGATAAAGCCCGAAGCATCCCCGAGGGGAAATACCCCCTAATTGCAGGTTGATTATTGATAATTATGGAATTGCGTAAAATAGTGTGGGGATTTTGGGGTAGATTTATACAGAACTGTTATTATGTTGATATACCGTGAGTTTTTGGAAGATATAAATACGTTTAATGTTGATGTTATAAGTAGTATGCAATTAAAAAAAAATGAGTAAAAAGAATAGTTGGATATTAATTTCTCTAGGAATAGCAACAATAGCTTTTATAATATCTTGGTTATTATTGGGATATTGGAAAGTTTCATTAATTGTAGCAGTTATTAGTGGTTTAATCACATTAAGTTTAAATCCGATAAGACGATACATGAAAGCTTTTTGGTCCGTGTTTTCTCTTTTGATAACTCTTAATTCAATGTCATTGAAATTTGTATCAAATTTTTTTACCGAAAATTCTATTAATGATATTGAAGCGAGTATAGGTACAACTTCGTCAATTTTAAATATTAGTCTAATTGTTCTATGTGTTGTCCTTTTAATTTTAGACTTTTTTGAAAGAAATGGTTCGCCAATTTTTTCGAATACTAAAATGATTCAAAAAGGAGGTAAAAATTCTAAAAACTATCAATCGAAGGGAGACATTAACATTACCAATTATGATGAAAGATAAAAAACAAGAAGGAGGAGACGGCTCATCCAATATTCAAGCAGAAAACGTTAATGTTTACAACGGTATAACATACAAAGATGCCAAAGAGATAGCCTTAGATGTATTCAACTCTAATTTTATAAGGCTAAAAAGTGAGGCTGCACAAATTGCAGCAGAAAGAGCGGAAGAAATAACAGAAAAGATAGTAAAAGAACTGAACGAAAAAAGCCCAGAATCATTAGAAGAATTCAAAAATCCTGCAATGCAAGACGCCTTATTTCAAACCCAAAAAGAATATGCAAAAAGTGGTGATGAAGAACTTGGCAATTTACTTGTTGATATTTTGGTAGATAGAGCAAAAACTCAAGAAAGAAATATGCTTCAATTGGTTCTCGATGAATCGCTATTGGTAGCACCAAAACTTACAGTTGAGCACTTTGACCTTTTAACACTTAATTTTTTACTTGCTCAAACAGTTAACCAACGAATTAGAAACCTCGAATCATTTACAATATACATAAAGAAACATATTATCCCATTTGCAGATGATTTAAGAAATGAAAGAACCACTTTTAATCATTTAGAATATTTAGGTTGTGGTCATATAAGAGTTGGTGATTATGGTCAACTTGAAGAAAGTTTTAAAAGGCAATATAAAGCTATGTTTTCAAAAGGATTCTCTTTAGAAGATTTTGAAAATGAAGTTGGAGATTTTGAAAATTCAAAGACTTTTATAATGCCTTGCCTTCATGACAGAAGTAAATTCCAAATGAATACTTTAAGTGATACAGTATTAGAAGAGCAAATGACAAATAGAAATATTAATCAGCAGGATAAAAACAAATTAAAGGCCTTCTTTAATAAAACTACAATGAATAATAATGAGATAAGAAAATATATCATTTCAATAGACCCTAAAATGGAAAGTTTATTTGATTTATGGAACAATTCTTCATTGAAAAAATTTGAATTAAGTGGAGTTGGAATATCAATTGCTCATGCAAATTTTAGAAGAAAAACTGGAGAGACTTTAGACCTATCAATTTGGATAAAATAACTGCATACAATGAGGAATTGAGTTAAAATCCAAGAGCATTTAGTTCAATTTTGTTGCATAATTTGGGTCATAGGGCAGGCCGCTCTTTGCGATTGCAAGAGCTTGTTTTATTAGCTTATTTATCACAGCATTTGGTGCTAGCTTTTTAAAATAACAGATCTTAACTTCATAATATACCCATGCTACTCCAAAGAAAAGTACAACTTATCCTATGTTTTGTTCAAATGCTGTTGTCGGAGGTTTGGGTTTTTAGGATGGGTTGGTTGTATTACCAGTACCACTATACCGATCTTCTTTTTGCTTTTAGGTATCCCGATTGGGTGCTCTTTTTAAACATAGGCCTCGGTTTGCTCAATACGTATTTGGGCTACCGCGTATTAACCGGAAGACTAGCCATTCTTAGAAGTTATGTGCTTATGCTGTGTTTGATCGTTTTGGGGAGTTTGCTTAATTTGAGTGTGTCTTAAAAGAGGAAGGAATACTCAAGAAGGGTATGTTTTTGAATAACAATCAAGTTTTAGAAGCTGCATTTATCTTTGAACGCCATAATGGTGTTAGGCACGGTGATTATGAAAACGACCTCATCGCATTCTCCAAATTTAAGGACTACCCGCCTGCCAAATTAGAACAGCTGCTCATCAAGGGTGTGGATGCTGGCGTGTATACAAATGATGAGGAACGGGTTGGTGTGTATTGGGCATTATCAAAAAGCAACAACAGGAAGCTTATACCGGTATTTAGGCGTTGGTTGCGTAGCGAAGTGGCTGCAAACTGTGACACTGTACTTTTTCAGCTCTTAGTTGCTCTTGACCGTTTGGATGAACCGGTATTTCCTAGAACACGAAGCAGTCGTGCAGCAGATGATAATGCACTGAATTTACGGGATGCACGAGCATATTTAAATAGAATGGGAAGTAGTCTTTGATTTTTTTTAATAAAACAGTCAGTACTATAGGATTTAAGATGTACTAATTATGAATTTATTTATAAGTCTAATTGTGCCGGCGTTGGGAGTAAGTGGAGTTTAATTGACCTTGGGGAGTAAGACTGGTTTAAATGTTTTTATCGGCTTTGAATACTTGGAATGAGAAATTTTATTTATTAACAATGTTCCTTACTTTTCTTTGCTTGTCCAAAGAAAAGTAACAAAAGAAAAGACCCTTTTTCTTAGGTATTTTGCCTTATCAGGCAAACCGCAAGAAGGCTCCTAAATTTCTTCCAAGGCTTCAGAAATTCTTAACGGAGCCTTCTCGCTATACTGAAGAAAAAGAAGTGGTAACCCTTCGGGTTTGGGTAATTTTTCTTTGTTCTATTATCTTAAGTCTCCCTTTGAAGGGAGATTTAGAGGGATGTTAAGGTTTCTTCTGAAAACATCCATCCCCAACCCTTCCTTCTAAGGAAGGGTGTTACTATTGAGTTACAAAAGGAACCTTTTAAATTATGCTTAAACACGCGATACAATCGCGCGAGAACGGTAGTACAATTTCCTATATATATTGGGACAGGCAGCGCGACAACGGTGACAGGGTGCTGCGTATTTCGTATTTCTACTTTCGTATTTCAACGTCTTTTCTCTCTGTTCTTTTATCTCAAGTCTCAAATCTCAAATCTCAAGTCTCAAGTCTCCAGTCTAAAAACAACCCTTGCTTACTGTAAGCTGCTACTGCCGACTTTTTTATGGCTTCTGAAATTCTTAACGGAGCCTTCTCGCTATACTGAAGAAAAAGAAGTGAAAACCCTTCGGGTATGAGTAATTTGTTCTTTGTCCTTTGTCTCACTTCTAAAATCTGAAGTCTATTTTGACGTCAGCACCGGCCTACTTTTTAGATCTGTAGTAAAACAAGCAGGCGCCGCAGCGTTGGGCAGTGGAGGATAGCTTAGCGCAGCGGTTTGCTATCCGCAGGCAAAGGCGTTTGCATAGTTTTCAAGGATCTAAAAATAAGCCTTGATTTTTTGGTTCTTTGGCATCAAGGCAAAAGAACAGGAGTATAAATTGAAGTTTGTCTTTTCAATTCATGTTCCTTACTTTTCTTTGCCTCTCCAAAGAAAAGTAACAAAAGAAAAGAGCCTTTTTCTTAGGTATTTTGCCTTATCAGGCAAACCGCAAGGAGGCTCCTAAATTTCTTCCAAGGCTTCAGAAATTCTTAACGAAGCCTTCTCGCTATACTGAAGAAAAAGAAACGGAAACCCTTCGGGTATGAATATGAAGTGCTAAAAACCGTATACTGCAGCGTGCGACCGCTGACTTTGAAAAAGCTCCCCTCCTTTTGAAGGAGGGGAAAGCCCGCGTAGCTGGGCAGGGGTGGTTCTTTAGGATCAATCGTTATAGCTATGGGTATAATAAAGTTTATATATTAAAATACTGAAAAACAGTTGATTATATTTTTTTGGTGCCTGAAAAGAAGTATCTTTAGAACACCTAAACCAACAACCATGAAATACACGCTTCGATTTACACTACTCAGTATTTTTATACTTCTTGCTTCCTGTAAAGAAAAACCAACTACAGCAGACGATGCTACCGCTCTGGGAGATACCATTACCACTTCCAGCGGGTTGAAGTACCTGTATCTTAAAAAAGGTAACGGCCAGAAAATAGAAATGGGTTCTATGGTAGTGAGTTATACCGATTTGTACATCAAAGAGCTCGACTCGTTATTATGGACGACCAGCACGATGCATGATTCGGTTTTTAAATTCATTCAGGAGAAAGAAACGATGATCAAAGGCTTTACCGAATTGAACTCCTATCTCGTTGAAGGCGATGAGGTGGTGGCCGTGTTGCCCGATTCTATCGCTTACGGAAAAGAAGATCACAACGGACTCCCGGGAGGCTCTACCTTAGTGTATGATCCTTATGTGGTGAAGAAAGTAACTCCAAAAAAGGAAGACATCACCGATACGCTGGTGCAAATCATAAAGACCCAAAAGGTGGATGACGCATTGCGTTTTTATGAGGAGGAACGCGATAAGGCAGCGCAGGGTTCTTTTCATACCGATGTTGACCTGATCTATATGGGACTGCTGACGGAGCTGGTACAAGATTCTCTAGCCACCGAAATACTGCAAGTAGCCGATTATATGGAAGCGCAAACCTCAGATTCCAATACCTTATTCGCCTTACAAACCGTGCAAGTCTATGCTTTACAAATGCAAGGGAAACTAGAGGAAGCCTTGGCTGAAGCACAAACCTATGCTGCAAACACCGATGCTGAAAATGAGGCCTACTGGCAAAATAGATTAGCAGAATTAGAAGCTTTAGTAGATGAATAGAAGATTATTTTTTTCAATTCTTGTTCCTTACTTTTCTTTGCCTCTCCAAAGAAAAGTAACAAAAGAAAAGAGCCTTTTTCTTAGGTATTTTGCCTTATCAGGCAAACCGCAAGAAGGCTCCTAAATTTCTTCCAAGGCTTCAGAAATTCTTAACGGAGCCTTCTCGCTATACTGAAGAAAAAGAAGCGGAAACCCTTGGGGTATGAATATTCAATACCGCAAACAGAAAACTGAATACTGTAAACTGCTACTGCCGACTTACTCCAAAGCTTCCTACAGCTATTCTGAACCGAGGGAATATTAGATTCGTTTAACCCTTCGGGTATGGGGAATTTGTCATTGTTCTCTTGTCTATCATCTTAAATCTCCCTTTGAAGGGAGATTTAGAGGGATGTTGAGGTTTCTTCTGAAAACATCCATCCGCAACCCCTCCTTCTAAGGGCGTTACTATTGAGTTACAAAAGGGAATTTTAAAATTATGCTTGAGCACGCGATACAATCGCGCGGCAACGGTAGTACAATTTCCTATATATATTGGGACAGGCAGCGCAGCAACGGTGACAGGGTGCTAGGTATTTCGTATTTGAAACTCGTCTTTTCTCTCTGATCTTTTGTCTATTCTCTTATATCTCAAGTCTCAAGTCTCAAGTCTCAAGTCTCAAAACAAACTTTGCTCACTGTAAACTGCTACTGCCGACTTAATCACAAGCTTCCTTCAGCAATTCTGAATCGAGAATCTGAGGCCAAAGAAATGATTATCAGATTAATAAAGCGACTTCATTCTTTTTTGATTAAGTTTGTAAAGATGCTAAACCTAATCAAATCAGGGAGTTTAACGAGTTGCCGGTCAAATTTTGGTTGGTGGTCTTTTAGGGTGCGCCCTATAATACACGCAGTTGTGCTTTTGGTTTGTGCAGTATTGTGTTGTGCTTCTTGTAAGCATGAAGAACACTCGAGAAAGGATCAGGCTCAATATTATCCAACAACTCCCAGTACACCGGAGCGTATTTCACCACCCGAACGTACTATTTATGAAAAAGGGGATTCCATACGTGATTTTGAAACCAATTTTAAGAATCTCTTTCAGAACTGGGACACAGCACCAATAGTTAATGCCGCTGACTTTAAACTGAAAGGCTATTCCTTTAAAGAAGTGATTGAAGATCGTGCTGCCTTGAACAGGTACCGTAACTATTTTACCAGCAATCAAAGCTTAGGTATGAATATGAGGAAGTCCTCTAGGTCTTCTGCAAATGGCGAAAAAGCAAAAGTGCGTATGACGCTTTTGCCCGAGTATACCTATGACCCTATTTTAAATGTAGACCCTAAACCGGAGTGGTATACTCCAGCCTTCAAGGATGCTGTTGTAAAATTAGTAGATCAAGATTTTAATATTGATACTTTAGAACTTACGTATCACAGCAGTATGCAAAAAGAAGAGTTTACTGAGCAAAAAGGATATTCGTCTGATGGTTCACCTAACTACATAAAGGGTAGGGCGCAGAAGAATTTTGAGACCTATGCCTTAGGTCCGTTGTCGGAGGATTATATTCAGGTGTTTGTCACCGAAAAAAAAGCATTAGAAGAATTACCTCTTGAAGCGCAACAACGCATCCTCTTAGCGCAGTTGCGCAACCAACGACTTACCGCTCAGGTGAGCCTTAGTAAAAATATGGCTGTAGGCGATGTGGTCTATGCAATACAGTTTCTGTATAAAGAGAAGCCTAATGAAGTGTTTGTGATTTGTGATCAAGATTCAAAAAAAGTACTAGTTGATACTTTTTTTAGTGCCATTCGATATTGATCTGTACTTATGAAAAACACTAGCTTAGCTCTGGTTTTACTAATACTAACTTCTTGTAATCGAGAGTCTGCTCCAAAGGATAATGTTTCTCAAGATGCTTTGATGGAATCAGAGTTTGTTAGAAGTGGCGCAAAAGCATCACGTTTCGTGATGACGAGTAGCGGGTCCTTAAAGCCCTCAACGGCTGTAATCTTGAATGGTATAACTTTTAATATAGTTCAAGATCAGCAAGGGGATACGATCTATAGAGGTACGCGGGATTCAGCATTTGAAACTCCTGAAGGGTATAGCATAGGAGATTCAATAGGAATGGTTCAGAATTCTTACAGAGAATTAATGTATAAAGAACCAGGTTTTGGCTATTTTATTCCGTTGCCTTCGGGATGGACTTTAGGATTTTGTCAGGGTGCAACCTGCACCTCTTTTGAACCTAAAACTAAAGATTCTGCACGATGGATTTTTAAAAGAGAATAAGTATTCATTAAATCAAAAGAAACGATGCCTTTTGGATAGGTGTTTTTTGCTATCGCAAAAACCGCAAGCGCATCCCTAAATTTCTTCCAAGGCTTCTGAAATTTTTAGCGGGATACGCTTGCTATACTGACCAAAAGGGAACTAAACCCTTCGGGTATGAGTAATTAATACTGCAAACCACAAACTGAAGACTGCTACTGCCGACTTTTAGTATGCGCTCGAAAGGACAGTGTGCTACGTATTTCGTATTTCTACTTTCGTATTTGAAACTCGTCTTTATTCTCTTGTCTCTTGTCTCTTGTCTCTTATCTCAAGTCTCAAGTCTTACTCCACTCCATAAACCAACTCTAAAAAGGCTTCGATCTGACTGGGTTCTAGCCAGCGGAGTACGATGACCAGGTCGTTCTCTTGGTCGATGACGATAAAGTTTCCGCCAAAGCCGGCAGCATAGTATAAATGCTCGGGGAGGTTTTCCCAATGACGTGCACCTTGTTGATTCAGCCACCACATATAGCCATAATTGGGGTTAGGTGTAGAAGGTTGTTGCACGGCTTGCACCCAGGATTCAGAAAGCAGGCGCTTGCCGTCCCAAACACCATCATTAAGAAATAAAAGACCAAAACGCGCCATATCTTCTGCACTAATGAACATCCCACCACCGGAATGTCCGCCGCCGGTCACGCTTTGCATTTGGAGTCCGTCTATGGTGCTCCACGCATTGTCGTAACCAAACCAGCGCCACGAGGTAGAAGCGCCTATAGGATCCATAATGTGTTCTTTCAATACCTGAGGAAGCGGTTTACGCCATGTATGCGTCAAGGCATAAGCCAATACATTTACGCGCACATCGTTGTATTCAAAAAAGGTTCCTGGGGTACGCAGTTCGCGGTTTTTCCAGTCGTCAAGTCCGCCCTCACGAGGTGGACGGTCTGCCCAGTCCTTTCCGCCCCAGAGTTCGCCGCTCCAATCGGAGTTTTGTTCCAGCAGGTGCTTCCAGGTCACCTGGCTGTTGTGTGCACCGTCAAAGGTTCCGTCCCAAATGTAATTTCCAACAGGGTCATTAACATCGGTGATGATCCCGGCGTCTACTGCGAGTCCGGCAGTGGTAGAAAGAAAACTTTTGGTCACACTAAAGGTCATATCTACCCGTTGCGTATCGCCCCAGCTGGTCACGAGATAGCCATTCTTTAAGATCATTCCTGCAGGTCCGCCCCGTTTTTTGGTAGGTCCGGCGATGTGGTGAAAGGGTTCGCGCTCAAATCCTTTAAGGATCGCCTGGCGCAGATCACGAGAGCCGGTGTATTCATGTTCCAGTGCAAAATCAACAGCAGCCTGTAGCGAAGCTTTGGTGAACTTCCCGGAAGTTTCGGATGTGGTTTTCCATTCGGCTTGATATTCGGGAAAATAAACCTCCTGCGCTGTGAGCTTAGGCAGTACTAAAATAAGGAAGCAAGAAACAAAGAGAACGAAGGGGTAGTGCTTTTTCATTAAGGTTGTTAATATTATTGTTAAAAATTATGGTAAACAAAAGTTAAATAGCTTTTGATAATGCTTTGATGCGATCTTTTAATCCTTTTCTAACAAAATCAGGATTCTCATTAGATACCTTTGAGAGGAAAATTACCAAAAAAATAGTGATATCATGGCAGAGAAAAAGAAAATGACCACCACAGCCGGAGCTCCGGTTGCAAACAATCAAAAGTCGCAAACGGCCGGTGAGCGCGGACCTGTAGTAATGCAGGACTATAAATTATTTGAAAAATTGGCGCATCAAAATCGCGAGCGCGTTCCTGAGCGTACGGTGCATGCCAACGGTTGGGGCGCCAAAGGTACGTTTACGGTAACGCATGATATCACCAAATATACCTGTGCCAAATTGTTCTCTGAGGTAGGCAAGCAAACACCGGTGTTGTCTCGTTTTTCTACCGTGGCCGGGGAGCGCGGCGCTGCAGATACCGAGCGTGACGTGCGCGGATTCTCTTTAAAATTTTATACTGAAGATGGAAACTGGGATATGGTAGGAAACAATACCCCGGTGTTCTTTATTCGTGATGGGTATAAATTCCCCGACTTTATACATACACAAAAGCGTCATCCTAAAACCAACCTGCGTTCTCCGGAAGCGATGTGGGACTACTGGTCGCTTTCTCCGGAAAGTTTACATCAGGTTACCATCTTGATGTCTGACCGCGGGATCCCAATGACGCCAATGCACATGAATGGTTATGGATCGCATACCTTCAGTCTTTGGAATAAGGACGGAGAACGTTTTTGGGTGAAATTTCACTTCAAAACCCAACAAGGAATTAAGAATTATACTAACGACGAAGCTGCGGACATTATCGGGCAAACTCGGGAAAAATATCAGGAAGAGCTGTATAAAGCCATTGACGAAGGAAACTACCCTAAATGGACATTGAAAATTCAGGTGATGCCGGAGGCCGAAGCAGAAAATCTGCCGTTCAATCCGTTTGACCTGACCAAAGTATGGTCGCATGATGATTATCCGTTGATCGAAGTCGGCGAACTAGAGCTGAACGAGAATCCGGAGAATTACTTTCAGTATATTGAGAATGCAGCCTACTCTCCATCTAATGTAGTGCCGGGAATTGGTTTTTCACCAGACAAGGTATTGCAAGCGCGCATTTTCTCTTATGCCGATGCACACCGTTATCGTTTGGGAACGCACTATGAAGCTTTACCGGCCAATGCGCCTAAAAATGCGATGGTGAATCATTATCACAAGGACGGGCCGATGCGTTTCTTTACTAACGACTTTGGTAATCCTGATGCTTATTATGAACCGAACTCCAAAGGCGGTGCAGTTGAAGTTCCAGAAGTTGAAGAACCGCCTATGCGCATCAGTGGTGACGTAAAACGCTATGAAGAGAACGACACTTATGGTATTTATAAGCAACCGGGAGATCTGTTTCGTTTGATGCCACAGGATGAGAAGGAGCGTATGTTTGTAACGATCGCTACGGCACTCGATGGTGTTTCAGAAGAGATCGTACAGCGTCAATTAGCACATTTTTACAAGGCAGATCCTGCGTATGGAAAAGGTGTAGAAGATGCTATTGAAGCTAATAAAACCGGCGTTGATCCCAACTCTAACGTGCTTCCGGAGGAAGTTTAAGTAATTGAAAATTGATAATGCGAGGCAGATTAAAATTTAGGCTGCCTCGCTTTTTTTTGAAAAAATATAGTATTTTAACTAGATGAAATCAGAATCTCTATTTAATGCCATTCGCTCTGAAGACGAGCAAACCGTAGCCAGTTTACTGGCAGAGCACCCCGAACTGCTTAATGAAAAAGACCAGCGTGGTTCTACGCCTTTATTGCTGGCGACCTATTACGGGCATTTGGGAATCAGTAAAAAGATCATTGCTGCCGGGGCAGATCTTAATGCAAAAGATGCTTCGGGCAATACGGCTTTGATGGGCGTGTGCTTTAAAGGTTATGTAGAAGTAGCCAAGCTGTTGATCGATGAGGGCGCCGATGTGAATGTGCAGAATTTTAACGGGGCTACTGCATTGATCTATGCAGCAACCTTTAACCAAAAAGAGCTCGTAGAGCTGTTGCTGGAGCGTGGTGCCAATCCTGATCTTAGAGATTCAAGAGATCTGAAAGCCGAAGACCATGCGCGTATGCAAGGTCTTGATCAAATAGAAAACCTTCTAAAGCATGCTACACCCTAAAGTAGTACAGAACTTACATTCGGTACGATTTAGAAACGTTGGTTTTAAGCGCAAGCCGGTACTGTATCCACAGGCCGAGCGCCAATTCAACCGTTTCTTGATCAACGCTATCGGACATGATGTTTTTGTCATAAGCACCGGTCTGGGACTGGATGTGTACTATAGCAGTACGCAAGATTATACCGAATTCATAAAGAGCAACCTTTGGTTGTTTAAACCCGCAAACGATATCGTTACCGAGCGGCATTTTGTGGCAGCAATGCACGGACCTGAAGTACTCGATTATTTCAACACGGTTGTAGATAGTTTGATCTCTCACCCACAGTTGTTTTTATCCTGTTGCAAGAAGTTTATGCAGTATTATAAAGATGCGATGATCAAGACACGCTTATTGCAGTTGCTCTACAGCACCTTTGAATCGCACTTGCAGGAATTGATCACCGATGCTGAAGTTCCGTACACCAAAAAGATCATTAAAATGCTTAACGAGTCGGAGTTGTTTGACTATAAATATTTTGATGATGTAGACCGATTAGCGCATCAGCTGAAGAATGCAGGGAACTTTAATTGAGCAGGATCTGTTTCAGCTTTAACTTCTTATTGGTCTTTAGTTTAGACATAACCTTTAGAAATGCCAGCGCAGTGATATACGCATCGCCCATGGCTTTATGTCGGTCGGTCTTGGCTATATTCAATTCTTCGCAAAGATCATCCAGCGTGTAGACCTTATTGGGATCTGTGATATTGACCAGATGTACCGTGCGTTTGTACAATACTCCGGTGTCTGTAAATTTATTTTTCAGTTTAGGAGCACCCAGGCGTTTGAGCGCATAATTGATGATACCAATGTCAAAGCCTACGTGATGCCCAACCAGAATAGCGTCTCCTATAAATTCTAAAAAGGCTTTTACGGCTTCTTCTTCACTTACTTTTTTATACTTGCGGTTCTCCCTTAAAATACCGTGAATGGCCACGGCCTCTTCATTAAACACCTCTTGCTTCACGTAAAGTTCAAAACTGCTTGACAAGCTTATTTTGTTTCCCTTAAGTTCTAAAGCGCCGATGCTTAGCATACGATCTTCACGCGCGTTGGTTCCTGTAGTTTCAGTATCAAAAACCACAAAACGCGCCTCCTCAAGTTCGGGAAGGCTTTTGCTTGCGAATTGCGCAGCATACTGCTTGTAGAATTCTGGCGGCTCAGGCGTTTTACTGAAAAATGGAATGTGCATAGCTATTTGAGGTTGTATCGAAGGGTGAGCAATTCTTGAATATCGTGAATCGATTTGAAGCAACGCTTCAGCTTCAGCTTTTCTGCTTTGCTTAAAGTTGCCAGTTCAATAAACCTTCCGGAGTCATCGTGTAAAATTCCCTGCTTGGTTCTGAATTTCAGTAAGGCTTTAAAGGCATACGAGCAGTTCTCATAGATCTCTTTGTTGTTCTGTTCCAGTTCGGCAAGGCGTTCAAAACGGCCTGCGGTATTGTTGATGTTGCGCAGCTTATGATTAAGACTCAGTACCCGGGCTGCGTCAATAAGCGGCATTAAAGCCCGTGCTTTGATATCAAAGAAATCTTTATGGTCACCACCTTCTTCTACAAGAAACTGTCTAAAGAACCCTAAAGGCGACGGACTCCTAATAGCATCTTTGGCCATCACCCGGTAAAACATCGGGTTGGCATCTAAGGTGTCTAGAATACTGTCTGAAAGTTTGGTCACCAATTGTGTATCGCCAAAAACATAACTGTAGTCAAAGAAGATCGCAGAGAGCAGCTGGGTTTCCGGGGAAGGATCGGTGATCCAGATGTGGTATTGTTTTTTCCATTCAGAAAGCGACTGGCACCAGCGGGGATTGCTCGCCATCATATCGGCAGGGCAGTAGGCATAACCTACTTTATGCATCGCACGCGTGGTGATGCGCGCCAGCTTTATAAAATAGGCTTGGGTCGCTTCATATTCTTCTTCAGGCACGTTGTCAAAAACAATGGCGTTATCTTGATCGGTGAACAACAATTGTTCTTTACGTCCCTGACTTCCCAAAGCCAGCCAGGCAAATTTACACGGCGGCGGTGTTTCCATTTTTAAGAGCGAAAGCTCCAAAGCGCGTACGGCGATGGCATAGTTGATCTCGTTAAGAATGTTGAGGATCTGAGATACCGGAAGGTTTTGATCTAAATACTTTTTGAGTAATCGCGAAACCTTAAGTCGCACATCGCGCAGGCGTTTAGTACGTTTGGCGAGTTTTACTTCTTTCAGTAAGACCACCGGGTTGTTTGCAAACGAAACCACAATATCGTGCTCAGTGATGAGTCCGAGAAGCTTGGTGTCTGGCGTACCGTCTTCGGTTATGCACAAGTGATTGACCTCGTTTTTCAGCATAATCAGTTGGGCTTGCGCCACCGTGGGATCTTTCTGAAAACACTTCACCGGCTTGCTCATAATCTTATCCACCGAATCTGAAATGTCAAAATCACCTGTCGCAATGCGGTCACGCAGATCCCGATTGGTAATGATTCCCACCGGTTTTTCTTCGTGCGTTACCACAATAGAACCTACATCGCGGTGACTCATCTTTTTTGCAGCCACCTTGATCGTCGTATCGGGGGAGCAGGTGAGTATATTTTTAGAATACCGTGCTTTTTGCAGGTCAAAAATCTCACTGTTGCGCTCTACAGAATATTCGGTAAACAGCTTGCCGCTTTCTTCTAGCGAGTAGGGATCGCTTACATTAGATGCAAAACTGGCAATAAGAAAATTACTCACCTCTTTATGCGCTAATGCGATGGGTAAAAACAGATCGATAGGAATCCCGTAAATAATAGACTCTTCATTGGCAGAAGCTGAAAGTTCATAATCTTCCTTCGTAATAAGCGGGCGTAAACCAAAAATGTCTCCTTCATCACAGATATCGGCGATCTTGGGTTGATTGTCTACCGTTCTAAAAACGCGTACGGCACCATCTTTAACCACATAAAACATGCTGTGGTTGGTATCTTTTTCTTTAAAGATGGCCTTGTCTTTTTCAAAATAAAGCACTTGAACCTGTGCGGCGATTTGCAATAGGCTGTCGGCGGCCAAAAACTGAAAAGGAGGATAGCGTTTTAAAAAGTCGGCTACACGTTCTGCAATGGTATTTTTCAAAGGTTTAGTGTTTAGCGTTAGTTGAGGTTGCGGCGCTCGATAAAAAAGCGCTTCAGTAATTGAGCAGCTTCAGTTTCCATAATGCCTGAAGTTACCTGCGTTTTAGGGTGCAGTTGCGTTCCCATTTTTTGATAGCCGCGGGTAGTATCTGCCGCCCCAAAAACGATTCGACTGATTTGGCTCCAATACAAGGCGCCAGCACACATCTGGCAAGGCTCAAGCGTAACATACAGCGTGGAATCGGTTAGGTATTTTCCGCCTAAAAAATTGGCTGCGGCAGTAATGGCTTGCATTTCGGCGTGGGCGGTCACATCGTGTAAACGTTCGGTTAAATTATGTGCCCGTGCGATGATCCTGTTGTTTACCGTAACAACGGCGCCTACGGGAATCTCACCGAGCTCAAAAGCAGTCTCGGCTTCCTGCAAGGCTTTTTTCATAAAATAGTGATCGTCAAAAGGTTCGATAAGCGCCATGCGGTTGGTTTTAAAGCTTGAAGATAAAAAGTTTTTTGCAGTATCATTTTTAAAAGACCAACTAATTATTTCTGGAAGTTCGGCTACCTTTGTTTTATGAGTTACCCGCTTTTAGAAACCATTAATGACCCTCAGGATTTACGTAAACTTCAGGTAGCAGAACTGAATACGCTTGCTGCAGAATTGCGCCGTTTTATCATTGCTATTGTCGCTACCAAAGAAGGGCATTTGGGAGCAAGCCTGGGTGTGGTAGAACTCACGCTGGCCCTGCATTATGCATTCAATACTCCCGATGATCAACTCATCTGGGATGTGGGACATCAGGCGTATGGTCACAAGATCATTACCGGAAGACGGGACATTTTTGAGACCAACCGCCAGTTAGGAGGATTGAGCGGATTCCCTAAGCGGGAAGAAAGTGTTTATGATGCTTTTGGGACCGGGCACTCGAGCACGTCGATCTCTGCGGCTTTGGGTATGGCGATCGCAGCAAAGATTCAAGGAAACACCCGGCGCCAGCATATCGCGGTCATCGGCGATGCGTCTATTGCAAGCGGGATGGCCTTTGAAGCTTTGAATCACGCCGGTGATAGTGATGCCAATTTACTCGTGATCCTGAATGACAATGCGATAGGAATCGACCCGAGTGTGGGCGCCTTGAAAAATTACCTGACCAATGTAAAGACCGGGAGTCAGCGGCAGGAGAATATTTTTGAGGCCTTAAACTTTAAGTATTTTGGTCCGGTTGACGGGCACGATATCGACAAGCTTCTGGAGATCATTAAAACGCTGAAAAAGATCAAAGGCCCTAAGTTTTTACACGTGATCACCACCAAAGGTAAAGGACTAAAGCAAGCCGAAAAGGAGCAGGTACTCTATCACGCACCGGGGAAGTTTGATGCGGCAACCGGAGAACTCAATCCTAAAAGTACCACTCCCCAACCTCCAAAATATCAGGATGTATTTGGGCTGACTTTAGTAGAGTTGACTAAAAAGAACGAGAAGATCGTGGGCATCACGCCGGCAATGCCTACCGGGAGTTCGTTAAAGTATATGATGCAGGAGTTCCCGGAGCGGGCTTTTGACGTGGGGATCGCCGAGCAGCACGCCGTCACCCTTGCTGCCGGTATCGCAGCCGCAGGCGGAGTCGCTTTTTGTGCGATCTATTCTACCTTTTTACAGCGGGCGTACGACCAATTGATTCACGATGTGGCTTTGCAAAAGCTTCCGGTTATTTTTTGTGTAGATCGCGCCGGATTGGTAGGTGCCGATGGGGCCACGCACCACGGGGTTTTTGATCTGGCCTACTTACGCTGCATTCCTAATCTTATCCTTTTCGCTCCGCGGAATGAGGAAAGTCTGCGGAATATTATGTATACCGCACAACTTGGTTTAGAACAACCTATTGCGATTCGCTATCCGCGCGGTCGGGGTACTACGATCGACTGGAAAACTTCGTTTCAAGAGCTACAAATCGGTAAAGCTGAAAAGTTAACCGAAGGAGATAAAATCGCGGTTTTGGTAACCGGTAGCTTGACGGAAACGGCGTTACAGCTTGCTGAAGTTTATCCCGAAGCAATTGCAGTGTATTATTTTGGTTTTGTCAAGCCGCTGGATCTTGAAGCGCTGCAAGAAGTTTTCAGTAACTATTCTACAATAATTACCCTTGAAGATGGTGTCGTTTCCGGTGGTTTTGGTAGCGCAATCGCTGAAGAAGCGATACGTCAAAGCTACACAGGCAAACTCGAACTTCTGGGAATTCCCGATCGCTTTATCGAACAAGGAACCACCGAAGAACTGAAGACTTCGGTGGGTCTGGATTTTGAAAGCTTGAAAGCACAATTAGCGTCATACTTAACGCTTATTTAACATCGAGGCCTTTAATCTTTTTATAATTACGTAAGGCTTTACCATCGGTCATGGTAGAGACTTCAGCGCAGATCTGGATGAGGTTTTCATACAAGCTCTTTTCAGAATGATCATTGGGCGCTAGCAATTGCTGAATCAATTGATTGTAATGCGTGTCGTTATTGTCTAAAGCACGACAACGCGCTTCTAATAAGGTAGACAGAATCTCATAGCCGGCGATCTCTTTTTCGATCACTTCGCGGCTGTTGTAAATACGTTCAATGCTTAAGTTAATGATGTCTGTTATTTGCGCCTGATAGTTGCTTTTGTCGATAAGCGATTGGTCAAAAGTACCTGCAAGGATCTCTTCTTCGTATTTCATAAAAGTATCCACACTCTCATTAATAAGCGTGCCTATCGCCAGTGCGCGCAAGTAACTCACGCGGTCTGAAGTCTCTTGAAGCGCATTGTATTTATTGCGGTCTATGGTTTGCCCTACGAGCTTTACCATATATTCTAAGGCATATTCTTCAGGGATGAGCCCCAGGTTTATACCGTCTTCAAAATCGATGATGGTGTAGCAAATATCGTCTGCAGCTTCAACGAGATAGGCAAGCGGATGCCTTGACCAACTTACATCATCTGTAGTGCTGCGCTTTAAAAGTCCCAGTTCTTGAGCGACATCTTCAAAGAGCGCTCGTTCAGACTGAAAGAAGCCATATTTTTTATCGGCAATATGATCAGAAGGTTTGTGCGGAAGCGATTCTTTAGGATACTTCATAAAAGCGCCTAAAGTAGCATAGGATAAACGCAAGCCGCCCTGCGCTCCCGGTTTGCTTTGAGAAAGCACCTTAAAACCATTGGCATTACCTTCAAACTTGATGAGGTCTTGATACTCTTTCGCCGTGAGGCTGTCTTTATAGCGTTTTCCGTAGCCGTTTTTAAAGAATTCGCCTATGGCTTTCTCGCCGCTGTGTCCAAAAGGCGGATTCCCAATGTCGTGTGCCAGCGCTGCCGCAGCTACAATGGCACCAAAATCATTGAATTTGTAACCATAGACTTGTTCGAGGTGCGGGTATTTTTCTAACAGTTTTTTGCCCACCATACGTCCTAACGAGCGTCCCACAACTGAGACTTCGAGACTGTGTGTTAAGCGCGTGTGAACAAAATCGGTTTTAGAAAGTGGGATGACTTGGGTCTTGTCTTGCAAGCTTCTAAAAGGCGCCGAAAAGATAATACGGTCATAATCAACTTCAAAACCCAGGCGCGTGTCGTCCTGTTCTATACGTAGTCTTTTGGCGGTATCGCCTTGTCTTTTTAAGGATAGTAAATGCTCCCAATTCATCATGACGTGCAATTTTTGGCAAGATACATCTTTGCCAAATTTTAATCTAATGAAACCCAGCTGACTCAAAAATCTGTTAACATTAAGGTAACCATGAAGTAACCCTTGGGTTACGAATTCATAACATTGGATTAACCGGCTAGCAGTTCTTTCGCAACATATTTGCAGCGTAAAATAAATGCAAGCAAATGAGACAATTTTATCTGTTTTTAATAGGTATTATATTTTCAGCAGCTACTTGGGCACAAGGAACCGGTAGTATTGTTGGAGTGTTAAGTGATAAAGAAGTTAATAATGAACCTTTACCTTTTGCAACGGTTCAGATCAAGAATACGAGCAAAGGAACGACTACAGATTTTGATGGTCTTTATGAGATCTCAAATGTAGAAGCCGGGACGTATACCTTGGTTTTTAGCTTTGTGGGTTATGAAACTGTAGAAGTCCCCAATGTTGTTGTTGAGGCAGATAAAGTAACCACGATAAACGCAGGATTAGGAGCTACAGCAGCCGCACTCGATGAGGTGGTGATCACAACTACCGTTTCTCGCGAATCTGAAGTAGCCTTATTATTAGAACAAAAGAAAGCAGTAAGTATCCAGCAGAGCATTGGAGCAGATGAACTTGCCCGAAAAGGGGTAAGTGATGCAGCAGCAGCGATCGCTAAGATTTCTGGAGTTTCAAAACAGTCAGGCGGAGCAGGTAATGTATATGTGCGTGGTCTTGGTGACCGTTATTTGAATACCACCTATAATGGATTGACGCTTCCTTCAAATGATATTGAGAAAAAGAACATGGATCTTGACCTTTTTCCTTCAGACATTATTCAGAATGTAGCGGTAAGTAAAGCTTATTCTACTAAGTTTTACGGAGATTTCGCAGCGAGTAATATCGATGTGATCTCTAAAGATTATAAGGGGAAATTCTTCTTAGATATTCAATTGGGTTCTAGTATCAATACCAGAGCGATCGGTCAGGATTTTACCCGTAGTGAAGGTACCGGATATTTCGGTTTTTATAATAGATATGACAACAACCCGTTTGCGGTGATCTTATCGCATCCTGTAGATCCTGTAGATGGAGGAACACCTATTAATGTAAACGGATCTATTTCTGGCGGAAAGTCTTTTGAAATGGGAGAAGGCGGTAGATTAAGCCTTTTTGCTACGGCTTCTTTTGCAAACGATTATGAGTATCGCAGAGGATCTGCAGCAGATTTTACTACGGTAGAAAAGCAAGTATACGACGATGTTGAAGAGTTTGAATATTCAACAACAACTACAGCGATGCTTAACGCGATCTACAGCTTAAATTCTGGACATAAGATCACCTTCAACTCTTTATTCCTTAACAGCTCTTCTGATGAGGTTGGGAATTTTGGTATTGATGGTAATGGTAGAAACCGTGATGCGATCTTAAATACAGACAGCGGCTTTTTTACTAAGAACATTCAGTTTAATCAGGATATGATCTTTGTAAATCAATTGTCTGGCTTACATACTTTTGATGAGGAGTTTGAATTGACTTGGGGTGTAGGATATAATAAAGTGTTTTCTAATCAGCCAGACCGTAAGCGTTTTGCTTTAGAGAATTACAATTTAGCTTTAGATAACGATCCTTCTACGAATCCCTCTTTTTATAACAACACCAACTTTGACAATCAGCGTTATTTTCAGAATATCGAAGATGAAGAGCTTAACAGCCGTTTAAATCTGGAATACACCGTTTCTGATAATTTCAAATTGAATTTTGGATACAACGGAAGAACTAAGGAGCGTTTCTTTAAGAACATCCGTTATGGATATGACCTTATCGCGCCAAACACTCCGGTTGAAGATATAAACAATCTTGATAGTATTTTTAATGTACCTAACCTAGGGACGGTTTATGATACGTTCGTTTTTAGAGCGATTGCTCCTGAGCTAGGTATTGATAACCGTAACTATCCAGGTCTTGATGAGAACCGATATACCGGTAATCTTGATATTCACGCAGGATACATCAATGCAGAGATCACCACAGGGAACTGGTTGTTTGTTCCCGGGTTTAGAGTAGAATCTTTTAACCAGTCGATCACTTATGATGTGATTAACCTTCCTCCGGATGCGAGCGGCTATGCAGAAAGCTACGAGAACTTTTACTTACCAAGTTTAAACGTACGCTATGCGCTTAATGACGATTCTAACTTGAGATTCTCTTTTGCAAAAACGGTTTCTTTCCCAGAATTCAAAGAGGTAGCGCCGTTTGTTTACGAAGATGTAACCAAGCGTGTAGGAGGTAACCCAGACCTTTTAAATGATCCATCATTCTCAGACGTTTATAACATTGATCTTAAATACGAGTGGTTCTTTGGTAAATCTGAATTGCTATCGATCGCAGGTTTTGCAAAGGAGATCAGAAACCCTGTTAACCTTGTGATCGCAAATGACGCAACCGGTACCCGACGTTATTTTAGAACCGGTGAGAAAGCTAATGTTTACGGAGTTGAATTAGAAGTACGTAAAAACTTGGTAACCGATGCAGATGAGAACGCCGTAGTTTCTGCGGGAATTAACGGGACTTATATGCATACGCAACAAGACTTAAGAAGTTCAAACGGGCTGTTCTCTTCTACATTAGATCGTGATGATGAGTTGCAAGGTGCTTCACCGTTCTTGATCAATGCAGACATCAACTATAGCCCGACCTCTTTTGAAAATTATAAACCTGTAGCCAACTTGATCTATTCTTATTTCGCAGACCGTATCGATGCTTTAGGATCTGGTCAATTAGGAAATATAGTCGAGAAAGGATACGGTACGCTTGACTTTGTTTGGAGAAACGAGTTTGGAGATAACTGGGAGATCAACGCCAGTGCAAAGAACTTGCTTGATCCAGATATTGAGTATGTGCGTGAAGGTACTTCTTTTGGAGACTATACCACCTCTATCTACCGTAGAGGGATTAACGTAGGATTAAACGTAAAATATAAATTTTAATAAAAACGATAGAAAATTAATTAAATACTTTAAATGCAATGAAGACAAATTATTTACTTACTGGCTTGACTGCGGCGGCACTTTTATTTGCCTCTTGTGAAGCTGATGATACTGCAGAAATTGTAATTAACAATACTGATAACAGTGTTGACAACAGCGTGACTAATAATGGTGGAACCAATGAGCCTGAAGAACCAACAGGAGAGGCTATTGATCTACAAGGTACTATGACAAGTGATTTAGTATTAGATAGCAACAATACATATACATTGACAGGACCTTTAGTAATGGCTCCTAACACAAAACTTACGATCCCTGCAGGTATGACTATCAGAGCTGCTAGTGGTGCTAATGTTTACATCGCAATTTCTCAGGATGCGGTAATTGATGCTCAGGGTACTTCTACAAACCCAATCGTACTTACTTCTGCAGCTTCTTCTCCTGCAGCTGGAGACTGGGGTGGTCTTATCTTATTAGGACGTGCACCTATCAACTCTACAACCGGAGGTTCTGCAACTTCAACTTCAGAAATTGGTGGTCTTCCTTACGGTGGTAGCGATGTATCTGACTTCTCAGGTGTTATTCGTTATGTACGTGTAGAGTATTCAGGTGGAGCAGCAGATGGACAATCTGAAAACAACGGTTTCTCTTTCTACGGTGTAGGTAATGGTACTACTGTAGATCACATTCAAGCATTTGAAGGTAAAGATGATGGTATCGAGTTTTTTGGAGGTACTGTAAATGCTAGTTACCTTTCTGTAGTAAATGCTCAGGATGATTCTGTAGACTGGACAGAAGGATACTCAGGAACTTTAACCAACGTATACATCAAACAAGGTGTGTCTCACGATAAAGCTATTGAAGCTGACGGATTTAACACCGATATAGGTAACAACTCTAACCCTGTTTATTTCTCTGCTCCAACCCTTAACAACGTATTGATCGTAGGACAAGGAAATACTGAAGGTACTGAAGCTGTACGTTTAAGAGCGGGTACTCAAGGGGAGTTCAACAACGTAATTATTCAAGGATACGAAGAAGGTTTTGATCTTGATGGTGATTCTGGAGACAGCCCAACAGGTCAAGGTGTTTTAGACGGATTGTTATTTGTAGACACTGTAAACTTTGATGATGTTACTTTAAAAATGAAGAACGATACAGGTTACGAATTTGACGAAAGTGACTTCATTATGAATGAAGGTGATGCTACCGGTACAGATTATGATACTTGGAAAGCAGGCTGGACTGTTGAATAAGTTTATTTTGAATTAGCGATAAAAAAAGGTCTGGACATTGTCCGGACCTTTTTTTGTTTTCATACCTGTGGAATAAACTACTTAAAAGTAAGCCTTTCGGTAGGAGCCATAAAAAAACAGCCACATCGGGCTGCTTTCTTAATTTATAAAGACTGAGACTTATAAAGTAACTTTCAAATTCAATTCTTCTAATTGTGCTGCATCAATTGTTGCAGGCGCATCGATCATTACATCACGGCCGGCATTGTTTTTAGGGAATGCAATAAAGTCTCTTATCGTTTCTTGTCCGCCTAAAATCGCTACCAAACGGTCTAGACCAAAGGCCAAACCACCGTGTGGTGGCGCACCGTATTGAAACGCATCCATCAGGAAGCCAAACTGTGCCTGTGCTTCTTCTTTGGTAAAGCCTAGATAATCAAACATCTTAGATTGTATCTCTTTATCGTGAATACGTATAGAACCACCGCCTATTTCGTTTCCGTTCAATACAAGGTCGTAAGCATTTGCTTTTACTTCGCCGGGCTTGGTGTCTAGCAATTCCATTTGTCCGGGTTTAGGAGAAGTAAACGGGTGGTGCATCGCGTGGTAACGCTCGGTTTCTTCATCCCATTCTAAAAGCGGGAAGTCAACTACCCAAAGCGGCGCAAATTCGTCTGACTTGCGCAAGCCTAATTGTGTGGCCAATTCCATACGCAGCGCGCTCAATTGCGCGCGGGTTTTTGATGTTTCTCCAGAAAGTACACAGATCAGATCTCCGGGTTGTGCGCCGGTAGCTTCTGCCCATTTAGCAAGATCTTCCTGATCGTAAAATTTATCTACTGAAGATTTAAAACTTCCATCTTCATTGCATTTTACATACACCATTCCTAAAGCACCAACTTGTGGTCGCTTCACCCAATCGATAAGCTTATCGATCTCTTTTCGGGTATAACTCGCTCCTCCCGGAACCGCGATACCTACAACCAACTCAGCACTATTGAATACTTTAAAGTCCTTGTGCTGCGCTACTGCGTTGAGTTCGCCAAACTCCATCCCAAAGCGAATGTCTGGCTTGTCGTTACCGTATTTTGCCATCGCCTCGTCATAGGTCATTCTTGGGAAACTTTCGATCTCAAAACCTACCACTTCTTTTAAAAGATGCTTGGTCAAGCCTTCAAAAATGTTCAGAATGTCTTCTTGTTCTACAAAAGCCATCTCGCAGTCGATCTGTGTGAATTCCGGCTGGCGGTCTGCACGTAGATCTTCATCTCTAAAACACTTTACAATCTGAAAATACTTATCCATACCGCCCACCATAAGCAATTGCTTAAACGTTTGTGGCGATTGTGGAAGCGCGTAAAATTGACCTTCGTTCATTCGGCTAGGCACCACAAAATCACGGGCACCTTCCGGAGTAGATTTGATCAAATAGGGCGTTTCCACTTCAATAAAACCTTGCTCCGATAAATAGTTGCGCACGGCAATACTCACTTTATGTCTAAAGATGAGTTTCTCCTTCACCGGATTTCTTCTGATGTCCAGATAACGGTATTTCATACGGAGATCTTCACCGCCATCGGTTGCATCTTCAATAGTAAACGGAGGCGTTTTGGCCTCGTTCAAGATCTCTAATTTTTCAACCAAAAGCTCTACATCCCCGGTAGGCATTTTTGGGTTTTTAGATTCACGCTCGATTACCTTTCCGGTAACCTGAATCACAAACTCACGCCCCATAGTTTTGGCAAGATCCATCACCGCTTTAGGGGTGCGTTCTTCGTCAAAAATAAGTTGGGTGATGCCGTAGCGATCGCGTAGATCTACCCAGATCATAAAACCTTTGTCTCTGGATTTTTGAACCCAGCCGGCAAGAGTAACCGTTTCGTTTATATGTTCGGCGCGTAAAGCTCCGTTATTATGCGTTCTGTACATGCTTGATTATTTGAGGTGCAAATTTAAGAAGTTAAAGCAAGTCACCACCTATTGTTTTGAGGTTATTTTATTGGCACCGCCAAAGGGTTAAATACTCCGAGGCTTGCCAAGAGGTAGTTTACTTAGGCGTAAAGCTTTCCGTTTTTATGGGATTCAACCCTAGAAAAACAAAAAAGCAGAAGGTTGTCCTTCTGCTTTTAAGTCTAATTAAAATGAAAAGCTTTTCTAGCTTTCTGAAGTTTCAGAAGCTGCGGCTAGTTTAGCTTGTTTCTTTTGCTCTTCACGTGCTTTGCGTTTATCGGCAAATTTTACTTTAGCACGGTTGGTTAAGTAAAACATCACCGGTACGATCACTAAGGTAAGGAAGGTAGCAAATACCAACCCGAAGATCACCGTCCACGCCAGCGGTCCCCAGAAGATCACGTTATCCCCACCAATGTAAATCGCAGGATCATAATCTGTAAACAATCCAAAGAAGTCAATATTAAGTCCTACTGCTAACGGAATCAAACCAAGAACCGTAGTGATCGCCGTAAGCAATACCGGTCTTAAGCGCGATTTACCACCGGCAACGGTAAGTTTAAAGTATTCTTCTTTAGTAAGATAGTCATCGTCTTCAACACCTAATTCTTCTTTCTTACGATCGATCAGGATCTGCGTGTAATCGATAAGAACGATCGCATTGTTTACCACAATACCCGCAAGCGAAATAATACCCATCATCGTCATCAGGATCACAAAGTCCATCTGGAAGATGATCAAACCTAAGAACACACCTACCAAACTTAAGACTACCGCCATAAGAATGATCACCGGCTTAGAAAGCGAGTTGAATTGTGCTACCAGAATAAGTAGGATAGAACCCATCGCAATACCTAATGCCATCAACAGGAAGCTCATATTGTCTGCTTGTTCTTCTTGTTCACCGGTAAAACTATATGAAATTCCGCTAGGCAAATCGTAGCCTGCAAGTTCGTTCTTCAATTGCCCTACAATTTCTGTGGCGTTAAAACCTTGCTCGGTAAGCACGTTTGAATACAGTGTGATTACCCGTTTAAGGTCTTTACGTTTTATTGCGCTAAAAGCGGAAGAAGATTTTTTATCTACCAAAGCCGAAATAGGCACTTGGATGATCTGACCTTGATTGTTTCTAAAGGTTACCGGTTGATTGAATAATGCATTCTCGTCATAACGGTAATCTTCATTAAAACGCACATTGATCTCATAGTCATCATCGCCTTCTTTGTAAGTAGAAGCTTCTTCACCATAAACCGAACGTCTCAAGGTCTGCCCAACAGCTACAGTAGAAATACCTAACTGACCTGCTTTTTCACGGCTTACCGTAACACCAAGTTCTGCTTTAGATTTGTTGACGTCAAGTTTGAGTTCTTCAATACCGCCAATGCCTAAGCCTTCGATATAGGTACGCATATTCTCTGCGGCAAGAAGCATTTCTTCATAATCTTCACCACTGATCTCGATATTGATAGGATAACCTACCGGAGGACCGGCAGCATCTTTCTCAACAATTACCGAAGCTCCCGGAAAGCCTTTAACAGCCTCACGCACTTCAGAAAGTACGGTGCTACTTTTTACGCCACGGCGCAGTTTAAAATCGCGCATAGATAAGGTGACCTTTCCTTTATGCGGCATTTCATTACTCTGGCCACCATCGGTTTGTGGGTTTCCGGCACCTTGACCTACCTGAGAGATGGCACTCTCTACCATAAAGTTATATCCGTCTGCATCTTCATATTTCTTGATCGCGTCAAAGATGCGTTGCTCGATTTGCTTAGTAAGCTGATTGGTTTTTTCGATCGCCGTCCCTTCAGGATATTCTATATAAGTAATGATCTGATTGGGCTGGTTTTCCGGGAAAAACAGCACGTTAGGCTGTGCAATACCTACCAGAACAAAGGATAAGAACAGCATAATTACGGTCCCGAAGAAAAAGGCATACGCTTTTTTTCCGCGCAGCGCGTACTTTAAGAAACGCTCGTAGGTGTTCTCTAATTTTCGAAGTGATTCAAACTGGAAATAACGCACGGCTCCTGCTAAGAAATATTTATAGGCCCAAAGCATAATCGCGAGCAATAACAGCAAGTTACCAATACCTCTAAAACCTCCGGAATCTATCACAAAACCTACAATGAGCATTATTACCCCAATAATTGAGAGGATAAGGCTGTTGCGTATAAGGCTCTTTTTGCTCATATCTTCCTCTTCGGTCTTCATAAAGCGTGAGGTCAACATCGAGTTGATGATGAGCGCCACAAATAAAGACGAACTCAATACCACCGAAAGTGTGATCGGGAAATAGATCATAAACTTACCAATGGTTCCCGGCCACAATCCTAAGGGGAAAAAGGCAGCAAGTGTGGTCGCTGTAGAAGCGATAATAGGCCAGGCGATTTCACCCAGACCTTGCTTTGCAGCTTTGATGCGCGGCATTCCTTGATCCATCAAGGAGTATACGTTTTCAACCACCACGATACCATTATCTACCAGCATTCCCAGTCCCATTACAAGACCAAAAAGTACCATCGTATTCAGGGTGAAACCTAAACTAGATAAAATGGTAAGCGACATAAACATTGAAAGCGGAATCGCAAAACCTACAAATAGTGCATTTCTAAATCCTAAGAAGAACATCAAAACCACAACCACCAGAATAACACCAAATATGATGTTATTTACCAAGTCGTCTACCTGATTTGCCGTTTTGATCGACTGGTCATTGGTAAGGCTGATGTGTAACGACTCTGGATAGTAATTGGCTTCTTCTTCGGCAACGATCTTTTTGATCGACTCTACCGCTTCGATCATATTTTTACCTGCCCGTTTTTTAACGTCAAGCATCACCACCGGTTGACCGTATTCGCGGGCAAAAGTGGTAGGATCTTTTTCTTTAAAGCGTACTGTTGCGATGTCTTTAAGAAAAATGTTTCCGCCATCGCGTTTTACTACTATATTATTTAGCTCTTTAGGGTCTTGAATTTCTCCTAAAACTCGGATGTTTTTACGCAAACCATCGGTGATCACGTTACCTGCAGAGATCGTGTTGTTCTCTGAGCGTATCGCGTTGATGATGTTGTCAAAACTCACTTTAGAAGCAGTCATCTTATAAATGTCGACAGCGACTTCTACCTCTTGTTCTTCAGCACCACGAATGGTCGCTTCTTTGATCTGCGGAAGCAATTCGATCTTATCCTGAAGATGCTCGGCATAATCTTTCAACTGCTGTACCTGAAAATCTCCGGTAAGGTTGATGTTTAAGATAGGCTGCTCTTCAGAAATGTTAAGATCAAAAATGTTGGGTTCTACCTTGGCACCGTTGTCTAGCGTAGGCCAGGTTGTTTCTGCCTTTACCAAGTCAACTTTATCTTTAACCTTGGTTTTTGCAACGTTCACATCGATATCCTCTTCAAATTCTACAATGATAATACTGTAGTCCTGAAGCGTGGTAGAAGTGATCTCTTTGATCCCGGCGATGTCGTTGAATTCTTCTTCGAGCGGCTCGGTAATAAATTTTTCTACGTCTTCTGCAGCATTCCCGGGATTTACAGAGCTCACATAGATCTTGGTTTCTATGATCTCTGGGAATGCTTCACGCGGCATACTGTAGTAGGCAAACAGACCGCTGAGTAAGATGATCGCGGTGATCACATACACCGTCATCTTATTGTCTATTGCCCAAGACGATATGCTAAATTCTTTATAAGTGTTTTTGGCCATCTTATTGGTTGTTTGAAGATTCTTTTAATTCTACAGCTTGACCGTCTCTAAGAGAGCGCGCTCCTTCAATGATCAGTCGGTCTCCGGCACTAAGTCCAGAAGTGATCTCTATACGCTGATCATCGCTGTAACCTTCTTTTATTTGTACTTGTTTTGCAATTGCGGTCCCGTCAGCTTGTTCTTCATAAACATAGGTGATGCTGTTGCCCAACGCATTCTGCTGAACCACATTTTCAGGTACGACAATGGCGTTTTCTGAAGTATAATCATTAACCATAACCGTAGCGATCAAGTTGGGCTTGATGGTGTTGTCTGGGTTTGGTATCGAAATTTTTACATCAAAGGTTCTGCTGTCAGGACTTACGAAGTTGCCTACTTGTCTGATCTTTCCGTCGTAGGTTTTGCCTATTGAAGCCAGTCTAATTTTAACATCGGTACCTTCAGAAACTTTACCTAAAAAGGCTTCAGGAATAGAAGCTTCTACATACATATCGCTCAGGTTTACCAGACGTAACACTCCGGTTTGTCCTGCATTTACCACTTGTCCTTGATCTGCTAAGGTATTGTCTACAATTCCTGAGAACGGCGCAGTGATCACCGTTTTTCCCACACGAGAACGCAACTGATCTGTTGCAGCCTGCATCGCTTCGTAGTTGGTCTTTGCTTCCAGATAATTGATCTCTGAACCAATTTTTTGATCCCAAAGGCGTTTTTGACGCTCATAAGTTGTTTTTGCTAAAGCCGTTTGCGCTTCCTGGCGGGCAAGTTCACTTCCTAAACCACCATCATCAATTTTAGCAAGACGTTGTCCTTTTGCAACGCGCTGCCCTTCTTTGACATAAAGCTGAGTCAGTACGCCGGTATATTCTGCATACAGCACAATGTTTTGGTCTGTGTTTACATTTCCTTGTACTTCAAAATAATGTTTGAACAAGGTGTCTTGTAAAGTTTCAGCAGTAACTAAGGCTGCCTTTTTCTTAACGTCTAATTTATCTATAGCAGCGTTAAGCGAATCGATCTCGGTCTTAAGTTCGTTTTGAGCATTTACCAGTTCGGTCTTCTTTGCGCGAATCGCGGTTAGATCACCACTTTCAATGACGCTCTCAACAGATTCTTCTTTGTTTCCGCAGGAAATGATTAGGAATGCTGCGGCTATTAGGGTTATTATATTTTTCATAATGCGTGTAGGATATGTCTGGATGTTAGTCTTCTTTTGGTTTATAAACTGAAGTGTCAAGCACTTTTTCAAGTGCTGCTTTGTTGGCAATCACTTCATACATAGCTTGTAAATAATCTTGTTGTGCCTGGTAAAGTTGTGTTTGTGCTTCACTCAACTCAAAACTGCTGGCGATACCTTCAAAAAATTTGATGGAGTTTTTATTTTCAATACGCTCTGCCAGGTCGAGGTTTTTTTCTTGCGTGGCAAAGTTGTCAAGCGCAAATTGATAATCATTACGTGCAGAAGCGATCTCTAGCTTTACCTGATTGCGGGCGCGCTCAAGATCTTCGAGACTCTGTTTGTAAGCCAGCTCTTTTTGAGCAGTTCGCGCTGCGCGCATCCCACTGCTGAAAATGGGCACGCTCAAGGAAACGCCTAAGATAGATTGCTCAAAATAACGTTGCTCATCACTTAAGAAGGTGAAGGAGTTACTCGCTCCTGCTGCTCCATAATTCACATAGGCGCTTAAGGTTGGTAAGGCTTTACTTTTTTCAAGTTTTACTTCGGTTTCGGCAAGATTGGCTTGATCTTCGGCAATGCGATAATCTATGTTGTTCTCGGGGTCGATATCTCTTGCAAGCAAATTGAGATCATAATACTGCATCGTCAAATCTTCAAGCGCATCTGTTACCACGAGTTTACTGTCAATCGGGATGCCTAAGGTTAATTTGAGCATATCGTATGCAATCGCCAATTGACGCACGGTGCTGTTGAGTTGGCTTTCAAGATTTAAAGCAGTGATTTGAAGTTGTTCTACATCTTCTTCTTCTCCTAGTCCGTTTTCAAAAATCTTCTGGGTGTCGTTTAGATTTTTGTTTACGGTTTCTATGTTTTTCTGAAGAATGGCAACACTTTCCTGAGCAAGCAATACATTGCCATAGGCCTCAATGATTGCTTGTTTTACTTCAAGATCGGTTTTAACCTTGGCGTTCTCAGAAATCTGAAGCAAGGTTTTTGCCGATTGTACGCCTACGATATACGAGCCGTCAAAGATCAACTGATTCCAGGTGGCTACGGCCGAAGCATTTTGCTTCTGGCTAAACTGCACCGGGATGAAATCACCGGGGTCTGCGCTGGGGTCAAAAACCACCGCCGGAATAAATGAGGTAGGTTGAATAAACTGATTTTGGTACGTCACCTCTCCAGAAATCTGAGGAAGTCCCTGTGCAATGATCTCCCATTTTTGTTTAAGAGCGATCTCTACATCGGTGTACGCGTTTTTTGCATCATAGCTATTCTCGAGACCATAAGTTATGGCTTCCTGAAGGCTTAGTGCATAAGATTGTACCTCTGTACTGTCTTGGGCTTTGCTTGTGTTTAGAGAGCCTAAAACGCATATTAAGAGGAAAATTGTTTTTCGCATTAGTCTTGATTTGAATGAATTATTTGATTGAGAATTTTTCTTCCTTCCGGAGTGACGATCCCACGTAAATGATACTCCAAATAGGTCTCATACAGGGCGATCTGCGGAAACTTATCTGAAGGAAAAATGGTTTCATCTTTAATGTTGGTGATGCCAATTTGATACATTCTAGAAACAAATTCAACATCGAGATTGTCTCTAAAAAGTCCGAGTTCTATACCACGGGAAATGTTTTTCTCCATACAGCCGCGCATAAACTCGTTTTGCGATGCGCGCAGCTTGGTAAAGATCTTTGGGTAGTATTTCATCATTTGTTGAATGGATGAGGTTTTCTCTCCCTGTAAATGTTGAATCACATACTTTTTGATCTCATAAAGCTCTTCGATAGGGTTCATATGTTCATCAACCATGTCTTTCACAGCGCATTGCACGTTGTTCAATAAATGATGGCCTACCGCTTCTACCAATTCGGTTTTATGCGCATAATTGGCATAAATGGTCTTTTTTGATATCCCCATATGCGTGGCGATATCATCCATAGTAACGCTTTTAAATCCTTGATTTAAAAAAAGTTGTGTGGCGTTATTTAATATTTCGGTTTTCATAAAGCGCGGCGAATATAAGACGGAAACTTTAAAAACGAAAAAAGTTTCCAAAGTTTTTAGCATATTTAATATTGACATAACATGCGATCCTGAGCTCAGCTTCTGACGCTTGGAGCCTTATGTTCAGAAATAGTGTCTTATTTTAGCCGAAAATTTTGAAGTATGCTGCGCATTGATCAATACACTGAAGTTTTTGTTGCTTATTTAAATGATAAGCTTGCTATAAAAGAGCCTGCAAATCTCTATGAGCCCATTCATTATATTTTACAATTGGGAGGCAAGCGGTTGCGACCGGTATTGACCCTAATGGCAACCGATATTTTTGAATCTGATCATCAAAAAGCTTTAGATGCGGCGTTGGCCGTAGAAGTGTTTCATAATTTTTCGCTGGTGCATGACGATATTATGGACGATGCGCCGTTGCGTCGCGGTGAGGAAACCGTACACGAGAAATGGGATGTAAACACCGGGATACTTTCTGGTGATGCTATGCTCATACGAGCCTATCAGCTTTTTGAGAATTATGAAGGAGAGACGTTTAGAGCGCTGGCAAAACTCTTCAGTAAAACTGCGATCGAGGTGTGTGAAGGGCAGCAGTACGATGTAGATTTTGAAACCCGTGATGATGTCACGATCCCCGAATATCTTAAAATGATCGAATACAAAACTGCCGTTTTGGTAGGTGCTGCTTTAAAGATGGGTGCTATTGTGGCCAATGCTTCTGCTGAAAATGCAAACCGTATTTATGAATACGGGCGTGATTTAGGAATCGCGTTTCAGCTTCAGGATGATTATTTAGATGCTTTTGGTGATCCTAAAACCTTTGGAAAGCAAGTAGGAGGTGATATTATTGAAAACAAAAAAACCTTCTTATATCTTACGGCGCTTGAACGTTTAGATGCGGTACATAGCAAACAGCTTCAGCATTTATTCAGTATCAATCCGCAAGATCCTTCAGAAAAAATAGAAACGGTAAAGCAACTGTTTATAGATTCCGGCGCAGCCGAAGCTACCCAGCAGGAGATCGAGAAATATACTAACACTGCATTGGAGCATTTAGACTGTCTTGATGTAAAGGAAGAGAACAAAACAATTTTGAAGGAGTTTGCGCAAGCCTTAATGCGTAGAAAAGTATAACTCAATTATGACCAATGGCACGCAAGTTTTAGAAGCGGCACGTGAGCAGAAATTGTATGCATTTCTGGTGTCACAGCTTAATAAAGACTTTAAGCGTGCCGGCTTAGACAGCACATTTGATCAAGTGAGTTCGTCAGAGAAATTACTGAGAGATCTGGAAGCTGCTTTGTACGAACTGGTGCTCTCCGATTTTGAAAACTACCTTACCTTGTTGTACGCGATTGATGTTTCTGAAGCTAAGATCAAAGCCTTGCCTGATAGTGAAGTACACGAATTTGTGCAACGCGTAAGCGTACTTATTTTGGAGCGCGAATTTAAAAAGGTGCAGTTTAAAAATAGAACCTGACAAAAGGCATAATGGCGCTGGTGTAAATCGCATCGTTGTCATTATAGAGCACGTTGTAGCGCGCGCCAATAGTTACAGGGCCGCTGCGATAACCGGCTCCAAGAAATAAAGCAGAATTCCAAAAATCATTTGTGACTGTGCCACCATCCCAATCGGCGCGTTGAGATACGTACAGCTCCTCAAACTCCGCCGAAAGTTGAATGATGGGTAATGGGTTTGCAAGGGCAATTATACTTCCCCCGGCTACCGAAGATCTTAAACTTCCGTTTTTCACATAAGAATAACTCAGCCCGGGGCCTAATGCAAAATACGGGTTGAAATTGTAAACCGCACTGGGAGCGATATTTGCAGCAAAATAATCATCACCAAAATTGAGTCCGAGACCGCCTCCAAAACTCACACGGTCCCAAAAGGAACTCGAACGAAATTGCGCATGACTTTGAGCTGTAAAACACGTAAAAATTACGGTGAGGATGAGTGTGGAAACAATCGATTTCATAATAAGATAGTTTAGGATTGCACTTACTTTGTTAGCAAGGTGTTAAATACTTATTTTAAAATGTTAATGATAACCATAAAATTGTGAATGCACACAGTTGGTGCGCAGTAATTATTGTATTTTTGACAAATTATTGCTTAAAAAATCGACAGATTTAACTTATAAAATGGATAGATTTTCATTTCTCAATGCAGCAAACACTGCATACTTCGCAGAACTTTACGATAAATACTTACAGCATCCTGATAGCGTAGAACCCAGTTGGAGAGCTTTTTTTCAAGGTTTTGATTTTGGTTTAGAAGAGCTAGGTATTGAGCCTGATGCTACTGTAGTAACCGGCGGAAATACCAATGCTGCCGTACCTGAAAACTTACAGAAAGAATTTCAGGTTGTTAAACTTATTGATGGTTACCGTACACGAGGTCATTTGTTTACAAAAACCAACCCGGTACGTGAACGTAGAAAATACGAGCCGACCCTGGCTTTAGAGAACTTCGGTCTTAGTGAAAAAGACCTTGATACGACATTTACCGCAGGTGAAATTCTAGGAATAGGCTCCAACACGTTGCGGGATATCATTACCCACCTTGAGAAAATCTACTGTGATTCGATTGGTGTTGAATATATGTTTATAAGAAAGCCTGAAGAAATTCAGTGGATTCAAGATAAACTGAATATCAATGATAATCACCCTAACTTTTCTGGAGACGAAAAGAAGAAAATCCTTAGAAAATTAAACGAAGCGGTTTCTTTTGAAACCTTTTTACATACCAAGTACGTTGGTCAAAAGCGTTTCTCTCTCGAAGGAGGAGAAAGTTTTATTCCGGCAGTAGACGCTATAATTGAGGCGGCTGCAGATCGAGGCGTAAAAGATTTTGTGATGGGAATGGCACACCGCGGCCGTCTGAATACCCTGACCAATATCTTCGGAAAAAATGCTAAAGATATCTTTAGCGAGTTTGATGGCAAAGACTACGATCAGGAGGTGTTTGACGGAGACGTTAAATATCACTTGGGATGGACCTCAAGCCGACTCACAGACAGCGGAAAAGAGATCAATATCAATATTGCTCCCAACCCGTCTCACTTAGAAACTGTGGGAGCCGTGGTAGAAGGGATCTCGCGTGCAAAACAAGATCGTCATTACTTTGACAATCCGCAGGAGGTGCTTCCTATTGTAGTGCACGGAGATGCGGCAATTGCTGGTCAAGGTGTCGTATACGAGGTGATCCAGATGGCGCAATTAGATGGCTATACCACCAAGGGTACCATTCATATTGTGATCAATAACCAAATCGGGTTTACGACCAATTATCTCGACGCGCGTTCTTCAACCTACTGTACCGATGTGGCTAAAACCACATTGTCTCCGGTATTGCACGTGAATGCAGATGATGCCGAGGCGGTAGTGCACGCAGCTTTATTTGCTTTAGATTTTAGAATGACTTTTGGTCGCGATGTATTTATCGATCTTTTAGGATATCGTAAGTATGGTCACAACGAAGGTGACGAGCCGCGTTTTACACAGCCTAAATTGTATAAAGCGATCGCAAAACACGATAACGCAAGAGATATTTATGCTAAAAAGCTTATCGAAGAAGGCGTGATCGATGACAGTTATGTAAAGCAACTGGAAAACGAATATAAAGAGAAGCTTGAAGAAAAATTAGAAAAGTCGAGAGAGGAAGAAACTACCCGTATTACTGCAATTATGCAGGATGAGTGGGAAGGTTTTGAACCGGCTACCGAAGATGAGATGATGCAGCCGGTAGATACAACTTTTGATTTGGATGCCTTAACTGAAATCGCTGAAGCGATCACCAAGCTTCCGGAAGGGAAAAAGTTCTTAAGAAAAATAAATAAGATCATTGAAGGGCGTCGCGCGATGTATTTTGATGATAATAAGATAGATTGGGGTCTTGCCGAATTACTGGCGTATGGCTCATTGCTCAAAGAAGGTTTTGATGTGCGTATGACCGGTCAGGATGTAGAACGTGGTACGTTCTCACACCGTCACGCAGTGACCAAAGTTGAAGAGAGTGAAGAAGAGATCGTATTGCTTAACAATCTTAAAGGAGAGCAAGGGCATATGTATATCTTCAACTCGCTGCTTTCAGAGTATGGTGTTGTTGGGTTTGACTATGGTTACGCGATGGCGAGTCCTAAAACACTTCCTATCTGGGAAGCGCAGTTTGGAGATTTCAGTAACGGAGCGCAGATTATGCTTGACCAGTATATTTCGGCAGCAGAAGATAAATGGAAGCTTCAAAACGGTCTGGTAATGTTATTGCCACATGGGTATGAAGGTCAGGGAGCAGAGCACTCTTCGGCGCGTATGGAGCGTTATTTACAGCTTTGTGCAGTAGATAATATGTATGTTGCAGATTGTACTACACCTGCCAATTTCTACCATTTATTGCGTCGTCAATTAAAGACCAATTTTAGAAAACCGCTTATCGTTTTTACGCCAAAAAGTTTGTTGAGACATCCTAAAGTAATTTCGACCAAAGAAGAATTGGCAAACGGCAGCTTCCAGATGACGATTGATGATGACAGTGTAAAAGCAGATCAGGTAAAAACACTGGTATTTGTGACCGGTAAGTTTTATTACGACTTGCTTGCGCAGCGTGAAGAATTAGGTTGTGAAGATGTGGCGCTTGTACGTGTTGAACAATTGTTCCCGCTTCCTAAAAAGGAAATCAGAGCAGCGCTTGACAAATATAAAAATGCAGACGATGTGGTTTGGGCTCAGGAAGAGCCACGCAATATGGGAGCTTACGGGCACTTATTGATGCATCTTCCCGAAGCGCAAAAATTCAGAGTGTGCAGTCGTAAGTTCTACGGGGCGCCGGCCGCAGGTAGTTCTGTACGATTCAAAAGAAGACATCAGCGTGTTATTGATGATGTTTTTGATAAAAATTCAAATAACCAATAAAAAACATTTTAGTTTTAACTAAAGAATAAAAGTTAACAATAGAGAATTATGGCTTTAGAAATGAAAGTCCCTTCGCCGGGAGAATCGATCACCGAAGTTGAAATCGCCCAATGGCTTGTTGAAGATGGGGATTATGTAGAAAAAGATCAGGCGATTGCCGAAGTTGATAGTGATAAAGCAACCCTTGAATTGCCTGCTGAAGCGAGCGGAATTATTACGCTTAAAGCAGAAGAAGGTGATGCTGTTGCTGTAGGCGAAGTTGTTTGTTTAATCGATACCGACGCTGCAAAACCAGAAGGCGATAGCAGTGGCGACAAAGAAGAGCAAAAAGAAGAAAAAGCCGAACCTAAAAAAGAAGCACCTTCAAAATCGAGCACTCCTGAGCAAGCTCAAGATAAAAAGACCTATGCTTCAGGATCACCTTCTCCGGCAGCAAAAAAGACCTTGGATGAAAAGGGAATCGATGCTAAAGATGTAAAAGGTACTGGTCGTGACGGTCGTATTACTAAAGAAGATGCAGTAAATGCGCAGCCTTCTATGGGAACTCCGGGAACCGGAAGTCGTGGAGAAAGCCGTTCTAAAATGTCTATGTTACGTCGTAAAGTAGCAGAGCGTTTGGTTTCTGTAAAGAATGAAACTGCAATGCTTACCACCTTTAACGAGGTTGATATGACGCCAATTTTTGATCTACGTAGTAAGTACAAAGAAGATTTCAAAGCAAAACACGGGGTGAGCCTTGGGTTTATGTCATTCTTTACGTTGGCTTGTGTGCGTGCTTTAGAAATGTACCCGGCGGTAAACTCGATGATCGATGGTAAGGAGATGGTTTCTTATGACTTTAAAGATATTTCTATTGCTGTTTCTGGGCCTAAAGGATTGATGGTTCCTGTTATTAGAAATGCTGAAAACTTAAGTTTCCGCGGTGTAGAGTCTGAAGTGAAGCGTCTGGCGCTAAGAGCGCGTGATGGTCAGATTACTGTTGATGAAATGACCGGTGGAACTTTCACCATCACAAACGGTGGTGTGTTTGGAAGTATGCTTTCTACACCTATCATCAACCCTCCTCAGTCTGCGATCTTAGGAATGCACAACATTGTAGAGCGTCCTATCGTACGCGACGGCGGAATCGCTATTGCGCCTATTATGTATGTGGCACTCTCTTACGATCACCGTATCATTGATGGTAAAGAATCTGTAGGATTCTTAGTAGCGGTTAAAGAAGCACTAGAAAATCCTGAAGAATTATTGATGGATAACAATGTGCTTAAAGCTTTAGAATTGTAATTAGTACAAGATATAGATAAGCAAAAAACCCGCTGATGTTCAGCGGGTTTTTTATTGGCGTTATTTTAAGTGATGACTTCGTTTACCAATTGTTTTAATTCTTCGGCTAGTGAAACTTGAGGAAAAGCTCTTCCGGCTTGGCGATACCAGTATTTTGCATTCCAATCATCACCTTCATCGCGATGTAAATGTGCGTGAATCAAACTTCCCATTTCACTATGTAGGTCTTGTGCGATATTATGTGAAGCTTCCCAATTGCCTTTCGTTTGGTGCCAAAGCGCTTGCAAGGCTTGGGGCCAATGTGACGGCGGATTGCTTTGGTCTAGTGTGGCTTCAAACTCCGTATAGGATTGCGGCGTGCTCATAGAATTTAAGTTTCAGTTTTAAGAAAGATAAGTAATCCGGTTTAAAATAGGTTGTACTGTTTTTGTCAAAATGTCTCCGGCTAAAAACTTTTATCATAAGACTAATTCCTATTTTTGATACTTCTTTTATTGATTAAAAAATTCCCAATATGGCTGTTCAAAAGCGCTTATTCCTTTTAGATGCTTATGCATTGATTTTTCGCGGTTATTATGCATTGATCAAAAATCCTCGAGTGAACTCAAAAGGGCAGGATACTTCTGCAATAATGGGTTTTGTTAATTCGCTTTTTGATGTGATCAAGCGCGAAAAGCCAGATCATCTTGCGGTAGCTTTTGATAAAGGTGGAAGTTCTGAACGGGTTGAAATGTATGAGGATTATAAGGCTAATCGTGATGAAACTCCAGAGGCGATACGTATTGCGGTGCCTATTATTCAAGAGATTCTTAAAGCGATGCACGTGCCGTGTATTGAGATCGAAGGCGTGGAAGCAGATGATTTGATCGGTACGCTGGCCAAGCAGGCAGAAAAAGAGGATTATCAGGTTTTTATGGTGACGCCAGACAAGGATTATGCACAGCTGGTTTCGGAAAATATTTTTATGTACAAACCGGCACGAATGGGTAATGGGATCGAGATCTGGGGAATTCCTGAAGTGCAAAAACGTTTTGAAGTGGAGCGTCCGGAACAGGTGATCGATTATTTAGGAATGATGGGTGACGCGTCTGATAATATTCCGGGATTGCCGGGAGTGGGAGATAAAACGGCTAAGAAGTTTATCAAACAGTACGGTGGCTTAGAAGGTTTGTTAGAAAATACAGATCAGCTCAAAGGGAAGATGAAAGAGAAGGTGATCGAAAACGCCGAGCTGGGACGTCTATCCAGAAAGTTGGCAACGATAATGACCGACTGCGATGTGAAATTTGATGCTGAGCAGTACGAACTTTCGCAGCCGGACGCCGACAAAGTTCAGGAGATTTTTGACGAACTCGAATTCCGTAGGCTTAAAGATCAGTTTATCAAGATATTTTCCGGTGAAGCCGATAGCGATACCGGAGCCGCAGTAAGCGGAACGGAAACCGCCAAAAAACTAGTGAGTTCTGCTGAAAAAGCAGCGAACGCGGGAGCGGGGCAATACAATCTTTTTGGAGGTGATGAGCCTGCTATAGAAGAGCGCAATACCCGGAAAACCATAAAGGATACCGAGCATTTTTACCAAAGTGTAGCTCCCGGAATGGCGATGAATTTATTCATCAAAAACTTGATGAAGCAAACTTCGGTATGTTTTGATACTGAAACTACAGATCTAGATCCGTTGCAGGCAGAATTGGTCGGGATCGCTTTTAGTTGGGAAAAAACGAAGGGATTTTATGTTCCGTTTCCATCAGAAAAAGAAGAAGTTCAAAAACTGATCGAAGCGCTGCGTCCGTTTTTTGAGGCGGAAGAAATCGAGAAAATAGGGCAAAACCTTAAGTATGACATCAAAGTGTTGGCCAAATATGATGTTGAGGTTAAAGGGAAGCTCTTTGATACGATGATCGCGCATTACCTGATCAATCCTGATATGCGTCACAATATGGACGTGCTTGCAGAAACCTATCTCAATTACACGCCGGTTTCTATTGAAGAATTGATCGGTAAAAAAGGGAAGAATCAAAAGTCGATGGCCGACGTACCTGTTGATCAGCAAACTGAATATGCCGTTGAAGATGCAGATGTAACGCTTCAGCTGAAAGAGCATTTTCAAAAAGAATTGGGTGAGGCCAATACGCAAAAGCTGTTTGACGAGATCGAAATTCCGTTAGTGCAGGTTTTAGCAGATATGGAATTAGAGGGAATCAATCTGGATCAAGAATTTTTAGGCAGTCTTTCTGAAGCGCTTAATAATGATATCGCTTCGCTGGAGAAAAGCATTTATGAAGAAGCGGGAGAAGAATTCAATATTGGTTCGCCAAAGCAATTGGGTGAAATTTTATTTGACAAATTAAAGTTGGTAGATAAACCGAAGAAAACCCGTACGGGGCAATATTCTACTGCAGAAGATGTGCTGTCTTATTTAGCTCCAGACCACGAGATCGTGCAGCACGTACTTGATTACCGCGGACTTTCTAAGCTTAAGAGTACCTATGTTGATGCGCTGCCTGCACAGGTAAATGCAAAAACCGGCCGCGTACACACCGATTATATGCAGACCGTAGCAGCAACCGGCCGACTGAGTTCAAACAATCCAAACTTGCAGAATATTCCTATCCGTACCGAACGCGGGCGTCAGGTGCGTAAGGCTTTTGTGCCGCGCAATGAAGACTACGTTCTACTTGCTGCCGATTACTCACAAATTGAATTGCGCATTATCGCTGCGTTGAGTCAGGAAGAAACGATGATGAAGGCCTTTCAAGAAGGAGAAGATATTCACGCATCTACTGCTGCAAAAGTCTTTAATGTGCCTATTGATGAGGTGACGCGAGAACAACGTAGTAATGCAAAAACCGTGAATTTTGGGATTATTTATGGTGTTTCAGCTTTTGGGTTGAGCAATCAAACCGATCTTACCCGTAGCGAAAGTAAAGAGCTTATAGATACCTATTATAAGACCTACCCTAAATTGCGCAATTATATGAGCGAGCAAGTAGACTTTGCACGCGAGAATGGTTATGTGTCTACGGTTTTAGGTCGTCGTCGTTATTTAAAAGATATTAATAGTAGCAATGCTGTGGTACGTGGTGCTGCAGAGCGTAATGCGGTAAATGCACCTATTCAAGGGAGCGCTGCAGATATCATTAAAATCGCAATGATCAAAATACACCATAAACTCAAGGATAAAGGATTAAGAACCAAAATGTTACTTCAGGTTCATGATGAATTGGTATTTGATGTTTACAAATCAGAATTGGAGGAAGTACAGGAACTTATAAAATCTGAAATGGAACATGCATTCAAACTAGATGTTCCTCTTGATGTGGAAGTAGGTCTTGGCGATAACTGGTTGGATGCGCATTAATTAAGTATAGTGAGTGTTAGGAAATTTTAATAATTTTCTAAAATAATACAGAACTCATGCTGCCCGAAAAAAACGTCACGTTTACGCCTGTTACTTCTTGTTTGAATTGTGGGAACCCTTTAACTGATAAAGACTTCTTCTGTAATATTTGTGGTGCCAAAAAAATTGAAGAACGGTTTACTCCAAAGCGTATTGTGAAAGAAGCCGGGGAACGGGTTTTCAATATTGATAATACCTTTCTGCGTACCTTCAAAGACTTGTTTGTAAGACCGGAAAAAGTGATCGATGGGTTTTTAGCCGGATTGCGTAAAAGATATTTTAATGCCTTCAGCTATTTTACAATAGCGATTACTATTTCAGGATTACAGGTCTTTGTACTTAAAAAGTTTTACCCTGAAGTGGTTGAGCAAATGGGTGCTATAGGAGGTAACCCCAATGCTATTTCTCAGGCGATTCAAGACTCTACCATGGAGTACCAGCCTTTGATTATGTTTGCTACGATACCCTTTCTTGCTTTAATGGGATTTGTAGCGTTTTTGACTTTGCGTAAACATAATTATACCGAGCATTTAATCATTCAGTTATACACGTATTCGCATCTTTCTATTGTAACCACCCTGATAGGACTTACCGTTTTGATTGCTGGAGGAGATTACTTGTCATTTGGACTGTTTACGGTGCTTATTTACATTGGCTACAATGCTTATGTTTATAAAAGGCTATATCAATTAAGCATTAAGGGAATTATTTTGAGAACGCTTTTCTTCTTACTGTTGCTCTTGGTGCTGTATGTGGTAATAAGCGTGGCTGTTGTGGTTCTCACCTTGCTTATCGATCCGGAACTTTTTAAAGAAATGATTCAGCAGCAGCAAACAGTATAAAATATCTAGTTTGAAGTAAATGAATTAATATTTGAAAATGTTTTGAGCTTCAGATTTTAATTTATGTTCACCCTTGTCTGACAAAAATAATATAGAGAATTTAAAATTTGGAGTACTTATTTGAAGCACTCCAAATATAAAACAACTACAATACTTATAGGTATTGATCACAAATTGCTGCGTCTATTTCGTGATTGATAATAGTATTTTCTTCTCCAACTGTTTGCTCAAAGCGCACAACGCGCCCTGCAATATAGATCCAAAACTCAACGACATCTCCTTTTTTGATAAGTGAACTTGATGCTTTCCCATTAGTCATATAAGCGTAGTTCCAGTACCGTGTCCCCACCTCTTTGTAATAAAACCCATAGGAAGGTTTAATCGCAAAGTTTTTATCACTGCAGGTGAAGGTGAGATCGATGCTTACTGGAGTAGGAATTGATTCCGGAGGAATAGTTATGGTAAGCTCTTGTGCACATAAATTGGTGGCATCACTTTCAAATAAGAGGTCCCCTTTGTTGTACCATCCGTTTCGTGAGTAAACCTTATAAATAACTGGGAAATTGGGACAATTCCTAAAGTTAAGATTCTGTCCATCTCTCAAATATACTGATCTTGCTTTTATGGTACGCTGAGTGTATGGAGAGACTAATTCGATATAAAAATACGTGCTAGAAAGATTAGGAGCATTTATTTTGATAGGATTTGCATATCTACATCTGCTTCCATAAAAATCAAGATTATACCACGATAAATGCGTAGTAGTGAATGTTGCGCTTAATTTTCCTGAATCCTCCTGTATTGTAGTGTTCTTTTCAAATTGCCAAGTGTTATCTTCAATCTCATAACTCCATACAGGGATTTGGTCTCCGGTTTTAAGAGGTGTGTCTGTGTTGAACATATTCAGTTCCTCGTCTATGTCCATTATAATTTTTAAAGGCTTTGTAAATTCTTTGACTTTGGTTCCGTCCACCTGCATATTGATTGATGCAAAACCGGCGGTATCAAAAACGATATCTTCTGATGATCCGCTTGGCCCTATGACTGATTCGGGAGTAAAACCACCGGGATAAGCATTTAAAGCTGCATCTCCAAAAGGATCAAAATGGGTGAGTTGTATTTGTAGATTACTGCCTGAAAGCACAGATCCGGATGCATCCTTAAATTGAGTGCCTTCTTCAAGTACAAGTGTGGCGCCAGTTGCTTTAGAGCTACCTGGATCAAGAGTAAGGTCAAAATCTTCAGGTAGCGCGTTTCCTTCTAATGTAACCTGTGTGCTTATATATCCAACACCTTCTGGCGGATTTTCGGTATTGATCATAGTAACGATTAGGTTTTTATCTTTTTCGTCATAATCAAAAAATGCGTCAGTGTTTACGGGTAAGTATCCCGGTGCTTCAGCTAGAATTTGGAAGAATATTTGTGCATCAGGTCCACTGGGAGCGAGCTCAGGTTTTAGGGTTAGAAACGTTCTGCCGTCAATTACTTGAAAGTTTTGTTCTCCAGAAGATTCTAAAATAGCGTCTTTATTAGCACCTAAAATAGTAATTGAGAGGTCTTCAATTGTTTTTGCAGGGTCAGCAGCATCAATAAATTGAATCTGTAAAGAATATTCTATAAAATCAGGATTGATGGTAACTGTGATATCATCAAAAATTTCCTCGGGTGATTTTTCACAAGAAGAGATGATATGACTTAGAGTGAGAGTGAGTAAGAGTAGTTTAATGTACTTCATGATTTAAATTTTTACAGCAAGTTTTAAGTTTAAAAATGGATACCAGCGATAGTCGGAGATGTTTAGTTCTATGCTGGGTGCTTGATCGGCAAGAGGCGATAACATTTTTGTAGCATCTATAATGAGGTCCGGCTCAGATAAATAAAATGTGCCTAGCTCAACGCTTAAGCCAACTCGGTTTTTAGGTACAGCTCTCCCAAATCCTAAACCCAGATATGGAGATAGACCACTGTAATCCAGTTTGAGGTCAGCGGTGCCAAACTGGTCAGGTGTGATTGTAATTTGACCAAAATTTACAGGCTGGGCGTATAAGGCATTTACCGAGCCGAGCGCATTAAAAAAATAGCCTAGTCCACCTACAAGTTTGAAACTGGCTTTTTTAAAAGGAAGAAATTCTAAAGACAAGTCTGTCTCTAACATACGGGCATTCCCACTAAGGTCTAATGTACCTGTATTGCCAATGTCTACAGAATAGTCTAGATTTTTAAAATTAAAGCTATTAGCGCGTATTCTAAGATTGAATTTTTCAGAAATGGAGCGGGCAACTTCTAATCCACCTCCTAAGCTCGACCCATTTATTGCTAATGCATACCGGGGTTCAAATTCAGAAGCGCTAGGGTCTAATAAGGCTATACTCATTTGAGCATTAGTAAATAGCGGGATGCATAGCAGCAAGGTTAATAATAGTTTTTTCACGGTCTGTTTTTTAAGTGAGTAGTTGATTCTCTTTCAAAAGTAGAAGGTGCTTTTTTGTTAAGAAATACCTAATAAAGGGTATTTTACATGTTGATAATCAAGTTTTTATGAGTGTAGTTATCCTATGGAAATTGACAATTTCACAAATAACCACTTTTTTGTGTTGGCTTATTTGTGAGATAGATAATTAGAGTCTTTGTAATTGTTGATAATTCAAAAAACTACCAGATGTGTTGATTTTAAGCTTTTTATAATAGGAGGTCTTATAAAAGCGCAAGTGTTTGATGAAAATAAGTATTGAGACAGTTGCTTTGTTTGACTTAAAATCCAGATTTAAGAGAGAAACCTTTAAAGATTTACTTAAATAGAAACAAGCATGTTTAAGGAGGGGTGAGTCCGATACGAATGAACGTTAACCAGAGTTTTCAGTACGGCTTCCTTAAGCGCTTATCTAGCTGAATGTTAAGGCTAAAAATTATTCGTAAACCACCGTTTGCTATATAAATATATAATTGTACATTTGCACCCCTGTTTTCACGCGCGAGTGCTTGAAGGCAGGAAATGGAATGTTTAATAATTAAATAAAACAGTGTGGACACATTAAGTTACAAAACAGTATCTGCCAACAAAAACACCGTAAACAAAGAGTGGGTTGTTGTTGATGCTGAAGGACAAACGTTAGGTCGTATGTCTACCATCGTGGCAAAATTGTTGCGCGGGAAGTACAAGCCTAACTACACACCACACGTTGATTGCGGAGACAATGTTGTTGTTATCAACGCCTCTAAAATCAACTTAACAGGTAAAAAGTGGGACGCGAAGTCTTACATCCGTCATACGGGTTATCCTGGTGGTCAAAGAAGCCTTACTGCAAAAGAATTGTACAGCAAAGACCCTGCGCGTCTTGTTGAGAATGCAGTAAAAGGAATGTTGCCTAAAAACAAATTAGGTAGTGCGATCTATCGCAATTTAAAGGTTTATGCCGGTGCAGAACACGGGCAGGAAGCGCAAAAACCTAAAGCAATTAACATTAACGAACTCAAGTAAATGGAAGTAATTCACAAAATTGGTCGTAGAAAGACCGCCGTTGCTCGTGTTTATTTAGCTCCTGGTTCTGGTAATATTACCGTTAATAAGCGTGAGCTTAATAACTACTTCACTACAGGAACTTTACAGTACAAAGTTAATCAGCCATTAGTAATGACTGAAAACGACAAAAACTTTGACGTAAAAGTAAATGTATATGGTGGTGGTATCACAGGTCAGGCAGAAGCTGTACGTCTAGCTCTTTCTAGAGCGATGTGCGAAGTAGACGCAGAAAACAGACTTATCCTTAAGCCTGAAGGTTTGTTAACAAGAGATCCAAGAATGGTAGAGCGTAAGAAATTCGGTCAGAAGAAAGCGCGTAAGAAATTCCAATTCTCAAAACGTTAACAAGAATCGTGTTTCAATCTTTATGGAATTTATTTTTCATTCAGTTTTTGAAAGCGAAAAGAAATTAATTAAAAATTAAGTCGTTGTCCTGAGTGATCAGGAAATTAGTTTAGCATCTAAATGTGCTTGGCGATTCACTAGAAGACCACTTGCATATTGCTACTACAACGGGAACGTAAACTAAAGTCAAAATGGCAAAAACAGAAAATGTAAAGGATTTACTGGATGCAGGTGTACACTTTGGTCACCTTACCAGAAGATGGGATCCAAACATGGCGCCTTACATCTACATGGAGCGCAATGGTATCCACATCATCAATCTATACAAAACTGCTGCAAAACTTAACGAAGCTTCAGAAGCTTTGAGTAAAATTGCAGCTTCAGGTAGAAAAATACTTTTTGTAGCTACCAAAAAACAAGCTAAAGAAATTGTTGCTGAGCAAGCAACTCGTGCAAAAATGCCTTACATCACAGAGCGTTGGCCTGGAGGTATGTTAACCAACTTCGTAACTATACGTAAAGCGGTTAAGAAAATGCAAACTGTAGATCGTATGAAACAAGACGGTCGTTTTGATAGCTTGTCTAAAAAAGAGCAATTACAAATGAACCGTATGCGTGAGAAGCTTGAGAAGAACTTAGGTTCTATCGAGGATATGACACGTCTTCCGGGTGCTTTATTTGTAGTTGACATCAAGCGTGAACACATTGCGATTAAAGAAGCTCAAAAATTAAACATTCCAATCTTTGCGATGGTTGATACCAACTCTGATCCACGTCAGGTTGATTATGCTATCCCATCTAATGATGACGCTTCAAAATCTATTGAGAAAATCATTTCTAACGTTGCTGATGCTATCGTAGAAGGTCTTTCTGAGCGTAAAGCAGGTAAAGAAAAATCTGCAGAAGGTAAGAAAGATAAAGCGGCTAAGCCTGCTAAGGCAAAAGCTAAAGCTGTAGCTAACGACGAAGAAGAATAGTATTTAACAATTTGATAATAAGTAAAGTCGTTTAGTATACTGCAATTTTGCACTAAACTAAACGACTTTTGTTTTAACTCATAAAACGTATTTAAAATGGCAAAAATAACAGCCGCAGATGTAAATAAACTGAGAAAGGCTACCGGAGCTGGTATGATGGATTGTAAAAATGCACTCGTAGAAGCTGAAGGTGATTTTGACAAAGCAATTGAAGTTCTTCGTAAAAAAGGACAAAAAGTTGCAGAAAAAAGAGCAGATCGCGACTCTAGTGAAGGAGTTGTAATTGCAAAAATTAATGATGCAAATACCAGAGGTGTTGTGTTTTCATTAAACTGTGAGACCGATTTCGTTGCTAAAAATGATTCTTACGTAGAGTTAGCAAACGAACTTGGAGATATCGCAATCAACTTTGACTCAAAAGAAGCATTCTTAGCAGCAGACTTTAAAGGGATGACTGTTGAAGAAAAATTGATCGAGCAAACCGGTGTTATTGGTGAGAAACTAGAAATAGGTGGTTTTGAAGTGTTAGAAGCAGCATTCATCGGTGCTTATGTACACGGTAACAAAATTGGTGCTTTAACTGGTTTATCTGAAGCTACAGATAACGCTGAAGAAGTTGCTAAAGCGGTTTCTATGCAGGTAGCTTCTATGGGAGCAACTACGTTATCTTACAAAGATTTTGATCCAGAATTTGTTGCTTCAGAAACTGAAGCGCGTATCGCTGAGATCGAAAAAGAAAATATCGAGTTAGGTCGTTTAGGTAAAACCCAAAAGAACGTACCACAATACATCTCTATGTCTCAATTAACTCCAGAAGTTATGGCTAAGGCAGAAGAAGATATCAAAGCAGAGCTTAAAGCTGAAGGAAAGCCAGAAAAAATCTGGGATCGTATCGTTCCTGGTAAATTAGAGCGTTTCGTTTCAGACAATACTACGCTAGATAATGAGAAAGCATTACTAGATCAGGTATTCATCATGGATGAAAGCTTGAACGTTGCTAAATATGTAGAGAGCAAAGGTGCTGCAAGAGTAGTAGGATTTAAACGTGTAAGCTTAGCTTAAGATTTTATCCACTCAAAAAATTTAAAAGGCTGCCCATTGGCAGCCTTTTTTTATTGGCGCGTATTTTTAGTATATCTGGTCATTGTAAAAGACTATTCAACTTCTAATAGACCGTTGGTTTGAGAAATTTTTATACTTAATCTAGGAAATGTAGCATATTCAGTAAAGGGGTGTGTCACTTGTAAATACAAATTATCTTTTAATTTCCAGACGGAATAAATCAAATCATCAGCATTGCAATCACATGTTTTAGTTGAAAATATTTTACTCCCGACGACAACACCTTCAGCAGAACGATGTTCCGATGATTTTTTGAGTTCATCAAAACAAAAACAAGCATCAGGTTTACCAAACTCTTTATTGAAAACACCCAAATAATTGGGGTTGTCAAGTATTTGGTAAATCGAGAAACTTACTTCAATGATAAGGTCATTTTTATCAGTTTTTATAGATATCGAATTGATTTCTTCCTCAAAAAAGCTAAGGTTTGTTTTTGAATAATAAACCCTTGTTTCTAATTCATTATTGGCTTCATAATTTTCCAATTGTTCATAGTCGGGCAGGACACTGATGTGTTTTCCTATTAGGCCTTGTGGATTTTGTATTGACATATTGAAAACGAATAATAAAAAAGCAATCATATATTTAGTCGCAATTTGTTTCGGTTAATAAATTCACTTTGTATTGGGTAGGGTTTTCTATCGCTAAATTGTATAGGTCATTTTTTGAAACTGTACCTCCTATTTTTTTCATTCCGGTCTGTAGCATTTCATAATATTTGATTTCCACCTGTAAATCACTTACTCCGTGATTAGCAGGTTGTGTTAACCATTTACCCATTTCTAGACCAACTTCAGTTACAACCTTAGCCGTTTCAGTTGCTGCCCTTCCATTTGTAAATCCATATCTAGGCATGGTAAAATACAGTGTTATTCCGAAATAGGCACCTGTTAATTTTATATTACCATGACCTAGATCTGTAGCCCAAGCATCTTTTACACCTTTAACTGCTGCTGCTCGTACTCCGTTTTGAATTGCGTATTCCCAGCTTGAGCAATCGGCATAGGGCCAAAAATACTTATCCTCATCGTTTACAACGCAATCGCCGTTTAAATCCCCGGGGATGTAACAATTAAAACCCCCACCACCTTCATTATTGTCTCCAAAACTCCAATAATTATCGCAGCCTACTTCACAAGCAGCATCAGTAGTGCCATTAGATCCTTGAGAGTAAAGCCAGTCAATAGATAAGGTGTAATTATCAGAAGATGGTGTAGATGTAATAACGACTTCTTCAAGTTCACCACACCAACTACAAACAGAAAATGGACACCCATCGCCACAATCATCATTCTCATCATCTACAATTCCTTTAGACTGTAATGCTTTAGTGCTGTCTGCTTTACTTTTGAGATATTGAACATTGATTTTTCCCGATATAATTTCAAAAGCGTCAATAAAATTCCCTTCCAGATCTGTGATCAAAATTTCGCCAGAGAACAACTCCGCTGTTGAGCTGTCATAAGCGTGTGTGCTAAAAACTACACTTTCAACTTTTCCGTCTATCTCCAAAAGAAGAATTCTGCTTTTTAAATTGCGGTGAACGGTCATAGCCGGAATTACTGCAAGTTTTTCAGAAGTATTTGAGATATCCTCCATCAAGACGGTATCAGCAATACCTACTATATAGTTACCTGAATGTTTAGATTTAGATTCCCTGAAACCATTGAGATAGGCACTGGCATTTTTAGGAGAAACGGTTTTTATCTCCTTTTGTTCAAGTTGCAAAGGATACGATGTGTCGTCCCTTTCACAGCTTTGAAAGAGCCATAAGCTTATGCAAGCCAGTAAAATAAAACTTAAACTTTGAACGTAATTTTTTTTCATCATAATGAGTGTTTAAAGTAATTGCAAATTAAGCTGTAGAGAATACTTTAAAAGTAGTTGTTTTTTTAAATAAGCTACACAGGTATTTTCCCCTTTTACCACAAACCAATTTAACCTTATATTTGTCAAAAACTTATCTACGCCATGCAATACAAACGCATTCTTTTAAAATTATCAGGTGAAGCATTAATGGGAAAACGCCAGTATGGTATAGATCCTGATAGACTGGCAGAGTACGCAGAAGAAATAAAGCAAGTGCTTGATAAAGGGGTGCAGGTTGCTATTGTTATTGGTGGCGGAAATATCTTTAGAGGTGTTGCCGGGGCCAGCCGTGGTATGGATCGCGTACAAGGCGATCATATGGGGATGTTGGCAACCGTGATCAACGGCCTCGCATTGCAAAGTGCGCTTGAAGAAGCAGGTATTCAAACCCGGTTACAAAGTGCAGTAAAGATCAATGAAGTTGCAGAACCTTTCATCCGCCGCAGAGCCATTCGACATCTTGAGAAAGGTCGTGTAGTGATCTTTGGCGGAGGAACCGGGAATCCGTATTTCACTACTGATTCAGCTGCAGTTTTACGCGCTATTGAAATACACGCCGATGTGATCCTTAAAGGAACCCGTGTAGATGGTATTTATACCAGTGACCCTGAAAAGGACGAGAAAGCTGTTAAGTTTGATTTTATAAGCTTTGAAGATGTGCTTCAAAAAGGTTTGAAGGTTATGGATACCACTGCATTTACGTTGAGCCAGGAAAACGAGTTGCCTATCATTGTTTTTGACATGAACAAACAGGGTAATTTACTCAAGGTTGTAGATGGTGAAAATATAGGTACTACCGTAAATTTATAATTTAGTATTTTTGGTTGGTTTGAAAAAAATCAATGAATTAATAAGGCTATGAACGAAGACATTCAATTTATATTAGACGGCACCGAAGAAGCGATGCAAAATGCCGTAAATCATTTGAAAAAACAGTTTGCAAACATTCGCGCAGGTAAGGCGAGCCCTTCAATGTTAGGTAGTGTGATGGTTGATTACTACGGTAGTCAAACGCCATTGGCACAGGTGGCAAACGTAAACACTCCAGACGGGAGAACTATTTCTATTCAACCTTGGGAAAAATCGATGATTCAAGAGATCGAAAAAGCGATTATGAATGCTAATCTTGGTTTCAACCCAATGAATAATGGAGAAAGCGTGATCATCAATGTGCCGCCACTTACCGAGGAACGTCGTAGAGATTTGGTTAAGCAGGCTAAAGCTGAAGCTGAAGATGCAAAAGTAGGCGTGCGTAACGATCGCAAAAATGCCAACAACGATATTAAGAAATTAGAGAAGGATGGTCTTGCTGAAGATATTTGCAGTAACGCAGAGGTAGACGTGCAAGATCTAACCGATAAATACATCAAGAGGATAGATGAACTTCTAGCAGTTAAAGAAAAGGAAATACTTACGGTCTAACAGACGTTAAACTCTTATTAAGAGCGACCCTCGGGTCGCTTTTTTTATAGTATTTTTAATTTTAAGTTCTTGATTGATAATGGCTAAACCGCTTATTTTCTGTTTGTTTTTGCTTTTTGCGCTTTCAAATTCTTTATTTGGACAGCAAAATACCATAGATGTAGATTCGCTGATGCAATTGGCAATAAGCAATGCTGCTAAAAATAATCCGCAGGAACGTCTTGATCATTTTAGCTATACCACCTACGAGAAAACCATTATCACAGACTCGCTAGAGCGTGAGACCAATGCGCATTCCTTTTTTACCGAGAAAGTTTCAAAAAATACATTTAATGCTCATCACGGATTTAAAGAAGAAGTGCTTGGTTTTAATATGGCGGGCTTTGACGAACCGCGGTATGAGACTTTAGGGATCACGCTTCAGTCACGTTCCTTCTATGACGAGGATTTTGTGATCTTCAATTATCGATATGCAGGGCCTTTATCTTCTCGCGGACTTAAAAATTATAACTATCAGTTTGTCGGTGATACGACCATTTTAGATCGAAAGAGTTTGGCAATTGCTTTTCAGCCTAAGCGGCCACAAACGATTCCCGGACTTGTAGGGATATTGTATCTCGATACTCAAACTCTGGCGATTCAAAAAGTGCACATAGGCATAGATGATGAGCTGGTAGCACGCATCGAGCAGTATTATAAATACCTGCCAGAGGAAGAGGTTTACCTTCCGCTTAGTAGTAAATTATATATTGAAAAGGGTGAAACCTCAAAGCGGTTGTCACTTTTTAGAGGAAAAGTTTCCGTAGGGACGATTGAGAATAATCCGGTAAAAGAAGCGATAGAGGGGCGTTACTTACTTTCTACTTCGTATAATGCCAACTTTGATCTTTCAGAAAAAGAAAAGTTGGAGCATCCCAATCTGGCAATCGAGGTGATGGAAGATGCCGATAAAAAGCCTGAAACATTCTGGAAACGCTATCGGGAGCAAGCCTTAACTCAGCGTGATCTTAATAGTTTTGATTACCTTAATAACATTGTCGAAACCCAAAATATAGAACGCCGTCTGGCGGTGATCAATAATTTTGGAATTGGCTATTACACGGTAGATTTCTTTGATTTTGATCTTACCTATCCCGTAAAATATAACAATTATGAAGGGTTGCGGTTAGGCTTAGGCGGAGTTACGAATGCTGATTTTTCAAAGAATTTTAGGTTAGAAGGTTATGCGGCTTATGGTTTTAAAGATCAGGTTTTAAAATATGGAATAGGAGGTGGGATCCTACTGAATGAATCGCACGGCGCCTGGTTGAGTTTTACCTATAACGACGATTTGCAAGAAGTAGGAAGCTTTAATTATTTGACAGATCGCCGGGTGTATTCTTTGTTTGAGCCGCGTCTGGTTAACATCACCCAGTTTTTTGATTATAAAACGTATCGGCTGAATCAAGAATATCAAATCACGCCAAAGATTCTTTCAGAATTTCAATTTGCTAAAACCAATGTACTGCAAACGGATGCCTATCGTTTTGTGCTGGGAGACGAGTCGTACAGTGAATATGACATTACCGAAGCTACTTTTGGAATCCGTTGGAGTCCGTCGAGTAAGTTTATGCGCTCAGAAAAAGGAACCGTTGAGATCTATGATGGCTATCCTAAAGTGACCGCGCAGGTATCTAAAGGAATTTCGGGTTTGTTCAACGGCGATTTTGATTTTACGCGCGTGGGTGCAAAATTCTATTATCAGGTAGAACGACTCAATAAATCTACCACCGAGTTTTTAGTAGAAGGAAAAATGGCGTTTGGCGATGTGCCGCTTACCCATCTTTTTCATGCGTATCCCAATGCACCAACCAAAGAAACCATAATGCAGCGTTTTTCGGTTGCGGGTGTCAATAGTTTTGAGACGATGTATTTTGGAGAGTTTTTTTCAGACCGAATAGCCTCTTTACAAATCAAGCATCATTTGCGACCGTTTAATTTAGGTGAAAAATTCAAGCCAGAAATGGTGTTCATCACGCGATATGCTATTGGTGATATTTCTGATATCGAGCGCCATCAAGAGGTGAGTTTTAATAAACTTGATAAAGGCTTTATGGAAAGCGGTTTTGAGATCAACAAGATCCTCTTTGGTTTTGGAACAAGTTTAACTTATCGCTACGGGGCTTATCATTTGCCAAGTTTTGCCGATAATATCGCCTTCAAGTTTACCTTCAACCTTCAGTTGTAGCTTCATTTTTAGGTAGAAATTCCATAGAAATCTTCAAGTCAATGCCTTGACTGCTTTGTAGGTTTTGTTTTTGATTTATAGCAAAGGCTATTCGCTCTTAAATGAGTATCTTTGCGCCTCTTAAATTAGGACGATGACCAAGCTTTTGGGTTACGGATTTTGGAACGGTGTAGCACGCCTCATTTTACGCAACAGACTCTTTATTCTTTTTCTGGTTGCCGGTTTTACGGTGTTTTTAGGAACGCAATGGAAATACATGCGTTTCACCTATACCGAAGCAAACCTGCTGCCGGATGATCACGAAGTAAATCTCGAATACAATAAATTTCTTGATCAGTTTGGAGAAGAAGGAAACCTTATCGTATTCGGAATAAAAGATTCAACACTTTTTACTCCTGAAGTACTTAATAAGTGGAACGCGCTCTCCGATACGATCAATAGTTTTGACGCGGTTGCGCTTTCGGTTTCTTTGAAGGATTTAAAGCTGCTTGAAAAGCAAGAGGAGCCTAAGCGTTTTGAAATGGTTCCTTTTGTAGAAGGATCTGTAAATACTAAAGTTCAGGCAGAAGCTTTAAAGAAAAAGCTTTTTAAAGACTTGCCGTTTTATGAGGGCTTGATCTATAACAAGGAGACGGGTACCATACGCAGTGCCGTTTACCTTAAAAAGGATATCGTAAATACCGCCGCGCGAAGAGATTTCATCGTAGAAGATCTCATTCCGTTGATCGATCAGTTTGAAGAAGAGACCGGGATCACAGTGCATACCAGCGGGATGCCGTATATACGCACACTCAACAGTGCAACGATCATAAGTGAGATAGGTTGGTTTGTAGGTGGCGCACTTCTGGTAACCTCACTTATCTTTTTCTTCTTTTTTAGATCCTATCGTGCGACCTTTATTTCTATGATCACCGTGGTGATCGGGGTGATGTGGGCGTTTGGATTTCTTGGTTTATTAGGTTATGAGATTACCGTGCTTACGGCGTTAATTCCACCATTGATTATTGTGATTGGGATTCCTAACTGTATCTTTTTGATCAATAAATACCAGCAGGAATATAAAAATCATGGGAATAAGATCAAGGCGCTTCAGCGCGTGATTACCAAAGTAGGTAACGCGACCTTGATGACCAACATTACCACTGCTTCGGGTTTTGCAACGTTTATTTTGACGCAGAGTTCGCTGCTTAAGGAATTTGGTATCGTCGCTTCGATCAATATCCTGGCGATATTTTTACTGAGTTTACTCATTATTCCTATTATTTACAGCTACATGTCGCCGCCAAAAGAGCGTCATTTAAAACATTTGGGTAAAACCTGGATCGAGGGTTTTGTAAACTGGATTGAGCGTATGGTGCGCGATCGCCGTATAACGATTTACATCAGCACCGTGATTTTGCTTATCGCAAGTATGATAGGTATTTATCAGATTAAAGTTTCAGGAAGTCTTATTGAAGATATGCCGAAGAAAACTACGTTTTACAAAGACATTAAATTCTTTGAAAGCGAGTTTGACGGGATTATGCCGCTTGAGGTGTTGATCGATACCAAGCGTCCTAAAGGCGTGATGAAGTTGCCAACATTAAAACGTATGGACGAGCTGGCAACAACCATCTCAGAAACTCCAGAGCTTTCTAAACCTATTTCTATTGTAAATCTGGTAAAATATGGAAAGCAAGCATTCTATAATGGCGATCCTCAGTATTATCAATTGCCCACTTCAAACGAGCGCAACTTTATTTTGCCTTACGCACAAAGCTTCTCTAATGAAGCCGGGCTGCTGGACAGTTACATAGATTCTACCGGTCAATATGCACGTATGACGACCTTTATGCAAGATATTGGTACCGATCGTATGGAAATCGTAGAAGACAATTTATACAACAAAATAAGTATTCTTTTTCCTGAAGATAAGTTTGACGTTACCTTGACAGGAAAGGCTTTAGTTTTTCAAAAAGGGACCAATTATTTGATCAATAACCTGATCATCAGTTTGTCGCTGGCCATTTTATTGATCTCCATATTTATGGCCTTTATGTTCCGGTCGTTTAAAATGATCTTGGTTTCTTTGATCCCAAATTTACTGCCGTTGTTGATCACCGCCGGATTGATGGGCTTTTTGGGCGTGCCTATAAAACCTTCAACTATTTTGGTATTTAGTATTGCTTTTGGGATTTCGGTAGATGATACAATTCACTTTTTGGCCAAATACCGTCAGGAACTTAAAAGTAGCGGGTGGAAGATCAAGCGTTCGGTGTATGCTTCGGTAAAAGAAGCCGGCGTGAGTATGTTTTATACTTCTATCGTCTTGTTCTTTGGATTTTCGGTATTTATGATCAGTAGCTTCGGTGGTACCGTTGCCTTAGGAGGCCTGGTTTCGGTAACCTTGATCTTTGCGATGTTATCTAACTTGTTATTGCTTCCTTCTTTGTTGCTTTCGCTAGAGCGAAATATTGCCAATAAAGAAGACTTTAAAAAGCCGGCGATCCAGATTCTGGACGAAGTGGAAGATGAAGAAGTGCTTGCAGAATTAGATAAAGAATAATTCTGTTTAAATTTTTAGCCAGTTTTGTGCCAGTCTGATGTAAAATTTATCTTTGTCGCTTATCACGATTAATTACAGAACTAAGCAAATCACGTCTAGCGACGTTTTGATTCTATAACTATGAGAAAAACAATTGTACACATTTTAAAAGAAGAGCCCAAGGGGCACGAACTTACCGTAAAAGGATGGGTGAGGTCGTTTAGAGCCAACCGTTTTATTGCGCTAAATGATGGTTCTACGCTTAATAATTTACAGTGTGTAGTTGATTTTGAAAATACAGATCCTGAGCTTTTAAAACGTATTACCGTAGGTGCTGCGATTGCCGTGACCGGAAATCTTATCGAAAGTCAAGGTGGTGGTCAAGCTGTTGAAGTTGAAGCTAAGGAAATTAAAATTCTTGGGGATGCAGATCCTGAAGAGGTAAAGAAAACCATCTTGTCGCCTAAGCGTCATACGTTAGAGAAGTTGCGCGAGCAGGCCCATTTGCGCGTACGTACCAATACCTTTGGAGCAGTGATGCGTTTGCGTTCGCAATTGAGTTTTGCCGTGCATCAATACTTTCAGAAAGAAGGTTTTTATTATGTAAATACTCCGATTGTAACCGGTAGTGATGCAGAAGGTGCGGGTGAAATGTTTAAAGTAACGGCTTTAGACATGAAAAATCCGCCGAAGGATGAAGACGGAAACATTGATTATAAAAAGGATTTCTTCGGAAAGGAAACCAATTTGACGGTTTCTGGTCAGTTAGAAGGAGAAACCTATGCGTTAGGTCTGGGACAGATTTACACCTTTGGACCAACCTTTAGAGCTGAAAATTCAAACACAAGCCGTCACCTGGCAGAATTCTGGATGATCGAGCCGGAAGTTGCGTTTTGCGACCTGGATATGAATATGGATCTGGCAGAGGACTTTATCAAATACGTGATTCAGTTTGTGATGGATAATTGCCAGGATGATCTGGAGTTTTTAGAAAACCGATTGATTCAGGAAGATAAAAGCAAGCCCGAAGCAGAGCGTGCACCAATGCCTTTACGTGAGAAATTAAAGTTTGTTTTAGAGAATAACTTTAAGCGCGTGAGCTACACAGAGGCAATCGAAATTCTTAAGAATTCAAAACCAAATAAAAAGAAAAAATTTAAATATCCTATTGAAGCATGGGGTGCCGACTTGCAAAGTGAGCACGAGCGTTTTCTTGTAGAGAAGCACTTTAAGTGCCCGGTGATCTTATTTGATTATCCGGCAAATATCAAAGCGTTTTATATGCGTCTCAATGAAGACGGTAAAACCGTACGCGCTATGGATATTCTCTTCCCAGGAATTGGTGAGATCGTAGGAGGTTCACAGCGAGAAGAGCGTTTAGAAGTGTTGCAAGAAAAAATGGCAGCGCTAGACATCCCCGAAGAAGAACTGTGGTGGTATCTAGATACCCGCCGTTTTGGTAGCTGTGTGCATAGTGGTTTTGGTCTCGGTTTTGAGCGTTTAGTGTTGTTCGCAACCGGAATGACTAATATTAGAGACGTAATTCCTTATCCACGTTTTCCTCAAAACGCAGAATTCTAAGGAGATAAATAGATTCAAAAAAGCCCGATTTAATTTTTAAATCGGGCTTTTTTTTGTTTTGCAATCAGCTACGGGGAAAAACACCCTTTTTAAAGGAGTTTTTTCCTAGTGAAAAAAAAGATGTCTATTTTACACCTAACTAACAATAAATCAATTTATGAAAAAAACTACCCTTGTTGCAGCAGTGCTTACGGCTGCATTTTTAATGACTTCTTGTGATGAACCTTGCGATTGCGAGGGAGATGAAGCACCAATTTTAGGCGCTCCGTCTAATATTATTCCTTTAGCTAGCGCAGATTCCTTATATAAAAATTACGGTAACAGTCGTGTTGAACTTATCGAGCTTGCAGAAAACATTACCGAAGAAGGCGATACCATCCCTGAAGAGGATGTGAGGTACAAAAAGGCAACACGCTATGTGAGTTTTTCGTTCTCAGAAATGCAAAAATATATGGCATATATTAAGCAACAAGCTGATTCTGCAGGTGTTGAAATTACAGATTTGCGTGTGTACTTTGGTAAAAATAAAAAATCGGCTAAGAAAGATGCTGGCAAAGCAACTGTGTTTTTCAATCCTGCCGCATTACTTGATTTGCCTAATGGTACAAAAGATACTGTGAGCTTCGCTATTCTTAATCTACCTGATGGAACTAAGAAAGCAGTAGCTGTAGGGACTGTTCTAAGTTCTTCTGGAGGAATGACTGCAGAAGGAGATACAGAGTCCTTATCTGGTGATTTAGGCACGCTTGCTCCACCACCTCCGGCGAATGAGTTTGATTTTTAATATAGATTAAGTTCAGGCTTCTTTTGTGCAGCCAAACAAATTAGTTTTTCAAAACTTGAAATCATCGTTTTTGATTATAGCAATCGCTCAGACCGTTTCAGAAAGAAAGCTGTCTATTATTTTAGATAATCCAATGCTTTGGATTATGAATTCATTGGAGTTAATTGCTTTTGCAGTTGGGCTGATCTATTGGGGGAAATTCAAAAATTCAACTGTAAAATGGTTTATTTTGTTTCTAGGCTATAATTTTTTTAATGAAATGGCCGCGGCGGTTTTCTATGTATTGGAGTGGGTAGCCGATTCAAACATGATTTTTTACAATTTTCGTTATCTAATTTATTTCGGTCTGTTATTTAGTCTCTATTATAATAAACTTGAAAGATCAAAGTTTAGAAAGGCGATAATAGGACTATCGGTTATCTGGTTGTTCGTTTACGTTTACTGGCTTTCTGTCTCTAATTTTTGGATTCAGTTTGCTTTAGTACCTGGAGTGTTAGGAGGCTTTTTTCTAATGGGAATTATACTTTTTTATTTTGTAGAAAGTATCAGTCAGCGATCTGTCAGAGGGATACAAAATGATTTTTTTACCTATCTCAGTTTGGGTTTGCTTTTAGAAGCTGTGGTGCAACTTCCTGTCCTGATTACGATACACGTAGGTTGGGCGCAAATAACAGAATATTCAGATTCTAGGAATGACTTTTTTAATACCATAAAGCAAGTAAGCTTTGTAGCTTCCTGCATAATGTATTTCGTTTTTATGTTTGGGTTTTATCGTTCTAAGGGTCCTTAATTTATAAGAGCCTAAAGTGTTAAGATTGATTTTTAGCAAAATATCAAAGAATTAAAAGGATTGAATGAACTATTGATTATAGCTGATTGGCAAGACCGTATTGGGTACTTTGTTACAAATCCAGGAATAATGATTTCTGATTTTGCTGAATTGCTGAGTTTCGTTTTCGGATTGATTTATTGGAATAAGTTTAAACAAACGCCTATAAGGTGGTTTATTCTATTTCTAGGATATAATTTCTTTAACGAAATGGCTGCTTTAGCCTATTACGTTAGTGGCTTGAGTAATAACAATACCATTTTTTATAATGTGCATCAAGTCATTTACTTTAGTGTTCATTTTTACATTTTTTATAAATACCTAATACGAAAAAGGCTGAAACTTGCCGTTGTTCTCTTTTATAGTGTTTGGTCGCTAAGCTTTGTGTATCAGTTATTTATCAAAAATCTAGTTTTAGAATATGCATTGTTCTCAACGGTTCTCGGTGATTTTCTTACGATGATCAGTGTTTTATTTGTTTTTATAGAAGTCATTAATGCTTCAACTATTTCAAAGCTGCAAGACAACATGATTATTTATCTAGGCTTAGGGCTTTTGGTTTATTTGGTAATTAGTATTCCAACTTCAGTTACATCATTTGTGGGGTGGGAGAAAATAGGGAAGGATACGGGACCGAGAATGGAATTTTATCAGATTTTAAGAAATGTGGGCACTTTTGCTGGGGCTTTAATGTATTTCATTTTTGCTTATGGTTTCTATAGAGCAAAAGCACCAAGTATGAGTTTAACACAGTAGGTCAAATAATTAATTTAGGATTTAAGAATTAGAGAAGATTGGATTTAGAAATATCACAGGAACGTTTAGAGTTCATTTTGAGCAATCCATCCACGATGACCATGACTGCACTCGAGCTGCTTTCGTTTGTAGTTGGGTTGTGCTATTGGAAAAAGTTCTCTAAAACACCAATCGTCGTTTTTATTCTTTTTTTGGGATATAACTTCTTGAATGAGGTAGTGGCTGCTTTTGTTTTGGTTGCTAATCTTGCCGAGAGAAATACCGCATTTTACAACCTGAGATACTTGATTTATTTTTCAGCACTCTTTTGGATGTATTTCAAATACTTGAATAAACGTTCATTCAAAAATACAGTGGTCGCTTTTTATGCTGTGTGGCTTTTGACGTATATCTATTTTGTAGCAACAAGTAATTTTCTTTATCAAAAACCGCTATTTTCAGCAGTAACCGGTGATATGCTTCTACTTGTGGTTGTTCTTTATATATTTGGTTGAAACAATAAATAGCGCAGATTTGAGCAAAATACAAGACCATGTTTTGATTTATGTAAGTATTGGTCTTGTGATAAGTACGGTTGTTCAACTCCCTGCTTCTGTGGCTATATATGTAGGTTGGTTTAAAATAACAGATGCTTCAGACAGTCTTAATGCATTTTATAATATCATAAGAGATGCTAGCTTTTGGGCTTATTGTATTTCTTATTTAATTTTTGCTTACGGTTTTTATAGAGCAAAATCTTCAAACTATTTAATGCAATAACTATGGATCAGGATACGCAGCTTTTAGTCATTCTAGTGGTCTTATTGGTGTTGTTTTTACTGGCGGTGATCATTTTTGTCCTTTTTTCGGTATTTATGAAGCGTAAAAACAGTTTGCTGCGCGAGCAAATTGAAGCCGAAAAGCGCTATGAACGCGCCATTGCAGAAACCCAAATAGAGATACGCGAAGAAACTTTGCGTAATATCAGTTGGGAATTGCACGATAATATTGGTCAGTTGCTCACATTAGCCAAAATTAAAGCACAAAATGTAGAAGGTGGGGAAGAAATGCTTGAAGTTGCAGAAACGATAGGAACGGGCTTAAATGAGCTCAGGGCGTTGTCAAAATCAATCAACCCGGAAGCGATTAACGGTCAGTCGCTTCTAAAGTCCTTAGAAAACGAAGTGGCTCGCTTTAACCGCTTAAAATTTCTTTCGGCAGATTATGATGTCATCGGTGATCCTGTTGCCATCAACCCGAAAGTTGAAATTGTATTGTTTAGAATTGTACAGGAATTTATGAGCAATACGATGAAACATTCTAAGGCTTCTACATTGCAAATACGCGTTCATTTTAAAGCAGATGCGCTAGAGGTTACAGCTCTCGACGACGGAATAGGCTTTGATTCAGAGCGTTTGTTGCAAAAAGGAATTGGCTTGAGTAACATTGATAAACGAGCAGAATTGATCGGAGCACATGCGAGAATCAGTTCGATAGAAGGAGCGGGAACACAGTTAAAATTAAATTATCCATTAGATTAAATTATGTATAAAGTAGCTATTGTAGATGATCATACCTTGCTTTCTGAAGCTATCGCAGGATTGGTGCGTCAATTTTCAAATTTTGAAGTGGTCAATGTTGCGCAAAACGGGCAAGAGTTTATAAACTTTGTAGAGGCTAACCCAGATAATCGTCCAGACATCGTGCTTATGGATGTTAAGATGCCGGTTATGGGAGGTATAGAAGCGACTACTTTTTTACAAAAACATTATCCTGAGATTAAAGTTTTGGCACTATCTATTGAGGAAGAAGAAGGTGTCGTACTGCAAATGATTCGCGCCGGAGCCAAGGGTTATTTGCTTAAAGATACCCGAAAGAATATTCTCGAGCTGGCGTTAAATGAAGTGATGACGCAAGGCTTTTATTATACCAATACAGTAGAACGTATTGTAAATAAAACTGAAAGTAAAACCGAAGAGGAAATTGTACTAAAAGAGCGCGAGATCGAATTTATAAAGCACGCTTGTACCGAAATGACCTACAAACAAATTGCAGAAAAAATGTTTTTAAGTCCAAAAACTGTCGAAGGTTATCGCGAAGCTGTATTTCAAAAACTGGGTTTAAAAAACCGTACCGGCCTCGTGATCTATGCGATCAAGAATAATATTTTTATTCCTTAATGTGGGTTAAGGCCTTATTTGACAGGTGTTGATTTAAACCTAGGCTATATACAAGCAAAAATTAAGCCTGATTTCTGTTAACAAAACATTCTGATGCATCGGTAGATGCATTTTTTTATTTTTGTAATAACCGATGTTATACTCTTTATGCTAAAACAACAACTCAAATTTAAACTTTCACAAAAGCTTTCGCCTCAGCAAATACAGCTGATGAAGCTAATACAATTGCCTACGCAGGCTTTTGAGCAACGCGTAAAGCAAGAGCTTGAAGAAAATCCTGCGCTCGACAGCGGGAAAGAGAATGCTAAAGATGAATTTGAGGAGTTTGATAACAGCAGCGATGAGGACTATGATTCTGAAAAAATCGAGACCGAGATCGATGTTGATGATTACCTGTCTGATGATGAGATCCCCAGTTATCGTTTAAACAGCAATAATTATAGCGCAGATGATGAAGAGCGGCAAGTGCCTTATGCATCGGGAACTTCGTTTACACAGCATTTGATGAGTCAGTTGCATACCTACCGACTCAATGAGGAGCAAATGCAAATTGCAGAATTTTTGATAGGGAGCGTAGACGAGAGTGGGTATTTAAGGCGTGAACTTGTCGATCTCATGGATGACCTTGCCTTTACACAGAATATTTATACTACGGAAGAGGATCTCGAAAAGATCTTGAAGATCGTGCAGAATCTCGATCCCGCAGGAGTGGGGGCGCGTAGTCTTGAAGAATGTTTATTGATTCAGTTAAAACGCAAAGAAGAGACCGAAGCTGTTGCGCTGGCCAAAGATATTTTGACTGATGCCTTTGATCATTTTAGTAAAAAGCATTACTCACGCTTACTTTCAAAATTTGATATTACTGAAGATCAATTGAGAGATGCGATTGATGAAATTGAACATCTCAATCCAAAACCAGGCGGTTCTTACGCCGGAAATACAAAAGTGGTAGAGCATGTGATTCCTGATTTTACGATCAATATTCGGGATGGTGAATTAGAGCTTACCTTGAATGGTCGTAATGCACCAGAAATGCATGTTTCTCGGGAGTATACTAATATGCTCAAAGGATACAAAGCTGCTAAAGAAAAGAGTAAGGCGCAAAAAGACGCGGTAATGTTTATTAAGCAAAAGTTAGATGCTGCAAAATGGTTCATTGAAGCCATCAGACAGCGCCAACAGACACTTTTTGTGACTATGAGCGCCATTATGGAGTATCAAAAGGAATATTTTCTTACCGGCGATGAACGCAATTTACGCCCGATGATCCTAAAAGATATTGCCGATGAGATCGAGATGGATGTTTCTACTGTTTCTCGTGTGGCCAATAGTAAATATGTAGACACCCCTTACGGAACCAAGTTGATCAAAGAATTTTTTAGTGAGAGCATGACTAACGATCAAGGTGAGGAGGTTTCAACGCGTGAGATCAAAAAGATTTTGGAGATCACAATACAAGAGGAAGACAAGCGTAAGCCGCTTACCGATGATAAATTAGCGAAGATCTTAAAGGAAAAAGGATATCCTATTGCAAGACGAACGGTTGCTAAATATCGGGAGCAGTTAGATGTTCCTGTTGCCCGACTAAGAAAAGAGATTTGATGAAATATTTTTTACGCTTTTTCTCAGTCCTTATGCATCCGCTTTTTATGCCGTTGCTTGGTGTGGTGATCTATTTTTCGGTTACGCCTAAGTTTGTGCCACCATCTTTTATGTATGCCAAATTGTTTGCGATAAGCATACTGACGATTGTTGTACCGGTGTTGTTCTACTTTTTACTAGAAAGTGTGAAATTGGTGAGTTCTGTGCATTTAAAAGAAGTGAAGGAGCGGCGCATTCCACTTCTTGTACAAATAGGGTTACTGCTGCTCATTGTGCGTATCATTATCAATGGCTACGAATTTCCTGAACTTTATATATTCTTCCTGGGGATTCTTATTACTGCCGCTACAGCCTTTATTTTAAGTTTATTGAACTTCAAAACCAGTTTGCATATGGTGGGAATTGCCGGAGTGCTGTTTTTTGTAATGGCCTTGAGTATGATCTATAATGCAAACTACTTAATGATCATTGGGCTGCTGGTAATTGCGATCGGTTTAACTGCTGCTTCCAGATTGGAGCTCAAGGCACATACTATGACAGAATTGGTAGTGGGAGTTTTGGTTGGCGGTTTGCCGCAACTGCTCGTGTTTTATTTCTACAAAATGTAAAACATCAAGCCTAACTTAAGGCTGTTCAACTCTATTGGACTTCCGTCGATCTGAGCGGAGTCATTAAACATAGGGTTAATGTTGTAGTAGAAATAGAAATTGAACGTATCGTACCCAAAAGAAAAAGTAAGTCCCATTCTAAAACGATCGAATTCCGGAACGTCTGTTTGAGTCACTTGATTGTTGGGTTGCTCAAAGTAAAATTTATAGGCATACATGTATCCTAACTGAACTCCTGTATAAATCCTCCAAAACTTGTATGTGGTTGCCGTAGAAGTGCGCCAACGAAGCTGTAGCGGTGCTTCGACCAAATAGGTGGTAAACCAGTTTTTATTGTAATTGGTTTGATTGTCTATGACTTGAAAAATGCTTTCTTCAGAAGGCGTTTCTCCAACGAATAAATTTTGATTATAGGTATTCATAGAAATACCCGCACCAAGACCAATTGCCCAGTTACGTTGTTTATTGATGGGCATATCTCGTATATAGCCAAACTGTAAACCACCACTAAAGCCGTTTTGTTCCATCCCTTCTGGCTTATTGGTTAAGAGATTAAAGGTAAGCCCAAGGTAAAATTGATCTTCTCTGTATTTAGAATATAAGGAAGTCGTGTCTATGGTGGTTACTAAAGAATCTTGCGCTTGGGCAAATTCAGAAAAACCGAAGAGTACGAATATGACGAGAAGGATACGCTTCATCTAAGAGCAGTGGATTTTGATTTAAAGTAACAAAAAAACGCCCTGAAATGCTCAGGACGTTTTCTTAAATTTTAAGAGATATGCAATTAACTCTAAAGAGTATTAATTGTTGTTTTCAACTGCGTTACCAGACTTGGTAACATAATTAATTTTCAAAGCATTTGCGGTACGTAATTCCTGTTTGATATCAGAAATAAGTCCCATTTTACTATCTCCATCTACTTTAAGCGCTGTAGTTAAGAAAGGAACAAGTTCCTCCCGCTTGCTTGCACGCTCTTGATAAATAAAGTCTTGAATTTCAGAAACATCTGCAAATTTATCATTCAACTGAATTTTAGCAGAAGTCCCGTAAGTACCTTGAAAGCGATCTACAGGCTCACCTGCATAGATGTACATTACAAGGTCTTTTTTGTCAAGTTTCTCAATTTGATTTGCAGTAGGTAAATTGTTTTTTACCATCAATGTGTTTTCTCTCATTACAGTCGCAACCATAAAGAAGAAAAGTAACATGAAAACTATATCCGGCAGCGATGCTGTAGAAATAGCTGGTAAATCACCACTTTTTTTCTTATTAAACTTAGACATAAATTGTTGTATTAAATGTTGTTAACTCTTCTTAGGCTCTGCTTCAGATAATTTCTCTGGATAAAGATCTCTAATTTCCTCAAGTTTTGGCTTAAGTTTCTCTTTATTCGCATCAGAAGTTCTGGCGTCGTTGTAGCGGTTTTCCATCTCAATGAAAGATTCGCCAAAACGCTGTTGAGCAACACGATTACGTAATTCGTTATACGCTGCAACAAGTTCGTTTTGAACGGCGATGTAACGCTTGTAAGATGTTCCTCTGTTGTTTACCAAAGAAATAACTGCCTTAGTAGGATTTACAGATGAATTAGGATCTTTTGCTCCTTGACAATAAGAACAGTTTTCTGCACCATTGTCCAAGAACTCAATCGCAGCAGCTCTCAAGTCTTTAAGCTCCATTACTTCATCTTCAACAAGTAATTCATCATTACTGTTTACAATTACTGTAAATAGGTTACGCTCTTTAATTACCGGTGGAGGTGGTTGATTCTCATCCATCTCTGGTGGTAATTTACGGCTAATACCGCTGTCGGTTTCAATTGTTGTGGTTACCAGGAAGAAAATGAGGAGTAAGAAGGCAATGTCTGCCATCGAACCTGCATTCACTTCTGGAGCTGATCTTTTTGCCATAATAGTTTTTTATTTAGCTAATTTCTTAACACCTGAAAATACCATCGCACCAATTGCAACAATCGCCAAGATATAGAACGCATAAATACCTGCTTCTACCCAGCGCACTGCACTTGCTGAAAGTACTTCACCGTCACGTAGCTGAACTTCTTCTCCTGAAGCTAAACCATATGATATGACAACTACTGCAAGAAACGCGCCAAGACCTATTAAAGTGCCTTTTAAAGACGATCCGCTGCTGAATAAGTTCTTAAGAACGAAAACTAAAACGAATACTATGGCTATTGCAATGGTTGCATATGCGATCAAGATGAATGGTGTTACCAAGCTATCTTGTAATTCTGCTGAATCTGTTATTGCGGTATCACCTGCAAGGATGATTCTCACGAGCCAGATCGCTCCAAGAACAGACAGGATGAGTGCAATAATTTTTAATATTTTATGTAACATAATCTGTTTATGTATTTATGAGGGATTATTACTTCTTGTAACGTACAAGCATATCTATCAAAGTGATAGAAGCATCTTCCATATCGTTTACGATACTATCAATCTTAGCGATGATGTAGTTATAGAAGATTTGAAGAATAATCGCAACAATAAGACCGAATACTGTTGTTAAAAGTGCTACTTTAATACCACCCGCAACAAGAGAAGGTTGCATATCACCTGCAGCTTCAATCTTATCAAACGCCTGGATCATACCAATTACCGTACCCATGAAACCAAGCATCGGTGCAAGTGCGATAAATAAAGATACCCAAGAAACGTTTTTCTCTAATAGACCCATTTGAACACCACCGTAAGCTACAACAGCTTTTTCAGCAGCATCAACACCTTCGTCTACACGGTCAAGACCTTGATAGTAGATAGAAGCAACTGGACCTCTGGTGTTACGGCAAACTTCTTTAGCAGCCTCGATACCACCACTGTTAAGAGCATCTTCTACGTCTTGTGCTAATTTAGATGTGTTAGTAGTTGCAAGGTTTAGGTAAATAATACGCTCAATTGCAATTGCAAGACCTAAAATAAGACATAAAAGAACGATACCCATAAATCCAGGACCACCTTCTATAAAACGCTTTTTTAACTCTTGTGTAAAGGATAAAGACTCAGTCTCATCGGCTACTGCCTCTTCTGCTTCTTCTTGAACTGCCGCTGCTATAGCTGTTGTGTTGACAGTCATAAGAGGTGCAGTATTTGCTTGAGCTGTAAGATTGCCTAACGCGATTACAGCTGTGATAACTAGAATAGAAAATACTCTTTTCATTGCTTTTGATCTTAAAAATTTAGTTAGTAAAGGGATAAAGATATAAAATTAATTATTCAATTATTAAAAAATAGCAGAGAGGAAGGGATTCGAACCCTCGATACGCTTTTGACGTATACACACTTTCCAGGCGTGCGCCTTCGACCACTCGGCCACCTCTCTTTTTAGGCCGAAGCCTTTTCTCAAAAGGTTGCCAATTAACAAAAAAAATATCGATTTCCAAAAGGTTTGAGTTTTAGATGAACTTCTTCTCATTAACTCATTTCTCCTCTTAGCGATGTTTCAAATATAGTCTTAAAGACCTTTGGAGACAAATTTTGACTGTTTAGATACATCATTTTTGTAATTGCTGCTTCGATCGTGAGGTCTTTTCCAGAAATAACACCTATATTTTTAAGGGTTGTACTCGTCTCATAATTACCCATTTGAACACTGCCCCAGGTACATTGTGTAATGTTTACAACGGGAATGTTTCTTTGAATAATTTTTTTCAATAACCGGGTAAACCAAGGGGCTGTAGTGCTATTTCCAGAGCCAAATGTTAACAAAATAACGCCGCTATAATCGGTATTTTCAAAGGTAGAAGTCAATAGTTTTTCATCGATTCCCGGGTAAAGATGAATGACTAATAAGTCGGTTTTTAAGTTGCGATGTACTATAAGCTTCTTTCGGTTTGCCGGAAAAAGTTTGTCATCTTCTATAGTTAGATGTACTCCCGAAGTTGCTAATGGAGGATAATTAGGAGACTTGAAGGCTTCAAAATGCTCGGCACTAATTTTAGAACTTCGGTTTCCTCTGTAAAGTTTGTATTCAAAATAGAGCCCGACTTCATTGATGTAAGCGCGTTTATTCTTTTTTAATGCAGCGATCTGAATTGCGGTTATGAGATTTTCTTTGGCATCTGTGCGCAAATCTCCTATAGGGAGCTGTGAACCGGTGAAAATAACGGGTTTTGAAAGGTTTTCTAGCATAAAGCTCAATGCAGAAGCCGTATAACTCATGGTGTCGCTTCCGTGTAGAATAACAAAACCATCACAACGCTCGTAATTTTCTTCAATGATGTCGCAGAGTGCTACCCATAATTTTGGGTTCATATTTGAACTGTCTATGGGCTGTTCAAAACCTGTGGTTTCTATTTCACAGTCTAAAAGGCGTAATTCAGGAATTTTTTGAAGTAGATCATTAAAATCAAATGCCTTCAAAGCACCGGTTTCAAAATCTTTGATCATTCCTATGGTACCACCGGTGTATATGAGTAGTATTTTAGGCTGTCTGCTCAATACTTTTGAGTTTGTTTATGACCGGATTAGCATACATGAGTAGGAAGCTCTCTCGTGCGATCGCGCTATTAGGATCTACTCTGCGTTCAAAGCGGCGTTCAAAACTACGCTTGTCACGATCGGTGTAGGTGTGTGCAAATTGATCTGTATTATAGTATAAATCATAAGCCACATAATTTGAGGGCCACAATTTATAAATGCGATAGATTTCTTTATCAATACGTCGGGCAAGCTCTTGCAATTTGTCATTTTCAGAAAGGTCAAGACCTTCGATCTCGTCAAAGGTTTCCTCGCTGAGTTTACCGGCGGCGATATGTATGCGCTTTTTGGTACCTAGAGCTCCTCTTAGAATACTGTTGAAATCCTCATTGTTGCTTTTAACATAGGCCGTGTCTTCACTTTTGGCGATAAGTTCAGGAACTTTTAAAATATCGGTTGGGTCAAATTCGTAAGAAATTGCAACCGGTCTAATATTTAAACTTTTAAGATACTGAAGCGCAGACTGTTCACCACGAGCCATTGCAACCATTTTTAAAACACCTTGTTGTGTTTTATCACTACCATCTTTTGTGCGGCCTTCGCGCTGCGCCATCCAAATGGATTGGTTTTCACTTAAAAGAAACTTTAAATATTCTGAAAGTTTCTTAGAGCTGAGGAGCATTTCGCGAGGGCTAAGACTTCGTTCGACTAAAAAGCTACGGTTGAGTTTCGCTAAAGCCATCAAAAACGATTTTTGCACGAGATTGTCTCCAATAGCCGAAGCGGTCATAATCAACTCGTGATCGTATAATGCCACATTGATAAAAGAGGTGTCTAAAATGATATCCCTATGATTCGAAAGGTAGAAATACGGTTTATCACGCTCGAGTTCGTCAAAGCCTGAAGTCGAAAAACCATCGGTGCTTTTTTCCATAACCTTGTGCACCGACTTGTAAATAACCTTACTTTGAAAATCAAAGATCGAATAACATTCGTCTATGACCGACTTTATCTCTTCTGCTGATTTATCAGGAAAAGTAAATTGTAATAACGCCTGAAACATGGGGTGCCGGTGAAACGTTTGAAGCACTTCGTGAACTTCAGAATCGTGATACGGCCTTATAGAGTCAAATTTTGACACAATTTCATTTTTTGTTGAGGCGTAAAGAACGAAATATTTTAAAGATCAATCAAGTTTAAATAGCTTTTTAGCATTATTTGTAGTCGTTTCTTCAATTTTTGCTAATGGTACTTGATAGATTTCAGAGAGCTTTTCGGCAATGTGAAGCAAGTAGGCGCTTTCATTTCTTTTTCCTCTAAAAGGTTTTGGTGCCAGATAAGGCGCATCGGTTTCAAGAACAATATGCTCTAAGTCGATCTCGTTCAAAAATTGATCGATTTTACCATTTTTAAAAGTGACCACTCCGCCAATTCCTAATTTGAGATTGTAGCCAATGGCCTTGTGTGCGTCTTCAATAGTTCCTGTAAAGCAGTGAAAAACGCCTCTTAGTTTATCGCTTTTTTCGGCTTCTAAAACTTCAAAAACCTCTTTAAAAGCATCTCTGCAGTGAATAGCTATTGGCAGGTCATATTCTTTAGCCCATCGTATTTGTTGTGCAAAGGCTTCCTGCTGCAAATCTTTAGTTGAAGAATCCCAATAAAGGTCTACGCCAATTTCACCTACCGCACATAAGTCTTTTGACTCGAGTTGCTTTTTAACGTGATCTAGCTCTTCAGAAACACTTAAAGGATCTACATGGGTTGGGTGTAAACCGGCCATAATATGCATGGCTTCAGGATACTTTTCTTTTAAATCCCACATAGAATCGGTGTAGGTTGAGTCGATTGCAGGAAGTATAAATTGGTTAATTGATTGATTGATAGCGCGCTCTATTATAGCGTCACGATCTTCTTTGAATGAATCACTATATAAGTGAGTGTGTGTATCTATAAACATAGTCTGCAAATTTAAAATAGCCGGCTTGGTGCACCAAACTTTATAGAATATTTAAAGCCTTGCCATTTAAATTGCTTTAAGTTTGAAAATAGAATTATTGTTATGGCATCATTGCGACAGCATCTTACAAAAAAAGGCTACAAGCGTATTAAACTAAATCCTGTAGGTACGGGGCATCTTAAATTTGAAGCGCGTATCAACGGGGTTTCGGGTGAATTTATTTTAGACACCGGTGCGTCTAATACCTGTATCGGATTTGAGGATCTGGAGCATTTTAAACTTTTTGCTGAAGAAAGCGAAGTGAAAGCTGCCGGGGCCGGTGCGATTGATATGCTTACGCAGATCTCCCAAGATAATTTAATTGAAATCGACAACTGGTCTACAAAGGATGTTTCTATTGTCCTATTTGATCTCTCTCATGTAAATCAAGCATTGATCAATCATGAAGCAAATCCTGTAAGCGGAATCATTGGTGCAGATATTTTAAAAAAAGGAAAGGCTGTAATTGATTATCAATACAATTGCTTATACCTAAAATAGGTATTTTCGTTTAGCCCTCGCTATGCACCCCATTTATCATTTTATAGCTGGAAGTAGGCTTGAACGTTTAATTAAAAGATGATTTAATGTTATTTAGTCTAAAATATTCTAAATAAAGAAAGCCAGCTGCGAGTGTTTTAGTTGAGAAGCGCTTCGCTTCGGTTATTTTTAATTTTTCTAGAGATTGAATTTATGTTTAACCCTCGCTCTGCACCCCGTTTTTATTTTTCAGTAGGAAGTTAGCTTGAACGTCTGATTAAAAGATGATTTAATGTTATTCAGTCTAAAATATTCTAAATAAAGAAAGCCAGCTGCAAGAGCTGGCTTTCACCCCAAATCATAATTGATTATTACAAGTCAATTACAACAATCTTAAATATTTTTCACCACAATGGCATTGAACAAAGCTAAGGTATTTTTTTTGTTCTGAAAATTCAGAGCGTTAAAATACCTGTAAAATTGGGGAGGTTTGTCCGGCTTATTTTAGATGACTTCCAGCGGTGATAGGGGTGTTCTCCCCATTGGCGTATTTCATCATCTTAAATCCGGGATGAATGCAGTAACATCCGGTTTCTCCGGCTTTATTGATGGCAATATACGCCACTTGAAAATTAGTATGGTTAGGGTTTGTGGTCACGATACGTCTTACGGCTTCTTCGCAAGCTTCTTGTGGCGACATTCCATTGCGCATAAGCTCTACAATGAGAAAACTACCTACAGTTTTAATAACTTCTTCACCCATTCCTGTTGCTGCAGCGCCACCTATGGCATTATCAATAAATAAACCGCTTCCTATCACCGGACTGTCACCTACACGTCCTTTCATTTTGTAGGCTAGACCAGAGGTAGTACAAGCTCCAGAGATGTTTCCTTCTTTATCAAGACCCAACATCCCAATGGTATCATGATTTTCTATATTGATAATTGGTTTGTATTGCGAAGTTTTTAGCCATTCTTGGTAAGCTTTCTTGCTCTCTGGAGTTAGTAGATTTTCAGCAGTAAAACCATTTTTAACCGCAAATTCTTCAGCTCCTTTTCCGGCTAAAATAACGTGTGGAGTATCTTCCATCACCTTTCGCGCAAGTGCAGCAACGTTTGTAATGTTTTCAACACACATAACAGAACCGCAATTTCCGGTATGGTCCATTACACAAGCGTCTAAGGTTACATTACCTTCACGATCAGGTGAACCTCCTTTACCTACTGTCGTGTTTTTTATATTTTCTTCCTCGACAGCAACACCATTTATAACAGCATCCAGTGCAGACGCTCCTTGATCAAGAAGGGCTCCCGCAGTGGCGTTGGCCTCAGTAAATTGCCAAGTGCAAATCGCGACGGGTTTTGTAGCTGCAGTGCTGATTTTGGTTTTATTAGAGGGTTTATTCAAGGGTTTTGCTTTTGCCAGACTGTGAATTCCTAAGCCTAATGCTAAGGTATTCATGCTGGTTTTAGTAATAAAATTACGACGTTTCATTTGTGTTTGTGTTTGGTTGGAAAGTTACTAAAGCCCGCACTATTCTTGAGAAAATTATCTTCAAAAAAATAAGAAAATATTAGATTTTTCTGAGCAGTCCTTTAGTAATATTGCTAATCTTAAAACATTTTCATGCGCTGGTTAATTTTTATCATTTTCTATATTCTCATAGATATTTATGCCTTTCAGGTGTTTAGAACATTTTCAAAATCGATTTGGCTAAATGGTATTTACATAGCACTATCAGTTGGAGTACTCGCGGTTTTAATTTACACATTGACCCATCTAGACCGGTCTAACGGTATCACGATCGATGAAATGTATGTGTTGGGGTGGTTTCTGGTCTTTTTTGTTCCTAAGCTTATTTTGATCGTTTTTATGTTTGGGGAAGATATTATTCGCGTTCTTGCGGGTGTTTTTTCTGCTGTTTCAGGAAAAGAAAGTTTTCATCTTCCCTCGAGGCGCAAGTTTATAAGTGCAATTGCGCTTGGTATTGCTGCTGTTCCCTTTGCTTCTTTGATCTACGGAATGTACAAAGGAAAATACAGGTATCGCGTACTGTCCTACGAACTCGAATTTGACGATTTGCCTGAAGCTTTTGATGGCTATAAAATCACCCAAATAAGTGACGTGCATAGCGGAAGCTTTGATGCTGCTGAAAAAATAGCTTACGGTGTTGATCTTATTAATGAGCAACAAAGCGATGTCATTTTATTCACCGGTGATCTGGTTAATAATTTTGCAAGCGAAATGAACGAATGGACGCCTTTGTTTTCAAAATTGAAGGCCAAAGATGGCGTATATTCTGTTTTAGGAAACCATGATTATGGTGATTATGCAGATTGGGAAACGCAAACTGCAAAAGCTCAAAATCTACAAGACCTAAAAGAGCTTCAAGCAAAAATGGGGTGGAAGTTGCTCCTTAATGAACACAGGTGGCTGGAGAAAAATGGGCAGCGTATTGCCTTAGTTGGAGTTGAAAATTGGGGAGCTGGTTTTAAGCAGGCGGGTGATATAGATAAAGCTTCAGCGGGATTAAAAGCTTCAGATTTTAAAGTCTTAATGAGTCATGACCCGTCGTATTGGTCAGAACGTTTAAAAGAAGATCCCAAGAATTTCCAACTTACCTTAAGTGGTCATACGCATGGGATGCAATTTGGGATTGAAATACCCGGTTTTATACGTTGGAGCCCTGTGCAGTACCGCTATGAGAATTGGGCAGGAATATATAAAGAAGCAGGGCGCATTTTAAATGTAAATCGTGGATTTGGGTATTTAGGATACCCGGGACGTGTAGGTATTTGGCCTGAAGTGACAGTGATCACGCTTAAATCTAAAGCTTTAGGTTAAGTTGTTTCCTCTTATTTGTGGGGCTAGAATAACTTGTAATCTAAAAGCGGCTTTGCAAAAGATATGCTCATTTTTACTTTATATCCTATTAAACCTTATATTTAGGGGTGTAAAGTGCATAATTTATGTCAAAATTTGGAGCTCTTATAGATTTAGAAATCCCGGTGTTGATCGATTTTTTTGCTGAAGGTGATCAGGCGTCGGTAGCTATGAATCCTGTTTTAAGGGAAGTTGCCGCTGCTTTAGGTGATCAGGTGAAAGTGATCAAAATTGACGTTGAGAAAAATCCAGATCTTGCCGAAGCACTTCGGGTAAAAGGATTGCCAACTTTGGTGGTCTACAAAAAGGGCGAGATGAAGTGGCGTCAAAGTGGAGCGCAAAGTGTCAATTCGCTTACTTCTGTAATCCAAAAATTTATCTAGAGTTTTTTAAAGGAATAGCCTGCTTCAGTAAAGTGTTTTAAAACTTTAGGAAGTGCATATTTCATATTGCTTTCGGCTTTCAGACTGTCGTGAAAAACGATTATACTTCCCGGTTGGGCGTGCTTAATCACATAGTTTAAACAGGTTTTCCCAGATTTTTCCTTATCCCAATCGCAGGCAATCACATCATACATTACAATAGCGTAGCCTTTTTTCTTTATTGCTTTGGCTTGATGTCGTGTGATTTTTCCGTAAGGAGGTCTAAAGAGTTTTTGAGGCTCGCGATAGTGGGCGATCAGCGCTTCTGTTTTTTCAAAGTTCGTAATGTACTTTTCAAAATTGGTTTTCCACCCTTTCAAATGGTTGTGCGTATGATTTCCTATACTGTGGGGGCTGTCAAGTAAACGCTTAAAGACTTCAGGATTTTTGTAGATATTGTCACCTATACAGAAAAAGGTAGCTTCGGCATTATATTCTTCTAGCGTGTCTAGAACCCAAGGAGTCACTTCTGGGATGGGGCCGTCATCAAAGGTTATATATAATGTCTTTTCGGTTGCAGCATTACTGAATTTATCCCACACATAACCCGAATAAAGACGCTTAAGCAACTTAGGCGTCTTTACGGGTAGGTTTATTTTGAAATTCATTATTGAAGCGAATCTGTAGCTGCGGGTATTGCTACTGAACTATCACCGGTTGGTTCATTGGGCAACATCGATTCTACCGTTTCGGGTTCGGTCTCATCTTCACCATAAAACTGATTGAATTTACGTAGATAAGAATTGAACTCTCTCGCTTTTTCAGGAATGATCTCCTGATCTTGATTGATGATCAACAGATCAACCAAACTACGATAACGCTCAATGTCTGTAATGATATCTTGTGCATATTGATATTGTCGTTCTAAGCTTAAAGTGCTCCAATAATCCAATTTCTCCTGATACTTACCGGCTACTTGTTGCCATAATTCGCGGGCTTTGGCTTGCTCACCAACTTCATAATATCCGCTTATATAGGGTTCTAAGAGTGTGTAATATTCAAAAATATCAACCGGCATTTTTTCCATCGCTAAGTCAAGAATATCTTTTGCTTTGTCATATTGCTCTTCTTCAATAAGCTTTTCGGTAAGTCGTGCCAAATTACCACGATAAGTAATTCCGTTACGACGGGTCTCAGTATCATGGTAAATGTCTGGATCACCACTATTACCCCAATACCAATTGGTAGCAATATCATAGAATTTTTCAGAATCAATGCGTCCCATGTCGTAAGGCGCCTGAGGATCTATTGGTGTTTTTATAGGAACGAGTTTATAGCAAACACCGTCAAGTTGTAGATAATCTTTCATCCAAAGGTAGTCGTCATCTCCAAAACTTCCACCGGTAAAATATATTGGGCGTTCCCAGTTGTTGTTTGCAATAACATCAAGCATTAGAAGTCGGTTTTTGTAAATCCAATTCTCATTAATGTTCACTACAATTTCAGAAACGATTTCCTCTGCATCTTTTTGTGCGACAATACCGTTGGCAAGTACCGTTTGCTTATCAACCGGAATGCTCACGTGTTGTGTGGGGAAGGTGTGTACACTGGTCCCGCTTTCAAGTTCATCTTTGGTTCGTGGGTCGTCACTGGCGATCCAGTTCATCCAAGTTTTGATGTCTAAAGTGTCATTGGGTCTAAGGCCGTTATACGCGATAGCATCTCTATTACCAGCTACATATTTATCGTGAGTAAGCTGAGAAGGGATAGGGTCGCTATCATAGGCTTTGCGTTTCATATCGTCAATATACCAGGCGGTTTGAAAAAGACTCGTGTTCACAATGCGCACGTCACGACGGTATCCTTCAATCTCTTGGGCATACCACAGGGCAAAAGTGTCATTGTCTCCGATGGTAAATAAGATGGCATTTTCATCACAACTATCCAGATACATTTTTGCCATCGCGAGTGCGGTTTTACGGCCCGAGCGATCGTGATCATCCCAGTTTTGTGCAGCTAAGAGTACCGGGGCAGCGAGTAAACAAGCAACAGTGACTATAGGTAAAACCACTTTTGCACTTAGCTTTTCTTTAAGCATATCGTAAAGCGCGTAGACTCCAAAACCAATCCACATTGCAAAAACGTAGAATGAACCTACAAGTGCATAATCGCGTTCACGAGGTTCAAAGGCACGTTCATTCAAGTATATTTTTAAAGCGATCCCTGTAAAAAGGAAAAGAACAAGAAGCACCCAAAAACTCTTTTTGTCTTTACTGGCTTGAAATACCAAACCAAGAAGTCCTAATATTAAGGGTAGAAAGTAATACGTATTTCGTGCTTTATTGTCCAAAGCATCGCTTGGTAAGTTGTCTTGAGGCCCTAAGCGAGCTTCATCTATAAATGAAATTCCGCTGAGCCAGTTCCCGTGAAGGTCATCATATTTTCCTTGTATATCATCTTGGCGTCCGGTGAAATTCCACATAAAATAACGCCAATACATGTATCCGAATTGAAAATCGAACATGTAACGCAGGTTGTCTGCAAATGAAGGAGGGTTTACATTAATATATTGTCTGAGGCGCATTAATGTAGACTGAAAGCCTTCATTATCCATACGACCTTGCGCATAATCAGATTTAAATTGGGCAACAGCCTGCTGCAATTCTTGGTTGTCTGCGTATTCAGGTTTTACCTGAAACTCTAGCGGCCCGGTAAATTGCATGTAGTTTACAATATGATCGGTGCTCCACATACGCGGTAAAAATACCTTGTGGCGATCTTCAGAGTTTTGAACGGAATTCTTCCAGTCGTTGACAATCACATATTTACCGCTTTCCTCGTCTTTCTCATAGTTAGGTTTTCCGTCGATGTATGGATTCTGAGCGTCGAGTCCACCAAAGATTTCTGTAAACTGTGGTCCATAAAAAAGATGTGTTTCAGGATACTGCTCACGGTTGTAATACGCTAAAAGTTCTCGTGCGTTGTTTGGATTATTCTCGTTAATCGTTGTGCCGGCATTTGCTCTTATAGGGAGCATCAACCAACTCGAAAAGCCGATAAAGATGAATAAGATTGAAAGGATAAGCGTGTTAAGTTGGTAATACGACTTCTTTCTGGTGTAACTCAGCAGGTAATAGAATACGGCAATAAAAACAATGCCAGCGATTATGGTTCCACTATTGAAAGGGAGTCCAAAAGTATTTACAAAGAATACTTCGGCGTAGCCAAAAAAGCTAAGGGTGTATGGTAATAAAAATTTAAAGATAAACATCAATACACCAACGACTATGATGTTGGCTAGGATGAAATTCTTTATGGTGATTTTTTTGTAATTCTTGAAAAAATAAAGGAATCCGATGGCCGGGATGGCAAGAAGTGCCATAAAGTGTACGCCGAATGAAAGACCAACGATAAAGCAAATAAGCATCAACCAGCGATTGCCACGAGGTTTGAACATGTCGCGTTCCCATAATAAAGCCGTGTAAAACAATGCAGAAAACATAAACATGGCCATTGCATAAACTTCTGCCTCAACCGCGCTAAACCAAAAACTATCAGTAAATCCAAAAGCTGTGGCGCCAATAAAAGAAGCGGAAAGAATTGCTATATGATCTGTAGTGCTTACGACTTCTTTGTTGCGTTTGAGTAATTTAAGCAGCAATAAAGAGATAGACCAGCACATAAATAACACGGTGAATGCTGAAGCCAAACACGACATAAAGTTTACACAGAGCGCGACGTAGGTGCTGTCTGGAGCAAAAATAGAGAAGAAGGCTCCCAACATTTGATAGAGTGGTGCTCCCGGTGGGTGTCCTATTTCTAACTTTGAGGAGGTTGAGATATACTCGCCGGCATCCCAAAAACTTGCTGTGGGTTCTACGGTAAGGCTATAAGAGAGTAGAGCGATGGCAAATGCTAGCCATCCTACAATTTTGTTGTACTTCGCAAAGTTGAAGTTGTTCATAATCATAAGGCAAAATTAGCAAGGAGCGAATTTAAGAATTAATAGCGTAATCTATTCTGTTTTATAAGTAATGCGCTAAAAGAAACGAGAATTACATTTTTTAAAAATGTGTTTTTAGTAGGCGCTTAGTTTTAACGTACTTAAAGTCTAATTTATTCTTTGCTTTAAATTTTCCTGAAAAAATATTTGGTGAACAAAAAGTTTGTATTAAATTTGCAGCCGCATTCGCAAGTCAGGTGAATGTTTTCTTTTTAAAGAAAGGTACTGGCCTATGGTGTAACTGGCAACACGTCTGGTTTTGGTCCAGAAGAGTCTAGGTTCGAGCCCTAGTAGGCCAACTGCAATAAAAAACCCGCAATTTGATTGCGGGTTTTTTTGTTTATTAGCACAACTGAAGGATCTAATGCTGTAGGCCAGCTCTCTAAGTCAATTTATTAAATTAACCTGTTTAACTCTGGGTAGCAAAGTAACGCATCATATTGATGTAGAATACTTCTCCTTTGGTGTCGTTCTTAATGCAATTTTGTAAAAATCCTGAAAACTGTTTCTTGGGGATTTCTAGATTGATCTCTGTACTACGCGCATCAGAAAGCATAGGTCGCATGGTAATAGTAACCTCGTTTTGAAGATGCGTGATTTCGACGTCAGAAGCTTTAAAGAATTTCTTTAAGATCGCTTTCTGTAATTGCAGTGTACGCTCAGAATTCGAGGTGGTGCTGCAGCCTTCTTCAATAAGTCTGTAAAGCGCATGTATCGTGGTTTGACTTTCTGTTTGCATAACGTTTAATTTTTTTTCTGAAATTACTTTTTAGCGTTGGGTCAAAACATTAAAGAAGTGTTATTTAGAAAATTATTAACCTTTAGCTTATTTTAAACGTGAGAACAGGACGTTTGGCGTGATTGACCAAACCTTCGCTTAAGGAGCCGGTAAGAAAATGAGCAAGCCCTTTTCTTCCGTGCGTGCCCAACGCGATTAAATCGGCATGTTGACTTTTGGCGTAATTCATAATTCCGCGTTCTACTTTCAGGTCGTTGTATATTTCAAAATTCAATGTATCATACTCTAAGTCTTTTGCGAACTTATCAAACAGAAGCATGATGTCGTCTGTAGCCTCAAAACGATCTGGTGTGTTAATGTATACCAGTTTGAGTGTTGCATTTTGTGTTTTTGCAAATAAAAGCGCTTGTTTTAAGGGTTCTATATTGTCTTTTTCAAGATCTGTTGCAAAAACGATAGTGTCGATTTTAAAATGGATGTGTTGCTTTTTAATAACAAAAACAGGGATCTTTGATTGACGAACCACTTTTTCGGTATTGGAGCCAATGAATAATTCTTCAAAACCGGTAGAGCCGTGAGAACCCATGACGATAGCATCGATATCGTGCTTTTCTACATATTCAAGAATTCCACTGTGAATATTGCTGAAGCTTACATTTTCTACAAGATCAACCCCTTCAGCAAACTGTTCTGACTTTAGCTTTTTGAAGTTTTGTTGCGCTAGTTTCATAAAGAAAAACGCTTCAGGAAGTTCTGAGTTAGGATTTCCGTCTATGATATTAATTAGCGAATAAGGGATTTCTACTAGATGAATTAGGTGTAGTTGTGCCTTGTACTGTTTTGCAAGCTGGCAAGCAACTTCAAATGCGTAGTGCGCCTGTTCAGAAAAATCTGTAGGCAGTAATAATTTTGAGATCATAATTTACTGACTTTAAAAGTTATATAGATTTTAATGGGCTACATTAAAGTTAAGCAATTAATACCGAGCGTGTTCTATTTTATATGTTGATAAATATTATTATATTTGCACTGTTGAATTAAGAAAATTAATCGAGGGGGCACATTGAGTCCCCTCTTTTTATAGGAACATGTTGAAGGAAAAAGTTGCAGCCTTACTTGATGAGGCTTTTAAAGAATATCCATCCCTTTATTTAATAGATCTAAAGATCAAAGGAAATAATGAGATCGTTGTGATTATCGACGGTGACGAGGGTGTGAGTGTTCAAGATTGTATAAATGTGAGCCGTAAGGTGGAGCATAATCTGGATAGAGAGGAAGAGGATTTCTCTTTAGAGGTGATGTCTGCCGGGGCTACAGAGCCTTTAGTAAATAAAAGGCAATATAAAAAGAATGAAGGCCGTGATCTCGAAGTGGTGCTTCAGGATGGTGCAAAAATCAAAGGAAATCTTATACAAGTACACGATGAAGGTATTGTTTTGTTCTGGAAAGAACGCGTACCTAAAGAAGTGGGTAAAGGTAAGATGACCGTTGAGAAGGAAGAGGTGGTAGCTTACGATGCTATCAAGCAAGCAAAAGTTAAGATAAAATTTTAAGTACACAGCATGGAAAATATTGCGTTAATCGAATCATTTTCTGAGTTTAAAGATGATAAGCTCATAGATAGAGTAATGCTTATGGCAATACTCGAAGAAGTTTTTAGAAGTACGTTAAAAAAACGTTTTGGGAGTGATGATAATTTTGATATTATTATTAATCCAGATAAAGGAGATTTAGAGATTTGGCGTAACCGTGTTGTTGTTGCAGATGGTGAGGTAGAGGATGAGAATTCTGAGATAAGCTTAACTGAAGCACGTAGAATAGAGCCTGACTTTGAAGTAGGTGAAGATGTTTCTGAAGAAGTAAAGCTTATCGACTTGGGGCGTAGATCTATTTTAGCGTTACGTCAAAACTTGATTAGTAAGATTCACGAGCACGATAACACTAATATTTATAAGCAATTTAAAGATCTTGAAGGAGAGCTTTACAATGCAGAAGTGCATCATATTAGACATCGTGCGATTATCTTGCTTGATGATGAAGGTAATGAGATCATCATGCCTAAAGACAAGCAGATTCCTTCAGACTTCTTTAGAAAAGGGGAGAACGTAAGAGGGATTATCGAGAGTGTAGAATTGAAAGGAAACAAGCCTGCAATTATTATGTCTCGTACATCACCGCTTTTCTTAGAGAAATTGTTTGAATCTGAAATCCCTGAAGTATTTGATGGGTTGATCACTGTTAAAAAGGTGGTGCGTATCCCTGGGGAGAAAGCAAAAGTTGCTGTAGATTCTTATGATGATCGTATTGATCCGGTAGGAGCTTGTGTGGGAATGAAAGGATCGCGTATTCATGGCATCGTTCGTGAGTTAGGTAATGAAAATATAGACGTGATTAATTTCACAAACAACTTGCAACTTTACATCACTAGAGCGTTAAGTCCGGCAAAAATCACTTCTATTAAAATAGATGATGAGAACAAGACGGCAGAAGTGATGTTGAAGCCAGAAGAAGTTTCAAAAGCAATTGGTCGAGGAGGTCATAATATTAGACTTGCTGGTCAGCTTACTGGTTACGAGATAGATGTGTACAGAGAAGGAGTAGAAGAAGACGTTGAGCTTACCGAATTCTCTGATGAAATTGAAGATTGGATTATTGCCGAATTTTCAAAAATTGGTTTAGACACCGCAAAAAGTATTTTAGAACAAGACGTAGAAGACCTGGTTAGAAGAACAGACCTTGAAGAAGAAACCATTGCAGACGTAATGAGAATTCTTCGTGAAGAGTTTGAATAAATTTAGGACTGTACAGGTTTTTTAGGTTAATTTTATAGCGAATTAAAGCATTTTATGGCAGAAGTAAAAAACATGAGGTTAAATAAGGTATTGCGTGAACTTAATATTTCACTTGATCGTGCTGTTGATTTCCTAAAGGAAAAAGGGCACGAGATCGAGGCACGCCCTACTACAAAAATCTCTGCCGAAATCTACGAGGTATTATCTGATCAATTTCAGACAGACGCCAGCAAGAAAGTAGCTTCCAAAGAAGTAGCGCAGGAAAAGCAGAAGGAGAAGGAAGCTATTAGACAAGCGCGTGAAGAAGAGATTGAAGAAAAGCGTCAAGAGCAGCAAGAATCAGATAAAGAGGTTATTCGTGCTAAGACTAATCTTCAAGGACCTAAGCAGGTAGGTAAGATCGATTTAGATAAATCAGGAAAACCCAAACCTGCGGCAGAACCTGAAAAAGCTAAAGAAGAAGCGCCTGCTCCTGAACAAAAAGAAGCGCCAGTAGTAGAAAAGGAAAAAGAAGAAGCGCCAAAGGCAGAAGTGAAGCCTGAGCAAACCGAGAAAAAGGAAGCGCCAAAGGCAGAAGAAAAACCTAAAGTTGAGGCAGAAGCAAAACCTGAGGTTAAAAAGGAGGCGCCAAAACCTAAACCTGCAGAAGCGAAGAAAGCTGAAGCTAAGGCTGAAGAGCCAAAACTTGGTGATGATGTCTTAAAAACAGATTATAAGAAATTAGACGGTCCAAACTTTACAGGTCAAAAAATTGACCTTTCTCAGTTTAAAAAACCTGAGAAGAAGAAAAAACCGGCAGCTAATAAGGATGATAAAAAGCGCAAGCGTAAGCGTATCAGTAAACCTGGTGCAAATCCTAATAGCGGAAATAACAATAACAGAGGGCGTAATCAACGCGGCGGAAACCGTAGAAATGCACCAGTTGTAAAAGAAGAGCCTTCAGAAGAAGAAGTGCAAAAGCAGGTTAGAGAAACTCTTGAGAAGCTTCAGGGTAAATCTAACAAAGGAAAAGGAGCTAAGTATCGTAGGGATAAGCGTGATCAGCACCGTCAAAAGTCTGAAAGCGAACAAGCGCAGCAAGAAGCAGAAAACAAGGTTTTAAAAGTAACTGAGTTTGTTACGGTAAGTGAGGTGGCTACGATGATGGATGTTTCAGTTACACAGATTATTTCAGCGTGTATGTCGTTGGGTATGATGGTAACGATGAACCAGCGTCTGGATGCGGAAACCTTATCTATTGTAGCTGATGAGTTTGGTTATGAAGTTGATTTTGTGAATGCAGATATCGAAGAATCGGTTGCTGTAGAGCAAGATGCTGAAGAAGATCTTAAGCCAAGAGCTCCAATCGTAACTGTAATGGGTCACGTTGACCACGGTAAGACTTCGCTTCTGGATTACATTCGTGAAGAAAATGTAATTGCTGGAGAGAGTGGTGGTATTACGCAGCACATTGGTGCTTACGGAGTTACTTTGAAAGATGGTCAAAAAATTGCCTTCTTGGATACTCCGGGTCACGAAGCCTTTACGGCGATGCGTGCGCGTGGTGCTCAGGTTACTGATATTGCTATTATTGTAATCGCGGCAGATGATGATGTGATGCCACAAACAAAAGAAGCGATCTCTCACGCACAAGCGGCAGGAGTTCCTATCGTTTTTGCAATAAACAAAGTAGATAAGCCTACGGCTAATCCAGATAAAATTAAAGAGCAGCTGGCAAACATGAACTTGCTTGTTGAAGATTGGGGTGGTAAGATTCAGTCTCATGATATTTCAGCAAAAACAGGTATAGGTGTAGAAGAATTGCTTGAAAAAGTACTTCTTGAGGCAGAAATACTTGAGCTTAAAGCGAATCCTGATAAACGTGCAAACGGTACCGTTGTTGAAGCGTTCCTTGATAAAGGTCGTGGTTACGTTTCTACAGTGTTGGTTGAAGGAGGTACACTCAAAATTGGAGATTATGTACTTGCAGGAACCAATAGTGGTAAGGTTAAAGCGATGCAGGATGAGCGTGGTAAAGAAATTAAAGAAGCAGGACCTTCAACTCCGGTTTCGATCTTAGGTCTTGATGGTGCGCCACAGGCTGGGGATAAGTTTAATGTGATGGAAGATGAGCGTGAGGCTAAAGATATCGCCAATAAGCGTACGCAGCTTCAGCGTGAACAATCTGTAAGAACGCAGAAACACATTACGCTTGATGAGATTGGAAGACGTATTGCGCTTGGAGACTTTAAAGAGCTTAACATTATTCTTAAAGGTGATGTTGATGGATCTGTTGAGGCATTAACAGATAGTTTCGGAAAACTATCTACGGAAGAGATTGTTGTAAATATCATCCATAAAGGAGTTGGTGCAATTACTGAAAGTGATGTGTTGCTTGCTTCGGCTTCAGATGCGATCATTATCGGCTTTAATGTGCGTCCTGCAGGAAATGCGCGTCAAGTTGCTGATAAGGAAGAAATCGACATTAGAACATATTCGATCATCTATGATGCGATCAATGATCTTAAAGATGCGATGGAAGGTATGCTTTCTCCTGTGATGAAAGAAGAAGTAACTGGTAATGCTGAGATCAGAGAGACCTTTAAAATTTCTAAGATCGGTACAATTGCTGGTTGTATGGTAACTTCCGGGAAGATTTATCGTAACTCCGGTGTGCGTTTAATACGTGATGGAGTTGTGGTTTATACTGGAGAGCTTGCTTCGCTGAAACGTTTCAAAGATGATGTTAAAGAGGTGAGTAAAGGTTATGATTGCGGTATGCAGATCAAAAACTATAATGATATCAAAGAAGGAGATATTATTGAAGCTTACCAGGAAGTAGCGGTTAAGAAAAAGTTGAAATAACAGATTTTAGCAGCATATAAAAAGAAAGCCCTTGATGTTGAATCAAGGGCTTTCTTTATTTAGTGATAATGTTATTTTTAACGTTCGGGCTTCATTACAAAAGCACTTGGGAAATTCTCTTTTATTTTTAATAATGCGCGATCAGCTTCCAGGCGATTTCTGAAGTTTCCTACCCATACTTTATAGTTAGGACTTTCATATACGATTTTAGGTTCCCATTGTTCATACTTGCTCTTGTATTCATCCTGAACTTTATTGGCTTCGGTTATCTGACCGTAAAAAAGCTGAATTTTATAACGATCTGCTAATTCGTCGTTTACGGTCATCTGAGATTTTAACTTTAATAATTCAGGTATTCTACTGTCCTGAACTACTTGAGCTTGGGCAGATTGTGCTAAAGCGACATTGGAAAATATTCCGGCAAAAGTGCAGAAAAATATAGACGATAAAAGGGTTCTTTTCATAAGAAAAATTGTTTAAGCAAAAGTAATTGTAATAACTCAAAATGCACGGGAATTATTATTTAGAACAGGTATAAATTACCTTTTAACGCTTTAGTAACACTTCAAAAATCCACTTCTAAGTCTTACTTTTGCCATCAAATTTGTCGGCATTTTGTTTAGGTGGTTAATGCTTAAATAGCTAGATTTGGTGCCGCATTATTATGACAATTCTATCATACTATGAAACAGGGTAACTACCTTAATTCAGCTTCTCGATTTTCTATAATCACTTTAGCATTATTGCTTTCATTTTCTTCAATTGTATTTGCTCAGGATGCTGATGCGGCTGCAGAAGGTGCTGCGCAATCAGAAACTACTCCTGCTGTTCAGGGTGGTGATGCTGCTGCCGGTAAGGCATTATTTAATGCAAACTGTGCTGCTTGTCACAAGTTGTATAATCGTGCGACTGGGCCTGCATTGTATAATGTAACTGAGCGTCGTGACAGAGAGTGGTTGTATCAGTGGATTAAAAATAACCGTGCGCTAATTGATTCAGGGGATCCTGAAGCAATTGCGATTTATGAGGAGTATAACCAAACTGCAATGAATCTTTTTCCGCAACTAAGTAATGCGGATATTGATGATATTTTAGCGTATACCGAAACTCCAAAGCCAGAGCCTGTAGCGCCGGCAAATGCTGGTGGTGGCGCCGGTCAGAGTGGAGGTGGTGTTTCGAGCACTGTGATCTTAGCTATTTTGGCTGTAGTGCTTGTGATGCTTGTTGCGGTATTGCTTCTTGTGAATAATACACTTAGAAAATTTGCAGTTGCACAAGGTGTCGCGTTGCCTGTTAAAGAATCGCGCAAGCCAATTTGGAAGGCTTTTGTTGAAAATCAATTCTTGGTTCTTGTTTCTGTGATTGTATTGCTTTTAGGTGGTGCTTACTTCGCTTACGGTTGGATGATGCAGGTGGGTGTTGATCAAGGCTATCAACCAATTCAACCAATTCATTATTCGCATAGAATTCACGCAGGTGATAACCAGATCGAATGTAAATATTGTCACTCTTCAGCACGTACGAGTAAAACTTCAGGAATTCCTTCTTTGAATGTGTGTATGAACTGTCACAAAAGTATTAGTGAAGTTGCTGATGCGACTTCAGAATTCAGTTCAGTTACTGAGGATTATTCAAAAGAATTTTACGATAAAGAAATTCAGAAGTTATATAAAGCTACTGGATGGGATCCTGCGACTCAATCATATACCGGGGAGACTCAGGCTGTAGAATGGGTGCGTATTCATAATCTACCAGATTTTGCTTACTTTAATCACTCACAGCACGTAAGTGTTGCCGGGGTGCAGTGTCAAACTTGTCACGGTCCTGTGGAGGAGATGGAGATTATGTATCAAAATGCACCATTAACTATGGGTTGGTGTATTAACTGTCACCGTGAGACTAATGTGAAGATGGATGGAAATCCGTATTACGAAAAAATTCACGAAGAGCTTTCTAAGAAGTATGGTGTAGAGCAGTTGACTGCGGCACAAATGGGAGGTCTTGAGTGTGGTAAATGCCATTATTAATAAGTTAAGATTGCGTGTAGTCTAACTCGCGTTTCAAAATAAATAACAATAGATTTTATGTCATCAAACAAGAAATACTGGAAAAGTGTTGAGGAGCTAAATGAGAATAGCTCTATTGTTGAGGCGCTTAAACAGAATGAATTTGCGCAAGAAATTCCTATGGATGAGTTTCTTGGGGACAAAGATTCGTTAGATGCTTCGTCAACTACGCGTCGTGATTTCTTAAAGTATGTAGGTTTTTCTACTGCGGCTGCAACACTTGCGGCTTGTGAAGGGCCTGTAAACAAGTCCATTCCTTACGTAGTGGCTCCAGAGCGCATTACCGCAGGAAAGGCAGACTACTACGCTACAACCATGGCAGATGGTTTTGACTTTGCTAGTGTTTTGGTTAAAACGCGCGAAGGAAGACCTATTAAAATTGAAAATAACAAACTGGCTGCTTCTTTAGGAGGTAATAATGCAAGGGTTCATGCTTCTGTGTTGTCTATGTATGATACTAAGCGGTTGCAAGGTCCTAAGATTGATGGAGCAGATGCTTCTTGGTCAGAGTTAGATAGTCAGTTAGGTGATAAATTAAAAAATTTAGGAGGAAAAAGTATTGTGTTATTAACGCAAACTTTTGCCTCTCCTTCAACTTCAAAGTTGATTTCAGAGTTTAGTGCAGCGTATCCTAATGTAAAGCATGTTACTTACGATGCGATAGGAGAGCAGGCGGCTTTGGATGCTTTTGAAAGCAAATATGGTGAGCGTGCATTGGCTGATTATGATTTCTCTGAAGCTGAAGTTATAATTTCAGTAGGTGCTGATATTTTAGGTGATTGGCAAGGTGGTGGTTTCGGTCCAACCTATGCTAAGAGCCGTGTTCCTAAAAATGGAAAAATGTCACGTCACGTACAGTTTGAGGCGAATATGACTTTATCTGGTGCAAATGCTGATAAGCGTGTGCCGATGACTCCGTCTCAACAGAAAAAAGCGGTTGCGGCTATTCAGTCAATTGTTTCTGGAGGAAGTGCTAATACAGGATTACCTGCCGAACTTGATGAGGCAGTAAAGAGTGCTGCAGCTCAACTGCGTAAAGCGGGAAGTAAAGGGGTGTTTGTGACTGGTGTTCAGGATGCGAATGCGCAAATGGTAGCTTTATCAATTAACGAAACTTTAGGTAGTACGATAATTGATGTTCAAGCACCAAAGATGACGCGTCAAGGTAATGCTGAAGAGGTGCGGCAATTGGTTGCTGATATGAATTCTGGTGCAGTAGGTGCGCTACTTGTTGCGGGTGTGAATCCTGCTTATAGTTTGCCTAATGCTGAAGAATTTGTTGCTGGATTAGAGAATGTTGATGTTAAGGTTTCTTTCAATATGAAAGAAGATGAGACCGGACTTCTTTGTAATTATTTGGCTCCAGCTCCTCACTATCTTGAATCTTGGGGTGATGTTGAAATCAAGAAAGGGCAGATTTGCTTAACGCAGCCTACAATTCGTCCTTTATTCAATACAAGACAATTTCAGGATTCGCTATTAGCCTGGACAGATCAAGAGGTTACGTATTATGAGTATCTAAAAAATAATTGGAGTAACGCTTCAACAAGCTGGAATCAGGCATTGCACGATGGTTTTGTTGCCGGTTCTATTCCTGCAGCTGAAGAAACTGCTGAAATGTCAAGTGCTACTTCAAACGGTGCGATCACGCTTTTGAGCGCTGTTGCTGCTCTAGCTCAAGAAGAAGCTTCAACATCTGGTTATGAGTTGACTTTGTATTCAAGTACTGGTATAGGAAATGGAGAGCAGGCTAACAATCCTTGGTTGCAGGAGTTTCCAGATCCGATCACAAGAACTTCTTGGGATAACTACCTGACTATGTCTAAAGTAGATGCAGACAAGTTAGGGATTGAAAATGAAATTACTTCTAAAGGAGCTTTAAACGGTAATTATGTAAACATCACTCTTGATGGAAAAACTATCGAGAATGTTCCTGTTTATGTGCAACCAGGTCAAGCTCCGGGATCAGTAGGTTTAGCTTTAGGTTATGGTAAAAAAGCTGCTGTTCAAGAAGAAATGCAGGTAGGTGTTAATGCTTACCCATTATATAAAGATTTTAGCGCCACACAATCTGTTCAGATTGAAAAAGTAGGTGGTGTGCACGAATTTGCTTGTGTTCAAATGCAGAACACGATGGCTGGGCGTGCGGATGATATTATACGGGAGACCACTTTAGAGATTTTTAATACTAAAGACGTTCACGCTTGGAACCCCGTAGGAGAGGTTGATTATAACCACTCTGAAATTTCCGTAAGAGATAAGAATGCGGATATCTGGGAATCTTTTGACGATACCATGGGGCCGCATTTTAACCTTTCTATCGACCTTAATGCGTGTACCGGTTGTGGTGCGTGTGTTATCGCCTGTCACTCTGAGAACAATGTTCCTGTAGTAGGTAAGCAAGAAGTTAGAAACTTCAGAGATATGCATTGGTTGCGTATTGACCGTTACTATTCTTCTGTAGATACATTTGAAGAGGAAACTAAAACTCTTGAGGAGCTTCCTGCTTTTGACAGTTACTCAGTGGTAGAAAAGCAGTCTTATGACAATCCTGAAGTTGCATTCCAGCCTGTGATGTGTCAGCACTGTAATCACGCTCCTTGTGAGACTGTATGTCCTGTAGCTGCGATTGGTCACGGTAGACAAGGTCAAAACCAGATGACTTATAACCGTTGTGTAGGTACACGTTACTGTGCTAACAACTGTCCATACAAAGTGCGTCGTTTCAACTGGTTCCTATATGCAGAAAACGATGAGTTTGATTACAACATGAACAATGATCTTGGTCGTATGGTGCTTAATCCTGACGTTACAGTACGTTCTCGCGGGGTTATGGAGAAATGTTCTTTCTGTATTCAGATGACACAAAAAACAATTCTTGATGCGAAACGTGAAGGTAGAGCAGTAGAGGATGGTGAGTTTGCAACCGCTTGTAGTAATGCTTGTGATAACGGCGCTATCAAGTTTGGTGATGTGAATATGCCAGATTCTGAGATCGTAGAATTGAAAAATGATAAACGTAAGTATTATTTACTTGAAGATATTGGTGTGAAGCCTAATGTATTCTATCAGGTAAAAGTTAAGAATACTGCAGAAGCTTAATTTAGTATAAAATAAATATCAATATATTAATATGTCGTCACATTACGAAGCACCCATAAGAGAGCCTTTGATTCTTGGAGAGAAATCTTATCACGACATCAGTGTAGATGTAGGTGCTCCTATTCTTGGTAAAGCCAATAAGTCTTGGTGGATTTGTTTTTCTATCGCGCTTATTGCGTTCTTGTGGGGTCTTGGCTGTATTGTATATACAGTGTCTACAGGTATTGGAGTTTGGGGTCTTAACAAAACCATTGGTTGGGCTTGGGATATTACAAACTTTGTATGGTGGGTAGGTATTGGTCACGCTGGTACTCTTATTTCTGCTGTATTATTACTTTTCCGTCAAAAATGGCGTATGGCGATTAACCGTTCTGCAGAGGCGATGACAATTTTCGCGGTTGTGCAGGCAGGTTTGTTCCCGATCATTCACATGGGGCGTCCATGGTTAGCGTATTGGGTTGTGCCTATTCCAAACCAATTTGGATCATTATGGGTTAACTTCAACTCACCACTTCTTTGGGACGTATTTGCAATTTCTACCTATTTATCGGTTTCATTGGTATTCTGGTGGACGGGTCTTTTACCTGACTTTGCAATGATTCGTGACCGCACTAAGAGTCCGTTTCAGCAAAAAATATATGGTATTTTAAGTTTTGGATGGAGTGGTCGTGCAAAAGACTGGCAGCGTTTTGAAGAGGTGTCTCTTGTTCTTGCGGGTCTTGCAACTCCGCTAGTACTTTCGGTACACACAATTGTATCTTTTGACTTTGCTACTTCGGTTGTACCGGGATGGCACAGTACGATTTTCCCTCCTTATTTCGTAGCGGGAGCGATTTTCTCTGGATTTGCTATGGTGCAAACGCTTCTTTTGGTAATGCGAAAAGTGGTTAACCTTGAAAACTATATTACCATTGTTCATATTGAATTTATGAATAAGGTAATCTTGCTTACCGGTGGTATCGTAACAGTTGCTTATTTAACGGAATATTTCATCGGATGGTACTCTGGGGTGCCTTATGAAAACTATACATACTTATCATTTGGTGCTGCCACAGGACCCTATTGGTGGGCATTCTGGGCACTGATTATTTGTAACCTAATCGTGCCGCTTACGCTTTGGGTTAAGAAATGGAGAAGAAATATTCTTTGGACATTTATCGTAGCTCTTGTGATTAATATTGGTATGTGGTTTGAGCGTTTTGATATTATTGTAATCTGTTTGAGTAAAGACCGTTTGGCTTCTACTTGGACGATGTTCTCACCTACATTTGTTGATATAGGAGTGTTTGTAGGTACAATTGGATTCTTCTTCGTGTTGTTCTTATTGTATGCTCGTACATTCCCGGTTATTGCACAAGCAGAGGTTAAGAGTATTCTTAAATCTTCAGGAGAACGCTACAAGAGAATTAGAGAGTCAGGTGAAGATTTAGCTGGTACAGCAACAGATAAGCGTACCTCTAACTATGCGACTCGACCAGAGAGTTTAGCCGCTGCTTCAAATGCTAAAAGTACTTATCACCAATCTACTGTAAATGCAGATGCATTAGTTGATACTGAAACGAAAAAAGCAGAGATTGATTTGATGCTTGCTAAAATAGGAACTTATGATCCGGCAACACAATCAGCTGATGACCTGAAAAAGATCAGTGGTGTTGGTCCGGTATTGGAGCAAAAGCTACATCAGTTAGGTATTTATACCTATGATCAGGTGAGTAAAATGACTAAAACAGAATATGACCTTTTAGACGAAATCATCGATGCGTTTCCTGGTAGAGCAGAGCGCGATGATTGGGCAGGTCAGGCACAAAATCTTAAACAATAATTATGGCATCAGGAAACGTTTTACACGTGCTTTACAATGATGATGATATCCTTATGAAGGCAGTAAAAGCACTGCGTTCTAAACATTATCGAATTATTGAGGTATATACGCCATTTCCGGTTCACGGCTTGGATAAGGCTATGGGATTACCTTATACTCGTATCGCTATATGTTCATTTATCTACGGATTAATTGGATTGAGTGTGGCGACCCTTATGATGAACTTCATAATGATTGAAGATTGGCCAAGAAATATTGGGGGTAAACCAAGTTTTTCTTACCTGCAAAATATGCCTGCTTTTGTGCCAATTATGTTTGAATTAACGGTATTCTTTGCGGCCCACCTTATGGTTATTACTTTTTATATGAGAAGTAAGATTTGGCCTTTTAAAAAAGCTGAGAATCCAGACGTTCGTACAACTGATGATCACTTTTTGATCGAAGTTGATGCAGCAAATCACGATCTTGATGAACTTTCTAAGTTTCTTTATGATACAGGAGCTACAGAGATAAGTCTAATTCATAACGAAGAACACGCGTAACAAATGAAAAATAATATTCAAATATTAGGTTCATTGGTAATGATGTTGGTTTTTATGGCCTCTTGTCAGGATAAAGATCATCCCAACTATCAATATATGCCTAACATGTATGAAGATGTAGGTTATGAGACCTATGGCAATTATGAGGTTTTTCCTAACGGAATGGAAGCTATGCAGCCGGCAGAGGGAACTGTTTCGCGTGGTTGGATGCCTTACGGTTATGAGAACAGCACAGAAGGTTATGAGGCGGCCAAAGCTAGTTTGACTAACCCGGTGCCATACACAGAAGATAACTTAAATGAAGGGAAAGCGTTGTACACTATTTATTGCGCTATTTGTCACGGTGACAAAGGTGATGGTAAAGGTACATTAGCTAAACGCGAAAAAATATTAGGGGTTCCTGCTTATAATGATCAGGGACGTGCGATTACTGAAGGAAGTGTATATCACGTAACCTATTATGGTCTTAACACTATGGGATCTTATGCATCTCAAACAACAGAGCGTGAGCTTTGGTTAATTAACCATTATGTGATCGATCTAAAAGATGCCCTTGACGGAAAGCCTAAAAGAGCATTTGAAGAGGAAGCTACTTCTGAAGATGTTGCAAGTGCTGAAGCAACTGCAACCGAAGAGGAAACTGAAGCGCAAACTGAAGAATAATAAAGGCAGGATATTTCAAAATTATGTACACGTTATCAAGTAAATTAAGACTTTTTGCCATAATTAGTATGGTTCTTGGACTTGTAGGTGTGGTTTATGGATTTTTATCTGTACCCGCTACGGTTGAAGAAGCAAGTGAAGTACTTGCCTCTCATGAAGAGCATCATGGTGAAGAAGCTAGTCACGAAGAAGCAAATTTTGTTGACGAGGCGCGTCAGGAACATGGGTATTCTGAAAAGGCAATGGCACACGATAAGGATATGGGCCACGAAGCGCACGGTGAAGGAGAGCATATGGAGCACGTATTGCATCAGATGCAGACAAAACCTTGGTCTGCTGTTTTCGTAGCAGCCTTTTTCTTTATGATGATCGCTTTAGGAACGCTTGTTTTTTATGCAATTCAAAATGCAGCTCAAGCAGGATGGTCTCCGGTATTATTTAGAGTGATGGAAGGGATTACAAACTATCTCCTTCCGGGATCTGTGATCGTTTTATTGATCGTGATCTTTGCAGGAGAACATTTTTTTCCTTGGCAAAATCACGAGTTAGTAGCAGAGGATACTATTCTTCAAGAAAAATCAGTGTATTTGAACTTTCCTTTTTGGTTGATCAGAGGTATCATCTATATCATAGGGTGGAACTTATACAGACATTTTGCTAGAAAAAATTCTCTGGCAATGGATACCGCCGAAGGAGATAAGCCATATAAGAACTTATTCAAATATTCGGTATACTTCTTAGCATTCTTTATTGTTACCGAGTCTACAATGGCTTGGGACTGGTTTATGTCGATGACTCCACACTGGTATAGTACCCTTTTTGCTTGGTACATCTTTGCTAGTATGATCGTTTCAGCAGTAACTGTTATAGCAATAGTAACGGTTTCACTTAAAGCGATAGGTAAATTAGAATTTGTAAATGATAGTCACTTACATGACTTGGCTAAGTTTATGTTTGGTTTCAGTGTATTCTGGACGTACTTATGGTTTGGTCAATTTATGTTGATCTGGTATGCAAACATTCCAGAAGAGGTGACTTATTTTATTTTGAGAATACAAGAGTATAATCCTATTTTCTTCGGAATGATTATCATCAACTTTGTATTCCCAATTGTAATATTGATGAATAGTGATTTCAAACGCGTTTCTTGGTTTGTTGTGATCGCTGGTGTTTTCATTTTAGTAGGACACTATATAGATATTTTCCTATTAGTTATGCCATCTACGGTTGGACCACATTGGTCTTTCGGAATCACAGAATTCGCTGCGTTACTATTCTTCTTAGGTCTGTTTATTTTAATGGTAGGCTTAGGATTAGCTAAAGTATCGTTGAGACCTAAGAATAATCCATTCTTAGTAGAAAGCGAGCATTTTCACTATTAATATCAACGAACAGAAAAAACACAAAAATGACCGTCTTTTTAGTACTTATTGTAATCATTCTTTTTGCTGTAGCAATATGGCAAATGAGTAAAATATATGCGCTGTCTAAGGGAAGTTCTGAAGAAGGAACTTCAGACGTTGCAAATGGAAAGGATAACCGTATCAATGCCAAATTGATGGTTATGTTTATGGTGTTCCTTTACTTCTTAATGTTCTATTGTTTCTGGCATTATTCTAAATTCTATCTGCCAGAAGCTTCTTCTGCTCACGGTGGTAAGTACGATAATTTGATGTTTATCTCTATCGCACTTATTATGGTTGTGCAAATCATTACACAGTTTTTGCTTCACTTTTTTGCCTACAAATACAAAGGAGAGAAAGGAAAAAGAGCTTTGTTCTATGCTGATAACGATAAATTAGAATTCATATGGACCATTATTCCTGTGATTGTTTTAGCAGGTCTAATTATTTACGGTTTGTTTACGTGGTCTGACATTATGAATTTCGAGGAAGATGAGGATGCATTAGTTGTAGAGCTTTATGCGCAACGTTTCAACTGGAAAGCACGCTACGCCGGTGAAGACAATATCTTAGGTGATGCGAACGTACGTTTTATTGAGGGTGTTAACCAATTAGGTATCGATCCAAGTGATGCAGATGGTCAAGATGATGTTGTAACGCAAGAGTTACATCTTCCGGTAGGACGTCAGGTGATTTTTAAATTGAGATCTCAGGACGTATTGCACTCGGCGTATATGCCGCACTTTAGAGCGCAAATGAACGTGGTGCCAGGTATGATCACTCAATTTTCTTTTACGCCTACAGTAACTACTGAAGAGATTCGTCAAACGGATTATATGCAAGATAAAATGCGTACAATTCAAGAGATACGTAAGGAGAAAAATAAAGAATTGGTAGCTGCAGGAGAGCCAGCATTGGATGCATATGATGAGTTTGATTATTACCTGCTTTGTAACAAAATTTGTGGGTCAAGTCACTACAACATGCAAATGAAAATAGTGGTGGAGTCTCAAGAAGATTATGAAGCTTGGTTAGAAACACAACAGACTTTTGAGGCGAGCGTAGCTCAGCAGTAAAATTGATTTTTAAAAGAAACTAGATATGTCAACAAACGCAACAGCTTTTGAACATGCTCACGATGATCACGCACATCACGATCATCATCAGACATTTATAAGTAAATATATTTTTAGTACAGATCACAAGATGATCTCAAAGCAGTACTTGATTACTGGTTTGTTAATGGGAGTTATAGGTATTGCAATGTCAATACTTTTTAGAATCCAATTAGCGTGGCCAGAAGAAAGCTTTACTGTATTTGAAATTTTCCTTGGTAAATGGGCTCCTGAAGGAGTTATGGATCCAAGTATTTACCTTTCCTTGGTTACCATTCACGGTACCATCATGGTATTCTTTGTACTTACAGCTGGTTTGAGTGGTACCTTTAGTAACCTTTTGATTCCACTTCAAATTGGAGCTCGTGATATGGCTTCAGGATTTTTGAATATGGTTTCTTACTGGTTGTTCTTCTTGTCTGCTGTTATCATGTGTTCATCACTTTTTGTTGAAGCAGGTCCTGCCGCTGCTGGATGGACGATCTATCCTCCATTGAGTGCACTACCAGAATCGATTTCAGCTGCTGGTACCGGTATGACTTTATGGTTAGTTTCTATGGCAATTTTCATTGCATCCTCTTTATTAGGTTCACTTAACTATATTGTTACTGTAATCAATATGAGAACCAAAGGAATGTCTATGACAAGACTTCCACTTACCATCTGGGCATTCTTCGTAACTGCGATTATTGGGGTTGTTTCTTTCCCTGTATTATTGTCTGCTGCATTGCTCTTGATAATGGATAGAAGCTTTGGAACTTCATTCTTCCTATCTGACATATATATTGGAGGTGAGGTACTACACAACTCAGGTGGTTCGCCGGTTTTGTTTGAACATTTATTCTGGTTCTTAGGTCACCCTGAAGTTTATATTGTATTACTACCTGCATTAGGTATTTCTTCAGAAGTTATTGCAACAAATTCACGTAAACCGATTTTTGGTTATCGTGCGATGATTGCTTCTATATTAGCTATTGCATTCCTTTCTACGATTGTATGGGGTCACCATATGTTCGTATCGGGTATGAATCCATTCCTTGGATCTGTATTTACCTTTACAACTTTGTTAATTGCAATTCCATCTGCGGTAAAGGCTTTTAACTATATAACCACATTATGGAAAGGTAATCTGCAGATGAACCCTGCAATGCTGTTTTCTATTGGTTTAGTTTCAACATTTATTACCGGTGGTTTAACAGGTATTATTTTAGGAGACTCTACCTTAGATATTAACGTTCACGATACTTACTTTGTAGTAGCGCATTTCCACTTAGTGATGGGTATATCTGCACTGTACGGTCTTTTTGCCGGAGTATATCACTGGTTCCCTAAAATGTTTGAAGGGCGTATGCTTAATAAGAATCTAGGTTATGTTCATTTCTGGGTGACTGCGATTGGATCTTATGCTGTTTTCTTCCCAATGCATTTTATTGGTATGGCGGGTCTTCCAAGACGTTATTACTCAAACACAGCATTCCCATACTTTGATGATTTGGCAGACGTAAACGTGATGATTACCATTGCTGCGATCGTTACTGCTTCTGTTCAACTGGTATTCTTATACAACTTCTTTTCTTCAATATTCTATGGAAAGAAAGGTCCTAAGAACCCTTGGAAATCAAATACCTTAGAATGGACTACTGAATTGAAGCACATTCACGGAAACTGGGAAGGTGAGATTCCATCTGTATACCGTTGGTCTTATGACTATAGTAAACTGAATGAGGATGAAACAGATTATGTAATTCCTGGTCAAGATTATATTCCTCAGAATGTTCCACTTCAGCCTAATGAAGAAGAAATGAATCACTAGGTCGATTCGAAAATATAAAAGTAAAAGCCCGCAGTTCGCGGGCTTTTTTTATTCATCAGTATTAAAGTAAACGATGAATGCCTATTTAGTATCTTTACGTTATGAATGAACATTTAGATCCAAGCGGAGAAGGTTTTTCTCACGAGGAATATGATATCGAGCGTGCTTTAAGGCCGCTCAGTTTTGATGATTTTACCGGTCAAGAACAGGTCATTGAGAATCTTGAAATTTTCGTTCAAGCAGCTAATGGTCGAGGAGAGGCTTTAGATCATACTTTGTTTCACGGTCCTCCGGGTTTGGGTAAAACGACTTTGGCAAATATTCTTGCCAATGAACTTGGGGTTAATATCAAAGTGACCTCTGGTCCCGTTTTGGATAAGCCGGGAGATCTTGCGGGATTGCTTACTAATCTTGAAGAGCGCGATGTGTTGTTTATTGATGAGATACATCGACTAAGTCCAATTGTTGAAGAATATTTGTATTCTGCGATGGAAGACTTCAAGATCGATATTATGATCGAGAGTGGACCAAACGCACGTACGGTTCAAATCACGCTTAATCCGTTTACGCTTATAGGTGCGACTACGCGTTCAGGATTGCTTACCGCGCCTATGCGTGCACGTTTTGGAATCTCTTCAAGACTACAGTATTATAATACCGAACTTTTGACTACAATCGTTCAACGCAGTGCCGAAATACTCAATGTTCCTATTCATATGGAAGCCGCGATAGAAATTGCCGGTAGAAGTAGGGGAACACCGCGTATTGCTAACGCATTGTTGCGTAGGGTGCGTGATTTTGCACAGATCAAAGGAAACGGAACGATTGATATCGAGATCGCACGTTTTAGCCTTAAAGCGCTTAATGTAGACGCACACGGATTGGATGAAATGGACAATAAAATTCTTGCAACCATCATAGATAAATTTAAAGGCGGACCTGTTGGAATCACCACACTCGCGACGGCTGTTTCTGAAAGTGCCGAAACCATTGAAGAAGTGTATGAGCCCTTTTTGATACAGCAAGGCTTTATTGTGAGAACACCAAGAGGGCGTGAAGTGACCGAAGCGGCGTATACGCATTTGAACCGAGTGAAAGGACCTATTCAAGGTGGATTGTTTTAAACTTGTGATATGGGGAAGGCTTTTCCAAAAGTTTCCATTTTTCAATTTTTGAGATCGGCGTTGTCGATCTTAAAAAACCCGTTGCCCTTTCATCACCGAAATTTTGAATCTAAAGGCAATACGTTTCAGTTGAAAATAGGTTTTACCCGAAGCGTTCTCTTTTCTAGAGACGCACATTTTGCACAACACGCACTTCAGAAAAATCAAAAAAAGTATCAAAAGTCTCCCATTCAAACTCGTGATCTGGCCAAATATGTTGGTCAAGGTCTTTTAACAGCAAATGGCAAGCACTGGGCAAAACAGCGCAAACTCATTCAACCGGCATTTCACAAGAAAACCCTGCACGGGTTACTTCAGAAAGTTGATGAAGTCATTCAGGAGGAACTCACTAAAATTGAAACCGGTAAAGCCTTTGATATTTTTCCTATTTTCAATGATCTGGCTTTTAATACGGTCGTTCAGGCCTTATTCAGTAATGTGATTGATCAAAAGGCGATCAACAGACTACAGCATATTACAGAGAGCAATCAGCGTATGATGGTCAAAGAGTTGCGACAGCCTTACTTAAACTGGTGGTTTCATGTTTCTGGCGCTCTAAAAAGTGCCTTAAAGCAATCGCTTGAAGCACGGCAAATTCTAAGTAAACTTATAGATGATCGCATCGCTAGCGGTATTCGACACGATGATTTACTCGATATGTTGCTAGACGCGCGTTATGAGGACGACACGCCAATGAGTCGCGAACAACTTATTGATGAAATTCTAATCCTCTTTATCGCGGGGCATGAAACGACTTCGAATGCATTAACTTTTACCGCAGCCTTGTTGGCTCGAAATCCTGAAGTTCAGGATAAACTTTATGCCGAAAGCTTAGCAGCCGATAACGAAGTAGATCTTTTAGAAAAAATCAAAACGCTCAAGTATACCAATCAGGTGGTCAACGAGGCTATGCGTCTATATCCGCCGGCGTATTTTATCGATCGCATTAGCATTGAAAAAGATCAATTTGACGATTTTGAGATTGAAGCGGGAACCAATATTCTATTTTCCATTTTTGAAATTCACAGACATACCGATTTTTGGGAGCGACCTGAAGAATTTAATCCTGACCGTTTTGCTGATGACAGCTTAAAATATTCTCCGTATTACTATCCTTTTGGGGCAGGGCCGCGAATGTGTATTGGCAATAATTTTGCGATGTATGAGATGATTCTAACGGTGAGTCATTTGGTTAAAAAGTTTAAGATCAAAAAAGAAACCGCTCCTATTGCGATCAATCCGCTGATCACGCTTAAACCTAAAGATGTCTTGCTCACCTTTACACCAAGAGATTTTGAATACTAAAGCCAAATATACTTCGTGGATAAAGGACAAAGCCAAAGAACTGGGCTTTATGAGTTGTGGTATTTCAAAAGCAGGTTTTCTCGAGCAAGAAGCGCCGCGACTTGAAGATTGGCTCAATAAAAATCGAAATGGTGAAATGCATTATATGGAAAACCATTTTGATAAACGCTTAGATCCAACCTTGCTGGTTCCCGGAGCAAAAAGCGTGGTTTCGTTACTGCTGAATTATTATCCTGAAGAAAGACAGCGAGACGATTCCTATAAGATTTCGAAGTATGCATACGGTACCGATTATCATTTTGTAATTAAAGATAAACTGAAGGGATTTCTCGAAGCGATCAGGGAACATATTGGCGAGGTAGATGGAAGAGCTTTTGTAGATTCGGCTCCTGTTTTAGATAAAGCTTGGGCGGCAAAAAGCGGTCTGGGATGGATAGGGAAGAATAGTAATTTACTCACCAAGCAAGTAGGTTCTTTTTATTTTATTGCTGAATTGATCATCGATCTTGAGCTGGAATACGACACTCCGGTTACCGATCATTGCGGTTCGTGTACGGCGTGTATCGATGCGTGTCCTACACAGGCAATCGTTGATCCTTATGTGGTAGACGGTAGCAAATGCATCAGTTATTTTACGATCGAATTGAAAAATGAGATTCCTGATTATGCTCAAGATAAAATGGATGATTGGATGTTTGGTTGTGATGTATGCCAGGATGTATGCCCGTGGAATCGCTTCTCAAAACCACATAACGAACCTTTATTCAACCCAAAACCGAAGCTACTGGAATACTCTAAACAAGAGTGGAAAGAGCTCACGCAGGAAGTTTTTTCTGAAATCTTCAAAAAATCTCCTGTAAAGCGCACAAAATTTAGCGGATTAAAACGAAATATCGATTTTCTAGAGAATGCTGCAGACGCTGACTGATTCTACTTTTATATTTTAAAAACTGAGATATTTTTGCTTTTTATGTCATAATATTATTAATTGCTAACCGAAAACGTTTGAAATTTAAAATATTATGAATAAGGTGCTGAGTATGCTGAAAAAGCCAAATCTTTCTTTTTGGCAAATATGGAATATGAATGTTGGATTCTTCGGTATTCAATTCAGTTTTGGGCTGCAGCAAACAGCGATCAATCCTATTTTTTCTTTTTTAGGCGCAGACCACGCCGATTTGCCAATTCTTAATCTTGCCGGGCCGGTAACCGGACTTTTAATTCAGCCCATAATTGGTGCGATTTCAGATAAAACATGGTTGCCAAAATGGGGCGGCCGTAGAAAACCGTTTTTTCTCATAGGTGCAATTTTAGGAAGTTTATGCCTTTTTGCATTTCCGTATAGTCCAGAGTTGTGGTTCGCAGTTGGTTTGTTATGGATACTTGATGTAGCAAACAATACAGCCATGGAGCCCTACCGTGCGTTTGTAGGAGATAAACTCAATGATGATCAATTGACGTTTGGCTATCAAATGCAAAGCTTGTTTGTAGGAGCCGGGATTACGATTGCTAACTTTTCTCTTTTCCTCTTTCAAGACTGGTTCGGGACTTCGGCAGAGCAGAGTGCCGCGTTATGTTCTACAGCAACCGAGACCGTTTCTAATATTCCAACGTGGGTGTATTATTCGTTTTTCCTTGGGGCAATTGCTTCGGTAGTAACTATTTCTTGGTCGGTTTGGAAAACTCCTGAAATTCCTCCGTCAGACGAGGCTTTGGCAATTCTAAAAAAGGAAAAACAGGAATCCACCTTTCTTCAGCGAATTCAAGAGCCATTTGCAGAAATTATAGTTGCAATCGGTAATATGCCTAAGATGCTTAAAAAATTAGCAGCGGTTTATTTCTTTCAATGGTATGCGTTATTTGTGTATTGGCAGTTTATCACGCCTATGTTGCGCAATAGTATTTACGGGTTGACCAATGAAGATAATCAACGCTTTGAAGCGATTATGGAGGCATGTAAATCTGGCGGAACCGTTGGGACGGGAGACACTGCATTTGCTCAAAATTTTCAAATGATTTCTGAACAGGCTTTAGCACAAACAGGTTTGATGAACGGGACCTACAATTTTGTAACGATGATCGTTGCTCTGGCATTGGTTCCTTTTGCTAAGAAATACGGTTCCCGCAATGTTTATGTATTGAGTTTGGTTTTTACAGGAATTGCATTGTTAAGCATGCCTTTCATAAAAAATGAATATGCGCTGCTTATTCCTATGGTATTGTTCGGTATTGGCTGGGCGGCGATGATGGGGATTCCGTATGCGATGGTTTCTAAAGTTATTCCAGAGCAAAAACGCGGCGTCTATATGGGAATTGTAAATATGATGATCGTGATTCCTATGTTGATACAAACGGTAACATTTGGACCTATTATCAAAAATCTACTCGACGATAATGCGGTAAATGCAATTCTTTTTGGTGGCGTGTTTTTTATTATCGCGGCAGTATTGGCCTTGCGTTTAAAAAAGAGTTATTCTTCAGATGAAATTAATATGTCTTAACCGTTAGGAGGTAATTCAGTATTAAAAATTGATAAAAGGAAACCTTCAGATTTCTTAGGGTGATTCAATAATAGGCTTACTTTTGTACTACTAGCAAACAATAGAATTATGAGCAAAGAAAGTAAGCGCCGTGAGGCTTTAGTTTATCATGCAAAACCAAAACCGGGTAAGATCGCGGTTGTACCTACCAAGAAATATTCGTCTCAACGCGACCTTTCCTTGGCGTATTCACCGGGAGTTGCAGAGCCTTGTCTGGAGATTGAAAAGGATAAAGAAAATGCTTATAAATACACAGCTAAAGGAAATTTAGTTGCTGTAATTTCTAACGGAACAGCAGTTCTTGGACTTGGCGATATTGGTCCCGAAGCTTCAAAGCCGGTGATGGAAGGTAAAGGGCTTCTGTTTAAAATTTTTGCAGGAATAGACGTTTTTGATATTGAAGTAGATACCAAAGATGTAGATGCTTTTATCGAAACAGTAAAGAATATTGCGCCAACTTTTGGAGGAATCAACCTCGAAGATATCAAAGCTCCTGAAGCTTTTGAGATTGAACGACGTTTAAAAGAAGAACTCGATATTCCTGTGATGCACGATGATCAACACGGGACAGCGATCATTTCTGCAGCTGCGTTGCTCAATGCTGTGGAGTTGACAGATAGAAAGATGGAAGACATTCGCATCGTAGTAAGTGGTGCGGGTGCTGCGGCGGTTTCTTGTACCCGACTTTATAAGGCGTTTGGGGCAAAGGCCGAAAATATTGTAATGCTTGACAGTAAAGGAGTGATACGTAGTGATCGTGAGAATCTTTCTGCAGAAAAAGCCGAGTTTGCATCAGATCGTAAAATTGATACGCTGGATGAAGCAATGGTTGATGCCGATGTGTTTATCGGTTTATCTATTGCAGATATTGTATCTCCCGAGATGTTAAAATCAATGGCGCCTAATGCGATCGTCTTTGCAATGGCAAATCCAAATCCGGAGATCGATTATAATCTCGCGATGGATACGCGTGATGATATCATTATGGCTACGGGACGATCAGATCATCCTAATCAAGTAAATAATGTGCTTGGCTTTCCTTTCATTTTTAGAGGTGCGCTAGACGTGCGGGCAACAAAAATTAATGAGGAAATGAAAATGGCTGCGGTAAAAGCCTTGGCCGAACTCGCTAAAGAATCGGTGCCGGAGCAAGTGAATATTGCCTATGGTGAAACCCGACTCAACTTTGGTAGCGAGTATATTATTCCAAAACCTTTTGATCCTAGATTGATTGCAAAAGTGCCGCCTGCGGTTGCAAAAGCAGCGATGGATAGCGGTGTAGCACGAGAGCCGATCACCGATTGGGTCAAGTATGAAGACGAGTTGCACGAGCGTATGGGCTCAGACAATAAAATTGTGCGCCTTATACTCAACCGTGCGAAAACTGAGCCAAAGCGTATTGTTTATGCTGAAGCAGATCAGCTTGACGTTTTAAAAGCTGCGCAAATCATTCACGACGAAGGTATAGGTATGCCGGTATTGTTAGGAAATCGTGACACCATAATTGAACTTATGGAAGAGCTTGATTTTGATGCTGATGTACAAATTATAGATCCCAAAACACCCGAAGAAAAACCGAAACTTAACGAGTATGCTCAGATTTACTGGCAGGAGCGCAAACGTAAAGGCGTAACACTTTATGACGCGCAGCGTTTGTTGAGACAGCGTAATTATTATGCGTCAATGATGGTGAAGCAGGGCGATGTTGATGCGATGATCACAGGATATAGCAGCAGTTATCCTTCAGCGGTAAAACCTGTACTTGAAGTTATTGGTTCGGCGCCTAATGTTCAGAAAGTAGCTGCGGCCAACTTGATGAATACCAGTCGCGGACCTTTATTCTTAGCAGATACTTCGATCAATATTGAACCTACAGCAAAAGAATTGGCAAAAATCGCATTGATGACAGCGCGTACAGTACGCCTTTTTGGTATGGAACCGGTAATTGCGATGATCTCGTATTCTAACTTCGGTTCTTCAAAAAATCCGCAAGCAGATAAAGTGCGTGAAGCCGTTTCGTATTTACATAAGTATTATCCTGATCTTGCTGTAGATGGGGAAGTTCAGGCAGATTTTGCACTTAACGCAGATATGCTAAAGAGTAAATTTCCATTCTCGAAACTCGCGGGGAAAAAGGTTAATACCTTTGTATTCTCTAATATCGATTCGGCAAACATCATGTATAAAATGGTGAAGGAGTTGAATAATGCAGACAATATTGGTCCTATAATGATGGGGATGAATAAACCGGTTCACGTTTTGCAACTGGGAGCTAGTGTTGATGAGATCGTAAATATGTCTGCAGTTGCAGTGATCGATGCACAGCAAAAAGGTAAGAAGTTGCAGGAAGAGCTTTTAGGTCAAAACAAAGCATAATGCCTTAAATAAATAGGCCTTAGGTGTGCTGATTAATTTTAGTACATTTGAGGCCTTAACGTTTTATTAGTACATGATTACGTTTTTAAGAGGGAAGTTAATTGAGAAAAATCACACAGATGTCGTCATTGAATGTCATGGTGTGGGTTACTTTGTGAATATTTCATTACATACATTTTCACTTTTGCCCGAAGGCGAAAGCATTATGTTGTATACCTATTTGCATATTAAAGAAGATGCGCATACGCTTTACGGTTTTGCTCATAAGTCAGAACGAGAGATTTTTAAACTTCTAATATCTGTAAGTGGGGTTGGGACAAGTATTGCGCGTACGATGCTTTCTTCTCTTGAACCTAGTCAGGTTAAGCAGGCCATTGCTACCGGTGATGTTAAAACCATTCAAGGAGTAAAAGGCATTGGAGCCAAAACTGCACAGCGCGTAATTTTAGACTTAAAAGATAAAATTCTTAAAGTTTATGATATTAATGAAGTTTCGCCAATTGCAGACAATACCAATAAGGAAGAAGCGTTATCTGCATTAGAGACTTTGGGCTTTGCGCGGAAGCAGGCAGAAAAAGTATGTACAACTATTGTGCGTGACGAACCGCAAGCTTCGGTCGAGACGATCATTAAATTGGCACTAAAAAAATTGTAATAGACATTGGGTACAAAACTACGCTGGTTTTCCTTACAAATGCTATTGATATCAGGAACGCTGTTGTGTTCTATACCCGTGTTTGCCCAAGAAGAAGAGGAACAAGACTCTACTGAAGCCGGTGTAAGCCTAGGGAAATTAAGCTTAAAGAATCCCAATTCTATCATTTCAAAATATACTTATGATCCACTTACCGATAAGTATATCTACTCTGAAACTTTAGGAGCATATAACATCAATTACCCGAGAATTCTCACGCCAGACGAATTCAAAGAATTGGTGAAAAAAGAGCGCATGCGGGCTTATTTTCAAGAGAAAATTGCCGCTGTAGACGGGCGCACCGAAGAAGGTAAAGAAAATCAAAACAGTCTATTGCCTAACTTTTATGTAGACTCTGATTTTTTTGAATCTATTTTTGGCGGAAATACTATTGAATTCACACCGCAAGGTTCGGTAGAAATGGATATTGGAGGATTGTTTACCAAACAAGATAACCCGAGTTTCTCTCCACGTAACCGAAGCAATTTCAGTTTTGATTTTGATCAGCGTATCAGTTTAAGTTTGCTAGGTAAAGTGGGGACACGACTGCAGGTGAATGCTGTTTATGATACCGAGTCTACCTTTAATTTTCAGAATCAAATAAAGTTAGAGTACACGCCTAACGAAGATGATATCATTCAGAAAATAGAGGTGGGTAATGTGAGTATGCCGCTCAATAGTGCGCTCATTCAAGGTTCACAAAGTTTATTTGGGGTAAAAACCCAACTTCAGTTTGGAAAGACGACGATCACCGGTGTGTTTTCTGAACAACAATCACAAACCAACCAAGTGGTTGCGCAAGGTGACGGGACCATTCAGGATTTTGACATTTTTGCCTTAGAATACGATGAGAATCGCCATTACTTTTTGGCACAGTACTTTAGAGATAATTATGACCGGGCGCTGGCAAATTATCCTTTTATCAATTCAAATGTTCAAATAACGCGTATTGAAGTTTGGGTGACCAACCGTACACAGCGGTTTGAGAATACTAGAAATATTGTCGCAATTCAAGATGTTGGGGAATCAGATCCTTCAAAAATAGGGTTGCCTAACCTTCCCGGCGGATTTATAAATCTGCCGGCAGGAGCATACCCGAGAAACTCCAGTAATGATTTTAACCCTTTCGGAATCAACGGTACCGCACCTTCTGTGCTTACTTCGGCGATACGTGATGCGGCAACCGTTCAAGAAGGGTTTGGTGGCGTGCAAGTTGCTGACGGTTCAGATTATGTTTCGCTTGAAAATGCACGTAAACTTACCGCTTCAGAATATACCTTGAATACACAATTGGGATATATCTCATTAAATCAGCGCTTGAACAATGATGAAGTATTGGGTGTGGCATTTCAATATACGGTCAACGGCGAAGTGTATCAGGTAGGGGAGTTTGCAAATGATGGAGTAGATGCCACTAGCGGAGCTTATGCCGATACCGATGGTGATGGTGTGCCAGATATTGTTGACGTAGATCCTGATGGAGATGGTGTAAATGATAATGGTCAGGATACCGATGGAGATCAGATCGCCGATGCTGCTGATCCCGATCAAACCAACGGGAGAGATGTAAATAATGATGGTATTCTAGATAGCTTTATTACTCCGGGACAAGGTGGAACTTCGCAAGCTCTGGTGGTAAAATTGCTTAAAAGTAATATCACAGATGTTCAGGAACCGGTTTGGGATTTGATGATGAAAAATATCTACGGTTTAGGCGTTGGACAATTAGAGCCTGATGGTTTTAGAATGAATATCGTTTACAACTCGCCTTCACCTATTAACTACATCACAGCAGCAGCCGGCGGGCCGGCATTACCAGATGATGTGGCAAACACTCCATTATTGAATGTGTTCAATTTAGACCGACTCACACAATATGGTGATCCACAGGTGGGAGGTGATGGATTTTTTGACTTTCAAGAAGGGATTACGGTAAACGTGCGTAACGGAAGTATCATTTTTACTTCGGTTGAGCCTTTTGGAGAATATTTATTTAACAAGCTTCGGGCGAGCAACGGAGAGCAGTATGGAGAGGCTGATACCTATAATGCCAACCAGGCAAAATATGTATACAGCTCACTGTATAATTCAACCAAAACTGTCGCGCGGGATAATGCCGATAAAAATGTATTTCAATTACAGGGTACTTTTAAATCTACGCAAGAAGAAGGAATCCCAATAGGCGGTTTCAATATTCCACAAGGGTCTGTGACGGTTACTGCAGGCGGTCGTGTGTTGCAAGAAGGTTTGGACTATTCTGTAGATTATCGACGAGGTCGTGTGATTATTCTAGATCAGGCGCTCAAAGGTTCAGGAGTTCCTATTCAGGTTTCTACCGAAAATAATGCGCTTTTTGGTCAACAAACTAAACGCTTTACAGGTTTAAATGTGGAGCATCAATTCAACGAGAATTTTGTGGTGGGGGGAACTTTGCTCAATCTCAATGAGCGACCGCTTACGCAAAAAGCCACCTATAGCTTTGAACCTATCAACAATACTATTTTTGGTCTTAATGCTAATTTTTCAACAGAAGTTCCCTTTTTAACGCGTCTGGTCAACAAGCTTCCAAACATTGATACCGATGTACCTTCTACGGTTTCTTTGCGTGGTGAAGTTGCTTATTTAATTCCGGGACAACCTAAAGCTACCGATTTTGGCGGGGAAGCAGCCTCTTACATTGATGACTTTGAAGGAACTCAAACTTCGCTTGATATCAGTTCGCCCTTGCAATGGTTTTTGTCTTCGGCGCCTATTGATTTTGGAGGAGAATTGATGAATGGCGATTTAAGAACAGGCTACAAAAGGGCAAAGTTGGCTTGGTATACGATAGATCCTATTTTTTACACAAGTCAACGTCCTGATGGAATAACAGACGCCGATGTTTCAACCTATGCTACGCGTAGGGTTTTTAGGGATGAGATTTTTCCGGAGCAAGATATTATTGCCGGTACCACGCAGGCGTTGTTTACCTTAGATCTGGCCTACTATCCGGGAGAGCGTGGTCCTTATAATTTTAGTCAGGATGCTCAGGATGGTGTTTTGGAAAATCCCACAGAGAATTTTGGAGGAATCATGCGCCAATTTGCTTCTACAGATTTTGAACAGCAAAATGTAGAGTTCATTGAGTTCTGGGTAATGGATCCATTTATTTATGCTGAAAATGCAACCAATCCCGGAGGCCGACTTACACTAAACTTGGGTAACATTTCTGAAGACGTACTCAAAGACGGAAGAAAACAATATGAAAATGGTTTGCCGCAAGACGGTTCGGCAAGCAATACGGTAGAGACTGCCTGGGGAAAAGTGCCCAACAATCAAGCTTTGATCTATGCTTTTGATACCGAAGGAGAGCAGCGTACCAATCAAGATGTAGGTTATGATGGTTTAAGTGATGCGCAGGAAGCAGAAAATTATCCGGAGTTTGCAGGTCTGGAAGATCCTTCAGGAGATAATTATCAATATTTTGTTTCAGCGACCGGTTCGGTTTTAAATCGATATAAAAATTATAACGGTCTTGAGGGGAACTCGCCCGTTGATGTATCGCAAACAGACCGCGGGTCTACAACGGTTCCTGATGTTGAAGATTTCAACAGAGATTTTACAATGAATACCGTTGATAGTTATTATGAGTATCAACTTGATATTACACCTCAAAGCCTGGATATCTCAAACGAGTTTATCGTTGATCAACGCGATATAGAAGTGACTCTTCAAAACGGAAATACGATGCCGGTAACTTGGTATCAATTTAAAATCCCGATCAGTGAACCTACCGGAAGCAAAGGTGGAATAAACGATTTTAGGTCTATTCGCTTTATGCGCATGTTTATGAGTGGATGGCAAGATCCTACAGTATTGCGCTTTGGAGCTTTTGATCTGGTGCGTGGTGATTACCGTCGTTACTTATACACTTTAGATCCTGATGAGTCAGACCCTTCAACCGAAAATACACGCTTTGAGGTGACTTCAGTAAATATTGAAGAAAACAACAACCGTAACCCAATACCTTATGTGTTGCCTCCCGGAGTTTATCGGGAAGAACTTATCAATAACAATAACAACATCCGCCAGAATGAACAGTCCTTATCTTTAACGGTTTGTGATCTGGAGACTCAGGATAGCCGTGCTGTTTACAAGAACTTCAGGTTAGATATGCGACAGTACGAGAATCTGGAAATGTTTGTGCATCTGGAGTCGCTTATTAATGAAATTCAGGTAGTAGAGAATGAAGTGGTCGCGATCATCAGGATGGGTACCGATTTGACCTCAAATTTCTATCAGATTGAATTACCACTGAGCCCAACGGCTTTTGGTACCAGTAGCCCAGATTTGATTTGGCCGGAAGTGAATCGATTAAAATTGCCGCTTGAGGTTTTACAAACCGTTAAGGCAACCTTCTTCAATGGAGATTATAACACGCTTGCAGATCAAATCACTTATTTTGATGAAGAAGGTAATCCTATTGTAGACCCTGCGAGTACGCCTTATGAAACCGGAAAAGTTAGGGTAGGTATTCAAGGGAATCCTAGTTTTGGAGACGTACGTGTGTTGATGCTTGGTCTTAAAAATGGAAATGACGAAGGTCGCGGTACGGTGTGTGCCGAAGCTTGGTTTAATGAGTTGCGTTTATCTGGACTGCAAAATGAAGGCGGTTGGGCAGGTATTGTAAATATGGATGCCAATCTCGCTGATTTCGCAACCTTTTCAGGAACGGCAAGACAGTCTACTACCGGTTTTGGTAGTATTGATGCGGGACCCAATCAACGTGCGCGTGAAGATGTGAAGTCGTACGATGTGGTTACTAACGTTAATTTGGGGCAGCTGTTGCCGCAAAAATGGGGGGTAAAAGTGCCTTTCAATTATGCTAAAGGCGTGCAAACCATAACGCCGCAATATGACCCGCTATATACCGATCTCGAACTAGATGATAGACTTGCAGCGGCATCTTCTGAAGCAGAACGTGAGCGAATCAAGGAGATCGCTATTGAGCGCACCAAGCGAGAGAGTATCAATTTTATTGGAGTGCGTAAAGAGCGTACAGGAGATAAAAAGCCAATGCCGTGGGATGTTGAAAATTTTACTTTTGCCTATAGTCATAATCAAGAAGAACACAAGGACTTTGAGATTGAAGAATCTGTTGATCAAAATGTGCGCGCCGGAGCGACGTATACGATGGCCTTTCAGCCAAAACCGGTAGAACCTTTTAAGAAGAATGATTCACTTTTTACCAGTAAGTATTGGAAGTTGCTGAAAGATTTCAACTTTAATTATTTGCCGGCTAGCGTTAATATTTCTTCTAATATTACAAGACAATTCAGTAGACAGCGTTTTAGAGATGTTCTTGCCACTGAAAATTCTATTCCTATCCCAGAATATTTACAGCGTAATTATCAGTTTGATAGAACTTTTACAATTAATTATCCGGTAACCAAATCTCTGCGTATCAATTTGGATCAATACCAAAACCGAGTGGTACGTAATTATTTAAATCCTGATAACTCGCTAGATGAAAATGCTGGAGGTGTTTATTCTCAGTTTTTTGATGTAGGTACACCAGATCGGCATAATCAAACCATGCAGCTCAATTATGAATTGCCGATAAATAAACTTCCGTACCTGGATTTTATCAAATCGACTTATTCATATAGTGCAGACTTTCAGTGGACACGGGGTTCTTATCAATTGCAAACTTTAGAAGGAATTCCTGATTTGGGGAATTCGGTTCAAAATGCAAATAATCATGCATTGCAAACGACTTTAGACATGAAGACGCTTTATGATGCTCTAGGATTGTCAAAGAAAACCGCCGGACCTTCTTCTAGATCAGACCGAAGTAGAGCCGTACCTACTTTGGGAACACCAACGCAGCCCAGACAGCCACAAGAAGAAAATAAATTGAGTGCGGGAGACAAAGCAACCAATACCTTAATAGGTCTTGCTACCGGAATTAAGCGAATACAAGTTAATTATGAGCAAAACAACGGGACGTATCTTCCCGGGTATTTACCGGGAGTAGGCTTTTTAGGAACCGTACGTCCAACGACTGGTTTTGTTTTTGGTAGTCAGGCAGAAGTTAGAGATTATGCTGCGCGTCAAGGTTGGCTTACTTTGTATCAAGAATATAATGAGCAATACAGCGAAGTAGAAAATCGAAATCTAGACATACAGGCACAAACCAGTTTTCTTGAAGATCTTACGATCGATATTAACATGAATCGTATCTATCAAGAAACTTATAATGAGAATTATCGAGTAGACCCAACGACGCTCGAGTACAACAGTCTTACGGGGAATACGCTAGGTAATTACAGTATTTCGACTTTGATGATCGGGACCGCTTTTAACTCGAGTTCGTTAGAATCATCAGCAAACTTCAATAGATTCCGGTCTAATCGTCTTGTGATTGCAGAACGTCTTGCAGCAGATTTTTATGGTAATGATCAATATCCTCGAGATCAGAACGGATATCCTGTAGGCTTTGGCCGCACGAGTCAGCGTGTATTATTGCCGGCATTTCTAGCAGCGTATACGCCGGGCAATGCTTCAGATGTATCGCTGGGAGCTTTTAGAAGTTTTCCGCTTCCTAACTGGAATTTAAAATATACCGGTTTGATGAAAATCGATTGGTTTAAAAAGCGCTTTAAGCGTTTTTCTATCAATCACGGCTATCAAGCAGGCTATACGATAAATCAATTCCGAACCAATTTGAATTATGATACAGATTTGAATAATGATCCCAGTGATGCACAGACCAATCAGGCAGGAGACTTTATGAATTCGATGTTGTACTCCAATATCAACCTGACGGAATTGTTTTCACCTTTAATTCGTTTGGATTTTGAGATGAATAATTCGGTTAAAATTTTAGCAGAATTAAGAAAAGATCGCACCCTTTCATTGAGTTTTGACAACAACCTGCTCACAGAAATTCACGGAAACGAATATATAATAGGGCTGGGATATCGACTAAAAGATATTAGATTTGCTACCAGAATAGGAGGAAGGCAAACCGTTTTAAAAAGTGATTTAAACTTTAGAGCAGATTTGTCGTTGCGACAGAATGAGACGATCGTACGTTATTTGGATTTAGAAAACAGTCAAATCACTGCCGGACAAGATATTTATGGGTTGACTTTTAAAGCAGATTATGCGTTGAGTAAAAACCTGACGGCGATATTTTATTACGATCACGCGTTTGCGACCTATGCGATTTCAACAGCATATCCGCAAACCACCATACGTTCAGGAATAACATTAAGATATAATTTCGGAAATTAATTAACACTAACTATGAGTTTACCAGCTGATTTAAAATATACAAAAGACCACGAGTGGGTGCGTATAGAAGGAGATATCGCTACTGTGGGCATTACTGATTTTGCTCAGGGAGAATTAGGAGATATCGTTTATGTAGAAGTAGAAACCGAAGGAGAAACCTTAGATAAAGAAGAGGTTTTTGGAACGGTAGAAGCCGTTAAAACGGTTTCAGACTTGTTTTTGCCGCTTACCGGTGAGATCATTGAGTTTAACGCAGACTTAGAATCTGAGCCTGAAGCTGTAAATGAAGATCCTTACGGTAAAGGTTGGATGATCAAAATAAAATTTAGCGACGAGAGTGAGCTCGATACGTTGCTTGATGTAGCAGCTTATCAAGAAATCATAGGTGGTTAATCTGCTTAAAATAGCAGTCTACCTTTATACGGCATTCATTGCAAGCATTTGTTTAATGCCTATGCCGCATATTAGCGATGCGCCAGAAGATAGCGATAAGATCGTTCATCTTTTGGCGTATGCTGTTTTTGTAAGTTTGTGGTTTCTGTTTTTTTATGTTTTAAAGCAGAAAAAGGACAATTTTTCAAGAGCATTAATAAAATCTTGTAGCCTTGCATTGATTTATGGTATAATTATTGAGATTTTACAAGGTGAGTTAACAACCTCTAGGTCAGCAGATTTTAAAGATGTTTTGGCAAATTCAGTTGGGATTTTAATAGGAATACTGATAGTTTTTCTAGCAAAACCTCAACTTAATGCGCTAAAATCAAAACTTTAATTTCGAGTTGATACTATTTTTAATTAAATTAGCAATCCTTAATAACTAAAGATTCACATGGAACCTAAGAAAAATCCTAAAGCAGATCTAAGTAAAAGAAGTGTACTCTTCTTTCAGTTAGGTCTTATTCTGATACTCGGGCTGAGTTACATGGCTATCGAGTGGAAGACGTATGAGAAAAAGGCCATTGATATCGGACAATTACAGATGGACGATATGATTGAAGAAGATGTGCCGATTACTGAGTTAAACACGCCACCACCACCGCCACCTCCTCCACCGCCACCACCAGCACCGGAAATTATCGAGGTTGTTGAGGACGATAAAGAAATCGAAGAAACCGTAATCGAGTCTACTGAAACCAGTCAGGAAGAAGAGATCGTTGAGGTTGAAGAGGTTACTTTTGCAGAAGAAGAAGTGATCGAAGATGTACCGTTTGCTGTTATCGAAAACGTACCGGTTTATCCTGGTTGCGAAGGCGAGAAAGGAAACGATGCTAAGAAAAAATGTATGTCTGAAAAGATTAGTCAGTTTGTAAACCGTAAGTTTAATACTGAATTAGGTAGTGAACTTGGTTTATCTGGTATTAATCGTATCTATGTACGTTTTAAAATTGATCAAAAAGGTAACATTGTAGATATAGGTTCTCGTGGGCCACACCCGCGTTTAGAGCAAGAAGCTGCACGTGTAATTAAACTATTGCCTCAAATGACTCCTGGTATGCAGCGAGGAAAGGCAGTAGGGGTATTATACTCACTTCCTATTGTGTTCCAGGTTCAGGATTAATTCTTGAATACATATAAAATTTAAAATCCCGTCCACAAATGTGCGACGGGATTTTTTTGTGGCAAGCTTATTGTTAAAGTTTTAAAGAATAGTAATCATTAAAACTTTTCTTATGAAAAATTCACAAGAACGCGCTGCAGTCGCTCGGCAAAGCGATGCGCGCACAACAAGCAAGCACGACGTAAATTTAAGTAAAAACAACGTCGTTTATTTTCAAATAGGGCTTATTGTAGCTCTTATTCTGGCTATTGTAGTCATCGAAATCAAATCACCTGCTACGGTTTATGAACCAGAAGTTCTTCCAGATGTTGCGGTCCTCACGATGGATGAGTGGAATGAACCCATCAGACGTGAGGAGGTAAAGCCTAAACCGCCAAAACCTATCGAATCTTTTGATGTTTCGCCGGTGATTGATGAAAATGTGCCTGAGCCCATTGATGATTTAATTTTTGAGGAGCCTGAACCGGTAACAGAGGCAGTACCTGGTTTAGAAGATTTAAAAGATATTCCCGATGAAGAACCGGAGTCTGTACCTTTTATTGCGGTAGAGACTGTTCCTATTTATCCCGGATGTGAAGGTTTAAAAACCAATGCAGAGCGCAAAGCCTGCATGCAGGAAAAACTCAATGCGTTTATCGGTCGAAATTTTGATACGACCTTAGGGGAAGAATATGGTTTATCAGGAGTAAATAGGGTAGACGTGCAATTTACTATTGATGAATATGGTGAAATTATAAACCTTAAAACGCGCGCGCCGCATCCGGCTTTAGAAAAAGAAGCTAAACGCGTTATGAATAAACTTCCCGTGATGGAGCCCGGTAAACAGCGTAACAGAAATGTGCGTGTTATTTATTCTCAACCCATTCGGTTTAAAGTTCAAAATTAACATGATATAAGAATACGTATCGAGAAGCTCGCCTGAAAAGGCGGGCTTTTTTTGTTGAATTACGAGTGCTGGGCTTGTTTTTAAAAAGTGCTATCTTTCCGCAACCTAAATCTTCTAAATTCATGTCTATAAAAAAGACGATAAGCATTATTCTTTTCTTTTTGGTTATAGCTTCGGTAAGAGCACAATTAATCAATGGTAATTTTGAAAAATATCCTGTTTTTGATTCTTGCGAGCAGGTGAGCGACGCTGCTTTAAAAGAGTGCTTTAATCAAACTTTAATATCAAAAATTAAAGCCGATTTTGTCATTCCGCAGGATATCATTGATTCCAGTTATTCCGGTGATATGGTGGTTTTGTTTGAGGTGACCCGAGAAGGTGAATTTAAAATAATTAATGTCACGGCAGTTTCTGAAGCTTTGCGAGAAGCGCTTATGCGCGTTTTTGAGAAGTTGCCTAAGATCAAACCTGCGACATATAATGGTAGGCCTACGTATATGCAATTCAGTATGCCTATACCGGTGCCCGAAGGGTTTCAGTCTGAATCTAGTAATGAAGAGGATAATGTGTCTTACGGAGCAACTCCGGTTGAAGATCTAGAGTCGGAATATGATGCGATCAAGACTTTTCCATTTAAAAACAGAGAGTACGACTCTCAATTGTATGTGCCTTTTTCACATCAAACCTATAGCAGATTTGATCAGGAGATGAATGCGGTAGGAACAAATGCGCACACGAGTAGTAAGCCCTTCCTTTATACAGAGGTAAATAATTATTATGATTTTAAGCAAAAGCGTGAAACGCTTTATAAGGATAAATCATCTTGGTTCGGGCGTAAGCTTTGGAATGAACATATGGTGACTTTGCAAGGTGATGACTATTGGTTTACGCTGGATCCTGCTGCAGATTTGCAGTTGGGTTTTGAAACTGCAGATAATGAAGATCAAAGTTTTACCTACAACAATACGCGGGCGGTAATTTTTCAAGGAGGTTTAGGAAGTAAACTTAATTTTTACACCGTTTTTTATGAAAGCCAGGGAAGTTTTGCCGGGTATTACAATCGATTAGCACGCTCGATCGCGCCAGATGGCGGAAATCCTGCTATTGTACCGGGAAGAGGTATTGCGGCAGAGGCTGCTGATGGGAATTTTGATTATCCGGTAGCTGAAGCTTATTTGTCTTACTCGCCTAGCAAGTATTTCAATTTTCAATTTGGTCACGGGAAAAACTTTATAGGTGATGGCTATCGCTCGTTGTTGTTGAGTGATAATGCGAGTCCGTATCCATTTTTTAAAATGAGTACGAAGTTTTGGAAGTTTAAATACACCAATACGTGGATGTCTTTAAGAGATGTTCGATCGGATGTCACCGAGAATGGTTCTTTTAGAACTAAATTCATGGCAAATCATTATTTGAGTTTTAATGCTACCAAACGATTGAATTTGGGGTTTTTTGAAAATGTGATCTGGACCAATGATAATGACCGAGGCTTTGACTTAAATTATTTAAATCCTATAATTTTTTATCGGGCAATCGAATTTTCAACCGGTTCTCGTGGCGGAAATGCGCTTATCGGCTTGAGTGCAAAATATAAGTTTAGCGACCGTTTTAATGCTTATGCTCAAGTGATCATCGATGAATTTTCAACCGGAGCGGTTTTTAGTTCAAACAAAAGTTTTCAGAATAAACAAGGAGTGCAGTTAGGTGTCAAGTATTACGATGCTTTCAATATTGAGAATTTGCAACTTCAGCTGGAGTATAATCAAGTGCGTCCTTATGTATATAGTAATAATGAGATTGTGTTGAATTATGGTCACAACAATCAGTCTATGGCGCATTTGTGGGGTGCTAACTTTAGAGAGTTTATTGCGATCGCCAGATATCAAAATGACCGCTGGTATGGTATGGCAAAAGCAATTTATGGCAAGCGTGGTTTTGAACTGGGAAATATAGATGATGTTTATTATGGTGGAAGTATTTATGGGAATGATGAAAATATCCCAAGTGAATTTGGTATTGAGATCGGTCAGGGAAATACGGCAAACACCTTAATCGGGAATGTTGAATTAGGTTACATTGTTAATCCTTCTACAAACTTTAAATTATATACCAATGTCTTATATCGCAATCATGCTATAGACCAATTTGATCTGGTGAACTTTGAAGAAAGCACGGTTTGGCTGAATTTTGGTATTAGAACCGATATCTTTAATTGGTATTACGATTATTAAAATTTTAAAGATGAAAACAACACTGCTAGGGCTGGTTGTGCTTTTTTGTGTAACGGCTGTATCTTGTAAAAATGAAACTTCAACTATGAAAGAATTTGATCCAAATTTTGCACATGTCGTTTACTTTTGGTTAAAGAATCCCGATAGGCAAGAAGATCGTAAGGCTTTTGAAGCTTCGTTAAAAAAGTTTTTAAGTACCAGTGAATATGCGCAAACGCAATTTATCGGCCAGCCGGCCAATACGCCGCGTGATGTTGTAGACAACAGTTGGACGTATTCTATTATTTTGACTTTTCCTTCTAAAGGAATTCAGAATAAGTATCAACAAGAGCCCGTGCATCTAAAATTTATTGAAGAATCTGAACATTTATGGGAGCGCGTTCAGGTTTATGATGCAGTAGGTCTGGAGTAAATCAATGCTTTTACGGCTGAAGATTTGAGGATTTAAAGCACTTATATTAAGTTGTGATTTGGTTGTGTAGAAGTACTTCGTGCAGTATCTTTGCACGACTTTTTAAAGCCCTTGAATAACACACTTTTGAGCCTCGTAGAAACCCATAAATCGCCATCATCACTCTGGATCGATTTCAAAGAAATCACAAAGATGCGTCTTGCTATCAGTGTGGTTTTTTCGAGTATGGCAGGATATCTTCTAGGCGCTTATACATTTGACTGGTTAACGATTCTTTTATTGGCTGTAGGTGGTTATCTTATGGTTGGCGCTTCTAACGCGTATAATCAAATCATCGAGAAAGATCTTGATGCCTTGATGGATCGAACCAAAAATCGTCCGGTTCCTTCGGGTAGAATGAGCGTGCGCACAGCTTTTATAATAGCTTGTGTGTTTACCGTTTTAGGACTCATTACACTTTACTACATCAACCCCATTACTGCAGTTTTTGGTGGTATTTCTATCTTTCTTTACGTGTGTGTTTATACACCCTTAAAGACCAAAACACCGCTTTCAGTTTTTGTAGGAGCTTTTCCGGGTGCTATTCCGTTTATGATGGGGTGGGTGGCAGCAACAGGAGATTTTGGTATTGAAGCAGGAACGCTATTTATGCTTCAGTTCTTTTGGCAATTCCCACACTTTTGGGCCATTGGTTGGTTTCTTTATGACGATTATAAAAAAGGTGGTTTCTTTATGTTACCTACCGGAAAACGTGATCGTGGGACCGCAGTACAGGTGATTTTGTACACCATTTGGACCGTTTTGGTTTCTTTGATTCCTGTTTTTGGAGTCACCGGAAGATTATATCTAACGCCTATTTCTGCAGTTTTGGTGGGAATATTAGGACTGCTTTTACTTTATTATGCAATTCGGCTTTTTAAATATAAAAATAATGTTACTGCAAAGCGTTTGATGCTTTCTAGCGTAAGTTATATTACCTTGATTCAGATCATTTACGTAGCAGATAAATTTTTGAGATAAGATGGATTATACTTCACAATCTGAACAAGTCAAAATAGCACGTTCAAAAAAAATGATGCTTTGGTTTGGGATCATTAGTCTCTCGATGATGTTTGCCGGTTTGACCAGTGCTTACATTGTGAGTAGTGAGCGTCGCGACTGGTTACGCGATTTTGAATTGCCTCAGGCTTTTTACATCAGCACCTTTGTCATTGTTTTGAGCAGTTTGTCTATGCTTGTGTCTAAACAAGCCGTGAAATCTGGGAAAAAGAGTTTGGCTACCCTGTCGTTGCTTGTCACCCTGGCACTAGGAGTTGCTTTTGTGGTGTTCCAATTTGTAGGTTTTGATCAAATTATCGCTAACGGATACTTTTTTACAGGGAGTGAAAGTACCGTAACCACGTCGTTTATTTATGCTTTTGTGATAAGTCATATTGTACACGTAGCTGCCGGTTTAATCGTGCTTCTGGTGGTGATCGTCCAGCAATTAAGAGGTAAATACACTAAAGATCAAATGCTTGGTTTGTCTTTAGGAGCAACGTTTTGGCATTTTGTAGACATCCTTTGGGTGTATCTGTTTTTGTTTTTTCTATTTGCAGATGATTTGATTCATTAACAAAGACAGCCTATAATACTAACGATTCTTTAAAATTCTTTTTTTTGAATGGTTATAAATACCGATTATTGCTTTGAAAAGCATTTTTAAAATAACTATTTTTGCAACGCTTATAAACCGATATTAAAATATGGACGCTACTGCTGTTAAAACAGGCACCGAAGGCAAAATTTGGGGAGGCGGAGACTCTCAGCCATTAAAAGCGAGCTATGGAAAGATGATGATGTGGTTTTTCATCCTTTCTGATGCCCTTACCTTTTCTGGATTTCTTGCTGCTTATGGATTTTCTCGATTTAAATTTATTAACCAGTGGCCCATTGCCGATGAAGTGTTTACACACTTTCCGTTTTTGCACGGGGTAGATGCACCAATGTACTATGTGGCATTGATGACGTTTATTCTGATTTTTTCTTCGGTAACCATGGTACTTGCGGTAGATGCAGGACACCAGATGAAGAAGAATAAAGTAATATGGTATATGTTCTTTACCATCTTAGGAGGATTTGTCTTTGTAGGTTCTCAGGCTTGGGAATGGGCAAATTTCATTTCTGGTGAGTATGGTGCTATAGAAACTAAAGGAGGTAAAATTCTTCAAGTAGTAAATGCTGAAGGTGAGCAGGTAGCTTTAGAAAGTTTTGCGGTAGAATTACCAAGCGATAGAACACAGCTAACCAAGAGTGAAGCTTTGTGGTATGAGTCTGAAAGTTCAATGCCAGATTTTGAACTTGCAGAAGTTGTTGAAGGCTTTAAAGCAAATCCAGATCTTTTGGTGCGTACGCAAATGTTAAACGAAGCTGGAGAAAAGACTATTTTGTCTCGTGAGGCATCTTTAGCAAAATTAGAGAATGATGCTATGGGCGTTGTTCAAGGAGCAAACTTGGTGCATAACGAATATGGACCTCCACTTTTTGCTGATTTCTTTTTCTTTATTACAGGTTTCCATGGTTTCCACGTATTTTCTGGGGTAATAATTAACATTATTATCTTTATCAATGTGATCCTGGGAACTTATGAGCGTAGAGGAAGCTACGAGATGGTTGAGAAAGTTGGTCTTTACTGGCACTTTGTAGATTTAGTTTGGGTATTTGTATTTACATTCTTCTACCTAGTTTAATTAATACGAGATTTTAAAAACATTATAATGGCACACGACGCATCAAATCACGGTTCAGCCACAAAAAGAATTTGGACAGTTTTTGCAATCCTATCGGTTGTGACAATTGTAGAAGTAATACTAGGTATTATACGACCAGAATTCCTTGTTGAGACGCATCTTTTAAGAATGCACTTACTTAACTGGATCTTTATCATTCTTACATTATACAAAGCATATTATATTACTTGGGCGTTCATGCACATGGAGCACGAGACTAAAGGACTTCGTCGTTCAATTGTTTGGACCGGAATTTTCTTAGTATGCTATTTGATTTTTATACTTCTTACAGAAGGTGATTACATCTTTGATGTTTATCGAGATGGTTACATCAGCTGGGATTTTTAAGAAGATCAAAACATAAAAAAAAGAGACGGCAATCGCCGTCTTTTTTTATGCCTTGTTTTATGGAAAGCTCCCTGTGATGTACCTTTGCAATCGCTGTTTAAAATAGCTTAATAAGGTTGAGATGAAGAAGTTTATTGTTCTAGGTGTTTTGTTTATTCTACCCATTGTAGCCTACCTTTTCTTTGCTTCTGGTGTGCACAATTTTGCCAAATTACCAGTTATTGAGGAAGAGATTCCAGAGTTAAAGCTTCAGCAAGATGTGAGGTTAGAAAATAAAATCACGGTACTCGGTTTTTTAGGCAATACCATCGAGCGAGACGGCGGTGATCTTTTCAATCTGAACCAAAAAATATTTAAGTCATTTTCTGGTTTTGATGATTTTCAATTTGTGTATTTAGTGCCAGAAAGTATCGATCAGGATGCTTTAGAAAAAGTAACCTATGAGTTAAGCCAACTAGTAGACTTATCTAACTGGTATTTTATACAAACCGCTCAGACCAATATCAACACGGTTTTTAATTCTTTAAACACGCCTTATTCCCTTCAAGAGGATGGAGGCTCCCCCTATATTTTTATCATTGATAAAGACCGAAAGCTGCGCGGGAGAGATGATGATGAAGATTACGGTGTACTTTACGGATATGATAGCTCTGATATTGCTGAATTGGCCGATAAAATGAAAGATGACGTTAAAATTGTTTTGGCTGAATATCGCTTGGCTTTAAAAAAGAATAATGCAGATCGCAAAAAGTAAATGCAATGAATAGAAAGAAAACATATATTGGTGTTGCCGTGATAGTCCTCATTTTTGGAATCATTGTGATCCCAAAAATTATAGATCGCGTGATGGGTGGCAAGGTGCTCGACAATGACCGACTTAATGTTGTGCAGCTCGATACTCAAGAAGATGATGGCGAGTTGTCTTATATCAATGTCAATGGCGCTGATCGAAAAGTGCCACATTTTGAGTTTATAGATCAAAACAGAGATACTATAACCGAAGATACCTACAAAGGAAAAGTCTTTCTTGTAGAGTTTTTTTTCACTCGATGTCCTACTATTTGCATCCCGATGAACAAAAATCTCGTACATATACAAAACACATTTAAAGACAATCCAAATTTTGGTATCGCGAGCTTTAGTATAGATCCGGAGCATGACACTCCAGAAGTTTTAAAAGAATATACCCAGAGTTACGGTATTACTGATCCTGACTGGCATTTAATGACCGGAGCACGAGAAGAAATCTATGAGTTGGCTAATGTGGGTTTCAATCTTTTGGCTCAGGAGAACCCTAATATTGAAGGAAATTTTCAGCATTCAGGATTATTTGCTTTGGTAGATCAAAATGGATTCATTCGCTCGCGAAAAGATGATTTTGGAAATCCTTTGATCTATTATCGTGGGTTTATTCCGCAAGGAGCGCCGGAAGTTGAAGGAGAAGAAACCTCACAAATAGATATTTTGATGGAAGACATAAACAAGTTGCTTAATAAGAATAAGAAATAAATGGAGAATCTAGCTCAAAAAGAAAAGGTTTATAATCGTTGGATTATCGCGTTGTCGATCGCTATTCCGGTTGCGGTTGCGTTTTTATTTACGATACGCATTCCAGATGTTCCTCGATTAGGATTCTTACCTCCAACCTATGCTGCCATCAATGCGATCACCGCGGTGCTGCTTTTTACCGCTGTTATTCAAGTGAAAAAGGGAAACCGAAAACTGCATGAGAAACTCATAAAAGTATGTATTGTACTTTCAGTGATTTTCTTGGTATTGTATGTTTTGTATCACGCGACTTCAGATTCAACCAAGTTTGGTGATGCTAATTTAGACGGGGTGGTTTCAGATGCTGAAAGTGCAGCTGTGGGTGTTTTTAAATATATCTACTATTTTATTCTGATCTCTCATATTTTGCTTTCCATTGGAGTGATTCCGTTTGTGTTGGTGACCTACGTAAGAGCTATGCTGGGTAAATATGCGATGCACCGAAAAATTGCGCGTATTACCTTTCCAATTTGGTTATATGTCGCTGTGACTGGTGTAATCGTTTATTTCATGATTTTCCCATACTATCCGGCCTAAATTCTAAATTATGAAACGTTTTTTGTTATCGTTAGTGTTCCTTTTTATATCCCTTTCTGCAAGTGCGCAATGTGCAATGTGTAGAGCTGTTTTAGAAAGTGAAACAGATAATAGCATGGCAGAAGGCGTGAATAATGGGATTATTTATTTGGCTGCCATTCCCTACTTATTAATGGGTGGATTGATCTGGTTTATTTACAAAAGTCGCAAGAAAGCTAAAAGAACCTCTCAAGATTAAGTTGTGGGATTTTCTTCAGCTTTAGTGTAACATTTTTTGCTTTATCGGGTCTATTAAACAGATGAACGTTAAAATTTTAAACTTTCATCAGTACTTTAAACCATCATCTGTTTATGATCACCATCAAAGATTTGCACAAATCTTATACTATGGGAACAAATTCACTTCATGTTCTCAAGGGTATTAATTTTTCAGTTCAAGAAGGAGAACTTGTATCTATAATGGGTTCGTCTGGTTCGGGAAAGTCAACACTGCTCAATATTTTGGGTATGCTGGATGAAGCAGATCAGGGCTCCTATACATTAGATGGCGTGCCAATAAAAAATCTCAATGAGAAAATTGCAGCCCAATACCGCAATAAATTTTTGGGATTTATCTTTCAGTCCTTCAATCTTATCAATTATAAAAGCGCGCTGGATAATGTGGGGATGCCACTTTATTATCAAGGGATGAAGCGTAAAGAACGCACAGATAAAGCCATGGCTTACTTAGAAAAAGTGGGCCTTGCAAACTGGGCACATCATATGCCTAATGAACTTTCCGGAGGGCAAAAGCAACGTGTAGCTATCGCCAGAGCCTTGGCCAGTGATCCAAAAGTGCTTTTGGCTGATGAGCCAACCGGTGCATTAGACACAAAGACGAGTTATGAGGTTATGGATTTGATTCAAGGAATTAATGACGAAGGGAAAACGATCCTTATCGTAACACACGAAGACGATATCGCACATATGACTAAACGTATTGTGAATCTCAAAGATGGGTTGATCATAGACGATGCACCGGTAAATCAAGTTAGAGCAGCGAGTCATGTTTAGTTTAGAACGCTGGCAAGAAATATTAGAGACTATCTCTAAAAATAAACTCCGTACTTTTTTAACGGGCCTATCTGTAGCTTCAGGAATATTTATTCTGGTTATTCTTTTGGGTTTTGGACAAGGAATGCAGAACGGAATAAGTGCAGAATTTCAAAGAGATGCTGCCAATCGTATTTCAGTGTATAGCGGGGTGACCTCTATGGGCTACAAAGGACTGAATCCGGGGCGATTTATTGAAATGACCAACGATGATTACAATTATCTGGTTTCTAAATATGAAGATGATATCGAATTTAAATCTTCAATTTATCGTGTGTGGAGTGGTACTTTAAATTACGGCGATGAGAGTGGAAGCTACCGCGTTGAAGGTGTATACCCGGACTATCAATTTCTAGAAAACGAAGATCTTGTTGCTGGCCGTTACATCAATTATGATGATCAAAAGTTAAAGTCAAAGATCATGATCATAGGTAATAAGGTGAAGCAAGATCTTTTTGGAAGTAAAGAAGCTGTAGGAGAATATGTTCAAATCAACGGAATCAACTTTAAAGTCGTGGGGGTGTATTCTGATCCGGGAGGAGAGCGCGAAGAGACGCGTGTATTTGTGCCGCTTTCAACATCACAACGAGTGTTTGGTGGATCAGATAAGGTGCGTAACCTAGGATTTACCTTAAAACCGCAGGAGAATTTTCAAGATGCTTTAGCACAGTCGCTTCAGTTTTCAGCAGAAATTGAAGAGTTTTTAAAAGAACGTCATTTGGTAGCGCCAGAAGATACGAGCGCGATCAATGTAAATAACACGCTAGAGAATGCTAAGCGATTTTATGACCTGATAGGTATGATCAAAACCTTTTTCTGGGTCGTGGGTATTTGTACCATTATCGCCGGGGTGGTCGGCGTGAGTAATATTATGCTCATCATTGTGAAAGAACGCACAAAAGAAATAGGAATACGCAAAGCCTTAGGTGCGCAGCCATTATCGATCATAGGGATGATCCTACACGAATCTATTTTTGTAACTGCCATTGCTGGCTTTACAGGATTGATTTTAAGTATGGCGCTACTTGAAGTGCTGGGCCCCAATATGCAAATGGATTATATCAAAAATCCATCGGTGAATTTTAATGTGGCCATAACTACTGTTTTTATTTTGGTACTTGCCGGGGCCTTAGCGGGATTTGTTCCTGCCTGGCGCGCAGCACGTATTAAACCCATAACCGCACTTCGCGAAGAATAACACTATTATGTTTAGTAAAGATCGCTGGGATGAAATTATAGAAGCGCTAAGCCGAAACTGGTTTAGGACTGCGCTTACGGCATTTGGAGTGCTTTGGGGAATCTTTATCCTTGTGGTGCTTCTTGCTGCCGGAAAAGGGCTTGAGAATGGTGTAAAGAAAGATTTTGGAGGCATTGCAACCAACACGATGTTTATGTGGACGCAAGGCATATCGAAACCTTATAAAGGTTTACCTAAAGGTCGAAGATTTAATTATGATCTTGATGACGTGGCGGCAATAAAGCAAAATATACCAGAACTGCGCTTTGTGTCACCCCGCAATCAATTGGGTGGTTTTGGCGGAGCGAATAATGTTGTGCGTGGCCTCAACTCAGGAGCCTTTAATGTTTATGGCGACTATCCTGAATTTATCGAGCAGCAACCTATGAATATTACTTCTGGTCGCTTTATGAATTATGGAGATATTCAGGAGAAGCGTAAAGTGGCGATTATAGGCGAAGGCGTGCGTAACGCTTTATATGAAAATGGCGAAGAGGCCATTGGTACGTACATCAAAATTAACGGAGTCAATTTTATGGTTGTGGGTACGTATGCCAAAGTTGCCAGCGAAGGCGATTCCGAAGAAAATCAAAAGGAGATTTATGTGCCTTTTACTGCGTTCTCCCAGGCTTTCAATATGGGAAATCGAGTTGGCTGGATGGCAGTCACCGCTAAAGATGGTTACTCGATCACCGCGCTCAAGTCTGAAGTTTTTGACATTATAAAAACAAGACATACGATTCATCCCGAAGACGATCGTGCTATTGGTAATTTTGACCTTTATGAGCAATATCAAAAAGTAGACGGACTGTTTATCGCGCTTAAAGTAGTCGCCTATTTTGTAGGGATCCTAGTGCTTCTTTCAGGGATTATCGGGATAAGCAATATCATGCTTATTGTCGTAAAAGAGCGCACCAAAGAAATAGGCATACGCAGAGCATTGGGTGCGAGCCCTTGGTCTATACGGGGTCAAATTCTTATGGAGTCTGTTTTTCTTACTATAATTTCCGGGATGGTAGGGATCTCTCTAGGCGCAGCGCTTATTTATGTGCTTAACGCGATACTCGACGCTAATGGTCCGGTTGAGATGTTTGCCAATCCAAGCGTTGATCTGGGAACAGTGATCACAGCGCTTTTCATTCTTATTTTTTCCGGATTACTTGCTGGTTTTATTCCGGCTCAAAATGCTATTAAAGTTAAACCTATTGATGCCTTGCGCACCGAATAAAAATTTCATCAACAAAACGAATCATTAACTCATGAAAAAATCGGTTACTATTGTTATCCTGGCGGTTATCGCTATCGTTTTTATAGGATCACTCTATTATTTATATCAGAAAAATCAGGAGGACCCTGTGGTGTACACCACCGAAACCCCTTCTAAACAAACCATTGTTAAAAAAACGGTTGCTACAGGAAGTATTGTTCCGCGGGAAGAGGTGCTTATCAAGCCTAATATTTCAGGAATTATCAAAGAGATTCTTGTAGAAGCCGGCGCGTTTGTAGAAGCCGGGGATTTGCTTGCGCAGATCGAAGTTGTTCCTAATGCTTCTTCGCTCGTGAGTGCACGTAATAACATTCAAACGGCTAGAACCAACTTGGAGACCGCAAAGTTAACGCTTGAAAATCAAGAAAGTATTTATCAAAGACAGAAAGCACTTTTTGATAAAGGTGTTGTGAGTGCCAATGATTTTGATAACAGTCAGCGTGAGTATAATCAGGCGGTGCAAAATTTTAAGCAACAACAAGTGAGTTTGTCTAGTGCGCAGCAAAACTATGATATCGTAAAAACGGGTACCACAACTGGATTGGGGAATAATGCGACAACTTCAGTACGCGCAACGATTACCGGGATGGTGCTGGAAGTTCCTGTAAAAGAAGGTAACCAGGTTATTGAATCTAATAATTTTAACGACGGGACGACGATCGCTTCTTTGGCTAATGTTAATGATATGATCTTTGAAGGAAAAGTAGATGAGAGCGAAGTAGGTAAAATTAAAGAAGACCTTCCGTTAGAGATTACGGTTGGGGCTATTGAAAATAAAAAGTTTGATGCAACCTTAGATTATATCGCGCCAAAAGGCGTTGCAGAAAATGGAGCAATTCAATTTGAGATTAAGGGAACTTTGGCCAAAAAAGATTCTACCTTCATTCGTGCCGGTTTAAGTGCCAATGCATCGATTATTCTAGAGCGTGCAGATGACGTACTCGCTATTAAGGAAGCTTTGGTTCAGTATGATTCAAAAACGCAAGAACCTTTTGTTGAGGTAGAAACGGGAGACCAGGAGTTTGAGAGAAGAGCCGTAAAGCTTGGTGTAAGCGATGGTATTTATGTAGAAATCCTAGACGGAATTTCAGAAAATGAAAAGATCAAAGTCTGGAATGCAGTAAAGCCTGCACAAACTTTTTAAGAAATAATAAAACCTATTGTGTAACACTTTATTGTTAAGTACTACATATCATACAGAATTTAAATCATGAGAAACGCAATACTCTTTTTTATTTTAGTTTTTTCGGCAGCCTCTGGTTTTGCTCAGAAAAAATGGACGCTGCAAGAATGTATCCAGCGCGCGTTAGATGAAAATATTCAAGTGCGCCAGGCGCAATTGGATGTTGCAGCTGCGGCTTTAGATAAATCTGACGCCGAAGGAAATTTTTTACCTACGCTTAATGCCAATGCATCGATATCAGAAAACACCGGTCTTAACTTTGACCCTACAAGTAACTTAGCGACAACTACTCAGTTCTTGTCTGCTAGTGGAGGGATCAATACTTCCTATAATCTTTTTGACGGCTTGCGTAATTTTAAGCAATTGCAACGTGCAAAGCTTACAGCACTTTCGGCGCAATATGGCTATGAAAAATTAGAAGACGATATCGCTCTTAACGTGGCTAACGGATATCTTCAGGTTATCTTAAACAAAGAGAATTTAAATGTGTTACAATCTCAGAATGAAGTGACGCAGCAACAGCTTCAACAAACCAAAGATCTTGTTGAAGGTGGTGTGGCTCCACGAGGAGATTTGCTCGAAGTGCAGGCACAAAATGCTAACGAAGTTCAAAATATTGTAGCAGCAGAAAATGCGGTTCAGATTTCTTTGATCAGCTTAGCACAAACTCTGCTCATAAGAGATTATAAGAATTTTGATATTGCAGATGGTGACTACCAGATCTATGGAGAAGAGGTGTTGCTTAAATCGCCTGCAGAAATCACTGATGCGGCTAAAGAGGAGCGCTACGAGGTGAAAATCGCAGAGAACAATTTAGCCTTGGCAGAAAAAGATGTTGAAATTGCAAAAGGAGCGAGTTGGCCTACAATTTCAGCATTTTTTGGGTACAGCACGCGTTATTCAGAGCAAGATATTACAAACACATTTCAAGAGCAGTTATACCTTAACGATGGTATCTCTTACGGCCTGCGTTTAAATGTTCCTATCCTTAATGGATTTCAGACTAAAAATAACATTCGTCGCAGTAAGATCGCGGCAGACCGTGCTGCAATAAATTTGGAGCAAGCACAATTAGATCTAGAGTCAAATGTGTATCAGGCGTATTTAGATGCTCAAGGAGCGCTTAAAGCGTATGAGGCTGCACAAACTGCTGTAGAATCGCAAGAGCTGGCATTCTCTTATTCTCAAGACCGCTATGAAGTGGGTTTAATCAATGCCTTTAATTTCAGTCAGGCAAAACAACGTTACGACAATGCGCAAATTGATTTAAACCGCGCAAAATATGATTATATATTTAAGCTGAAAGTACTCGAGTTATACTTTGGAGTTCCTGTAGAAGATTTAAAATTCTAGAGCATAACGAGTAATTTCTTTTTAATAATAAAAAGATGAATAGAAAGACCCTTATAATTATTCTTGTTGCAGCAGTAGTACTTATCGCTGCGTTAATTGGTGGAAAGAAAGCCGGTTGGTTTGGTAAAACAGGTGAGTTTAAACCTGTAGAGACACAAGAGATCGCTCTGGCAACTGTTGTTGAAACGGTAGCCGCCACCGGAAAAATTCAACCGGAAACAGAGGTTAAGATTTCTTCTGAAGTTTCAGGAGAGATCATAGAATTACCTGTTGTTGAAGGCCAGCAAGTTGAAAAAGGGGATCTTTTAGTTCGTATCAATCCAGATTTAATTCAGTCTGCGCTCACACAGGCACAAGCATCGTTGCAAAATGTAAAGGCAAATCAGGCGCAGTCAGAAGCGGCTCTTAAAGTGGCAAAGGCCAATTATGAGCGTAATCAAAAACTCTTTGAAAAAGGAGTGATTTCACGATCTGAGTGGGATCAGTCTATCTCTGACTATGAGATCGCTCAAGCCAATGTAAAATCTGCTTATTACAATGTACAAAGTGCAGCGGCAAATGTAAATCAGTCCCGCGATAATCTATCGAGAACAAGTATTTATGCGCCAATTAGCGGCACCATTTCTAAGCTAGATGTAGAGTTAGGTGAGCGTGTTGTGGGAACACAACAAATGGCCGGTACCGAAATGATGCGTGTGGCCGATCTTGGAAATATGGAAGTTGAGGTTGATGTTAATGAGAATGACATTGTGAAGATCAACATCGGCGATTCTACACGTGTTGAAGTAGACGCTTATCTTAAGAAACGTTTTAGAGGGGAAGTAACCGAAATAGCAAATTCTGCGGAAAGTAATCTTACGGCAGATCAGGTGACCAACTTTAAAGTGAAAGTGCGCATTCTTGAAGAGTCGTATAAAGATCTAACCGAAGGTAAGCCTGAAGCCTATTCACCATTCAGACCGGGAATGACTGCAACTGTTGATATTATCACCAACAGAGCAAATGAGGCGATTTCGGTACCTATTAGCGCAATTGTTATAAAAAATGACACCGCATCAGTAGGTTTTGGAGAAACGCAATATGAGGCTGTGTTTGTTAAAAGCGGTGATAAAGCTGCTTTAAAGCGTATTAAAACAGGAATTCAAGACGATTCAAATATCGTAGTCTCAGAAGGTCTAGAAGTAGGAGATGAGGTGATTACAGGTCCTTACAATACCGTGACTAAAATACTTAAAGACGGTGATATGGTAGAGGTGCAAAAAGATGCTAAATTTGGTCCTTCAGAAGAAGACTAGATTATGGCCTTAATACTTTGCTTAGAAACTACAACTACCAATTGTTCCGTAGCGCTTTCCCGTGATGGGGAAGTTCTGGCGCTCAAAGAAGATATGGGACTTAATTATAGTCACGCAGAACGCTTACACGACTATATTGATTCAGTTTTAAAAGAAGCAAAACTGTCCAAAAATGATCTAGATGCGGTTGCAGTGAGCAAAGGTCCGGGATCATATACGGGTTTGCGCATTGGCGTGAGTAGTGCAAAAGGACTATGCTTTGCGTTAGATATTCCGCTTATTGCTACAAACACACTTGAGGCTCTCGCTATGCAGGCAGAGATAACTGATATCAAAACGATCATCCCGGTGCTTGATGCGCGTAGAATGGAAGTCTATAGCGCGATTTTTAATTCAGAATTTGAAGAGAAACGCGGTATTGAAGCGCAAATTATAGAAGAAGATTCTTTTAAAGAACAATTAGCTGACGGGAACTGCTTATTCATAGGAAATGGCGCCGAAAAGCTACAACCTATTCTAAAACACAAACACGCGCATTTTAATACTGAAGCTTTGCCTTCAGCTCGCGAAATGGCATTTTTGGCTGAGGCTAAATATAAAATAAGCGACACCGAAGATGTCGCTTATTTTGAACCTTTTTATTTGAAAGACTTCGTGGTGACAAAGTCTAAAAAGTAACGCCTTATTTCCCAGAAAAAGTAGCTCCACTTTCATTAAACACGTGTACATCGCGTTGTGGAAATGGGATAACAATACCTTTATCTTCAAGACGTCTTTTACCTTCTTCAAGAATATACCAGTGTAATGCCCAGTAATCATCATTAGTTGCCCAGAAACGTAACGACATATTTACAGAACTATCTGCAAGTTCTGTAACAACGATCATCGGTTCTGGGTGTGGATCGTGAAGTACAGTCTCTTGTTCATTTACGAGTTCTAGTAAAATATCTTTAGCCAATTTGATATCACTATCATAAGAGATTCCCCAGGTTTGCGCGTTTCTTCTTACGCCTAATGAAGAGTAGTTGATGATATTATCGTTAGAAAGTTTTCCATTAGGGATTACAGCTTCCTGATTTCCGAAGGTGATGAGACGCGTATTAAAAATCGAGATTTCCTTTACAGAACCGTCAACACCTTGAGCAGAGATCCAATCGCCTACTTTAAACGGACGCAATAAAAGAATTAAAACACCTCCTGCAAAGTTTGATAAAGAACCTTGAAGTGCCAGACCAATAGCTAAACCTGCGGCACCAATTACAGCAACGAGCGATGCAGACTCAACACCAAGTTGTGTGACAACCAAAACAAAGAGTAGTATTTTTAAAGTCCAATTGATTAAATCTGCAATGAATTTCTCAAGGGTTACATCATAATCCTTTTTGTCAAAAAACTTCTTTACCAGACGGTTGATAAGTTTAATGATGTAAAAACCGATAAGTAGTGTTAAAATAGCACCTATCAGACTTGGTATAAAATCTATAATTTTTGTACCAAATTTATTGGCGTAGTCTTCCCATTGGGTAATGTCAAAATCCATATAAAATCTTTTAGTTTATGCAAAGGTCACAGATAATGAGCGTAAATAAAAAAACCGAATGTTTAAATATCGTTAATTGTTAAAGCCTTAATACTTGGGATGCGAAATCTATTTTTAATAATTATTCGATATTAGTGTGAAATAAAAAATCCCGCTACTGCGGGATTTTCAAAGGCTATATGAGTGCCAATTATTTTACTTCAAAAGTGATTTTTACATTCACTCTAAATTCTGAAACGGTATCGCCTGTAACTACAGCACTTTGCTCATTTACATAAACCGATCGAATATTCTTTATTGTTTTTGAAGCTTCTTTTACAGCATTTGCCGTGGCTTGCTCCCAGCTTTTGTTTGAGCTCGCCAATACTTCGATTACTTTTAAAACTGCCATAATTATTAGTTTAGTTAATTTCTAAGTCGAAATTTGAAGATACGATAATTTAGACGGTTTTAAAAATCAATTTGTTGTTAATGTGTTAACCGTTTATGGCCTCTACACTGTTGATTTTTCCGCGTAGCATTTCTTTAAGCATATTCTCGATTCCGTTCTTTAGGGTAAAAGTTGAAGAAGGGCATCCGCTGCAGGCGCCTTGCAAAATAACTTTCACATTTTTTGATTCGGGATCATAATGTTTAAAAAGAATATTACCACCATCACTGGCTACAGCAGGCTTTACATATTCTTCAATAATGTTTGCGATTTCTTTTGACGTGTCGTCCATCGCTTCAAATTCTACTTCCTTTTGCTCTTCAACGGCTTGTGGTGTTTTTTTGAAGTTTTCAGAAATGATCTCTTTTCCTTCTTCAATATAGGTTTTGATAAACTCACGCACTTCCTGAAAAACGTCGTCCCATTCAGCAACATCATATTTTTGAACACTCACGTAGTTAGAATCCATAAACACTTCTTTTACAAAAGGAAAATGAAACAGTGCAAGCGCAAGTGGTGCATTTTTAGCCTCGTCAATGTTTTTAAATTCTAAAGTTTCAGTAACGATTTTCTTATTGGTTACAAACTTTAAAACCGCAGGATTGGGTGTGCTTTCGGCATAAACCGTTACAGGAACCTTTTTCACTGAAGTTGCATCTTCAATAATAACAACCCCGTTGTCATTTAAAAAGTTTTCAATTTGAGCAGAAAGCTCATCTTGAATATCGATCCATTCTACGATATTGAATTTTTCAATCGCAATAAAATTTTGTGAGATATAAACCGTTTTTACGAAGGGAAGGTAAAAAAGTTGTTGCGCCAGTGGCGAATTTTTCGCCTCATCAATATTTTTAAATTCATAACTGTTGTGATCAACAAGAAATGAATTTGCCTGAAATTTTTTTATCGCAGGATTTGATGTAGGTTCTATGGTTATATTAAAAGTGCTCATGATTTAATTTTGTGCAAATTTAGCTAATTTATAAGTCGTGACTCTTTTTTTAGTCGTGTATCATGCTATCTCCTTATATTATTTATTTAGATTTACAGGGTTAACACAAATAAAATTTAAGCATTAAACAGCCCAGGGTTATTTTGAAAAAAGTTCTATTCTTAATCTGCTTATTGTGTGGTTTTTACGGTAAAGCGCAAGAAGGCGTGCCGGTTTATTGGGATTATCTAACAGAAAATCTTTATTTGCTTCACCCCTCTATGGCAGGTGCTGCAAATGCTAATCAAATACGACTTACAGGGCGTCAACAATGGTTTGATGTTGAAGATGCGCCTAATCTTTATACCGCTGCAATTAACGGGCGTGTAGGCGAGAAGGTAGGTTTAGGAATGCAGCTTTTTTCTGATGAAAATGGAAATTTTTCTCAGCGCGGAGTATACGGTACTTTTGCTTATCATTTGCTTTTGTCACGTAACTATGTTGACCTCAATCAGCTTTCTTTTGGAGTAAGTGTTGGAGTGATGCAAAATACCTTAGACGAGAGTAGTTTTGATCTTACCGATTTTGATCCCATCATTAGTGGTGGCAGTCAAACCGATAATTACTTTAATGTAGATATTGGGATGTCGTATTACTTTCTTGATTTTTGGGCACATGCTACCGTTAAAAATGTTTTACCGCGCAGTAGAGCCATGTTTACGGCGCTCGAATCTACAAACCAGCGTAGGTATCTGGCTTCTGCCGGATATGTTTTTAGTAAACTGAATAGCCCTTGGAGTTACGAACCTTCTGTGATGTTTCAAGCGACTGATGAAACCCAAGAAGTATCCATAGATATTAACGGAAAAGTGTATCGTAAGTTTGATTGGGGTAAACTCTGGGGAGGTCTTTCCTACCGTAGAAATCTGGACGGTGCCCAGTACCTCAATAGCGATGGAAGTGTTGAAAGTCAAAAATCACAATACATCACGCCATTTTTAGGGGTGACTTATAAGCGGTTTTTAGTTGGCTATACCTATACCTATCAGCGCAACGATATTGTTCTCGCAAATGGTTTCCATCAAATCACGTTAGGTTATGATTTTGGTGTGCGTCGCGAACCTTACGAATGCAACTGTCCGGCGGTGAATCAATAAACTTAAAAAGCTAGATATTTTACTTCTTTCTCCACTTGAAGCTCTTTAGTAAGTGCTTCTAAAATTTCAATAGATGCATTGCTGTAAAGCTTGTGCTTACCAAATTGGTCAACCTGGCTCAAAAGTTGGTTTGCTCCTAAAACGCGTTCGGTTTGCTTTGCTACAGCCTGGCCGCTGTCAATGATTTGAATGTGTTCTGGAAGTATTTTTTTTAAGACCGGAATAAGATACGGGTAATGGCTACAGCCCAAAACAAGATAGTCTATATTTTGTGCAAGCATCGGTTCTATATAGCTCTTCAATAGATTGAAGAGTTTTTCAGTATGTAGTTTTCCGGCTTCTATAAGCTCAACGAGGCCTTTTCCTATGACTTCTACAACGTTGAGTTCGCTAGTATATAAACTAGAAGTACGGGCAAATAAAGCACTGCTTAATGTTCCTTTTGTAGCAAGTATGCCAATGGCTTTTGTTTTTGAGGCTAAAGCTGCAGGTTTTATTGCAGGTTCAATCCCAATAAACGGGATGTCATAATTGGCACGTAGCACATCGATAGCGTTTGTAGTAGCAGTGTTACAGGCTACGACAATGATTTTACAACCTTGATCTATAAGATATTCAGTGTTTTTTACTGAAAGCGCGATGATCTCCTCCTTAGAACGTTCACCGTAGGGTGCATTCTTAATGTCTGCGAGATAGATGCTGTCTTCATAAGGAAGTTTCGCTACGATTTCTTTCCAGATCGAAGTGCCACCAACACCGCTATCAAATACACCAATAGGTCGTTTGTTTTGCATGGCTCAAATATAAAAAGCCCTTCTGAATCAACAGAAGGGCTTTTAAAAATTTGTGAGACATTTAAAGGATTAGATGCCTAATTCTTTTTTAACGTCAGCCATTAGATCGTAACCGTCAGCTAAAATAAGACCAGTACCGGTAGTGCTGTCAAGAACATATTTATATCCTTTTGCTCTAGCAACTTTTTGAATCGCTGTACGTGCTTTTTCTACAATAGGCTGTAATGCTTCAGATTCTTTCTTTTGTAAGTCTCTAAGCGCATTTTGACGATACTCCATAATTTTATTACGAGTTTGCTCTACTTCAGCCTGGCGTTGAAGATTTGTTTCGTCAGTTTGACTTTGAGCCTCATTACCATAACGCTCCATAGTCTTTTTAAGCTCATTTGCCATAGTGTTCATCTCAGCATCATAAGAGTTTTGTAGTTTCTCTAAATCAGCTTGAGCCTGCTTATATTCTGGCATAGAAGTTAACAATTCTTGAGTGGCAATATGTGCTACTTTAGAATCTTGAGCCTGAACAAATCCTGTTGTTCCTAATATTAAAGCTAAGGCTACAACTAGGGTTTTAACGTGTTTCATTTTAGTAATATTAAGTGTTATAATTATTTAAGTTTTACTGCTGCCAATTATGACCTGTTGGCAAGGTTTAATTTATAGAATCTTTTACTTTTTTTCTAGCCTCTAAGATCGAATCTCTTCTGCGTTGACGATCTTCTAAAAGCTTTTGTCTGCGTGCTTCATATTCTGCTTTACGCGCTGCTTGAATCGAATCCCGAGTTGCTTTACGCTCTGCGATGATACGTTCACGCTCGCTTTGTTGTGCTTGAGCCTCTGCCTCGCGTTCTTCACGCTCGTTAACTTGATCTAAAGTTAAGGCTTCATCTCTTTTCAATTCTTCTTTATCAGCTCTAGAATTTACTTGTGTACGTTTTGCAGAACGCTTAATGCTCAATAAAATCTGATCGCTAATATCGTGTCTTTTATTAGCATAAAGCATTACAAGGTCTGAAGATTTGTCTAACACAAAGTCATATTGTCTTGCTTCTGCAATCTCTTGAACCGCATTAAATACCTGATCTTGAATAGGCTCAACTAAAATGCTGCGCTGCTTCATCAAATCTCCATTAGGTCCAAAACGCTTTTGTTGATATTCTAAAACTTCATTTTCAACAAACTTTATCTCATCTTCTCGCTCTTCTATCAACTCTTGAGTGAGCAGCACGCGCTCATTATCTAGAGTTTTTCTCATCTGTGCGATCTCTTTGTTCCTTTTCTCTATCTCGTTTTTCCATTGCGCCACGCGGTTGTCTAACTGAGCTTGCGCTTCTTGATATTCGGGAACATTTTCTAAGATATAATTCATATCTACATACCCTATACGAATACTACGTTGTGCTTCTGCGGTAAGCCCAAAAATCAAGAGGGCGATACTAAGAAAAATAACGTTGGTTTTCATACGCATTAGGATATTAGAAAATATCGTGCCAAATTAAAATTGTTGTCCAATTATAAAGTGTGTTTCCCAGCCGTTAGGACCTCCAACGGTACCAGGAATAGGATCAAACCCGTAACCAAAGTCGATACCTAATAAACCAAATGCTGGCATATAGATACGTACACCGGCTCCGGCTGATCTGTTCATTAAGAACGGATTATAATCTCTAAAATTGTCAAATGATGATCCTGCCTCGGCAAACATCAATGCATAAATAGATGCTGATGGTTTTAAGGTGATAGGATATCTCAACTCAAATTCAAATTTATTAAAAATCGTTGCACCTGTGTTTCCGTTTAAAGTACTTGCTTCATCACGATCTAAAGGAACAACCGATTGGTTAGGATAACCTCTTAATCGAATAACCTCACGACCATCTAAAGCATAACCTCCTAGACCATCACCACCTAAGAAGAACCTGTCAAATGGAGGAATACCACGATCGTTATTATAAGCGCCCAAGAAACCAAAATTAACTTTAGAGCTTAATACCAATTTACCTACAAGTGAAGTAAACCATTGTCCTTCAAACTTAACTTTGTAATACTCTAACCAGTTGAAGCGCTCTTGATCGATTTCTGCGATGCGATCATTGTTTCCGTTTTCTACAGCTGCTGCACGATCGTCTGCTAATTCTTTGTAATCGGTGCCATTCCATAAAGAATATGGCGGAGTTAGCTTAGCAGTAAGGCTGAATTTTGAACCGGTTCTCGGGAAAATAGGGTTAACGTCACCTTCATTACGTGAAATACCAATGGTATAGGCTAAGTTTTCTGAAGAACCATTACCAAAGGTAAATAGACCTACGTTGTAATTCTTCAAATCAAAATGCTGAAAGCTTATGGCGTGTGAGATCGTAAAATAGTTATCTGGTACCTCAAGACGTTTAGCTAATCCTAGCGACCCACCGGTAATTAAGAAGCGGCGATCTCGATCAACATCTGCACCACGCGTTCCATAGTTGTATAAATACTGAACACTATGAGAGAAGCTCATTTGTAATTGCACAGGCTTTTTACCGCCTAACCAAGGCTCTGTAAGTGAAGCACTATAGGTTTGATAAAACGTACTTGCTTGTGCTCTTAAGCTAAACTTTTGACCATCACCCATAGGTAGCGGTTGATAAGCATCCTTGTTAAATAAATTCTGAATAGAAAAGTTGTTGAACGAAAGCCCGAGTGTTCCTACAAAGCCACCACCACCGTAACCACCTTGTAGTTCGATCTGGCTGGCACCTTGTTCAACTAATGCATAGTTGATGTCAATTGTACCATCATACGGATTTGCATTTAGGAATTGTGGGTTAAGTTGTTCTGGATCAAAAAATCCTGTTTGTCCTAATTCACGCGTTGTTTGTAAGACGGCTGCTTGACTGTAGCGTTGGCCCGGTCTTGTACGTAAGTTTCTATAAATAACACGGTCTTTAGTCTTGTCGTTACCTGTGATCGTGATACGGTCAAAATAGGCCAGTTTACCTTCGGTAATGCGTATTTCAAAATCGATAGTATCATTTTCAACATTGGTTTCTACCGGATTTATAGAAGAGAATAAGTAACCGCTGTTTTTGTATAGGTTAGAAAGGTCTTCTGCGTTAGGATCTCCATCAGCAGAAATACGTTCTTTCAATAAAACTCCGTTGTACACGTCTCCTTTTTCAAGACCTAACTGACGTGCTAGTTCACGATCTGAGTATACTGTGTTTCCTAAGAAATCAATATCTCCTATATAGTACTTATCACCCTCTTCAACGCTTAGTTTTAAGGTGATTAAATCATCGCCGGTATGAAGTAAGGTGTCAGAGACAATACGCGCATCTCTAAAACCACGCTCTTTGTATTTATCTACGATAGAAACTTTGTCTTCAGCAAAATCTTCAGCGATATACTTAGAGCGTTTCCAGAAGCGTATAAGGTTTTTACGTTTGGTATTTTTCATCGCTTTGCGCAGTTTTCCGTCAGAAAGCTGCTCGTTGCCAATGAATTCAATATCTTCGATCTTAACACGATCACTGAGGTTTACATTAACCAGCATGTCAACTTTAGAATTCTCTGTGGTATCAGAAGTTGGTCTGGTGATAATGCTTACTTTCGAATTTAGATAACCTTGCTCTTTGTATTTGTTCTCAATGTAGAACTTGGTTTTAGTGATCAGGTTTTCGGTTACCTTAGTGCCTTTTTTAAGGTCGTTATCTTTGATGATATCCTTAGCTTTCTTCTCTTTGATTCCATTGATGGTTACCTTGTTTAACTCAGGTACTTCCTCAATTTCAAATTTAAGGTCAACCACATCACCATTAATTGTAGCATAAAGGTTAATGTCGCTAAAGAGATCAAGATCCCATAGACGCTTGATTACGTTACTAATGCGGTCTCCCGGTAAATACACGCGCTCTCCGCTTCTTAAACGTGTAAAGGCGATAACCGTTTGTTCATTATACTGTTTTGCACCTACTACAGATATCTCACCTATAGTATATTGCTTACCGTTTGAAACCGGTAAATCATCTTGGGCAATTGCGGTAGTAAAAGTTAGGCAGTTTAATAAAAAGGCCAAGAACAGGCCTGCTGATTTAGGCATCTGCTTAATTAATTTGCTCGCTCGTCTTTCCAAATCGTCGTTCTCTTTTCTGATAATTATAAATTGCTTCGTACAGATGTTTTCTTGTAAAATCTGGCCATAATACAGGAGTGAAATATAACTCTGCATAGGCGATTTGCCATAATAAAAAATTACTTATTCGCTGCTCTCCGCTGGTGCGAATAAGTAAATCTACATCAGGCATATCATGAGTATACAAATGCTCCTTAATGACTGATTCATTTATTAAATGTGGCGAAATTAAGTTTTTTTTAACTTTAAGACTGATATCCTGTATAGTTTTTACGAGCTCTTCTCGTGCTCCGTAGCTTAAGGCTAGGGTGAGTCGAAGGCGCGAATTGTTCTTGGTCTTTTCCATAACCTCTTTGAGTTCGCGTTGTGCTTTCTCAGGAAGGCTTTGAAGACTGCCAATTGCCGATAAGGATATATTATTGTCTTGAAGTGTTTTTATTTCTTTTTTTAAGGAAGAGACCAAAAGGTTCATTAGGGTGTCTACCTCTAGTTTAGGACGGTTCCAGTTTTCTGTAGAAAAGGCATAGAGCGTCACAAAAGGAACACCTAACTCTGCGCAAGCTTCAATGGTCTCGCGCACGGCTTTTGTGCCTTTTTTATGGCCTTTTACACGCAGAAGTCCTTGGTTTTTAGCCCAACGACCGTTGCCGTCCATAATAACGGCAATATGCTTAGGGAGCTTATGTTGATCTATTTCGTCTAAAAAATCCATTATTCTTCATTAAAAACCGCAATAGCACGGTTGTCTGCCAAAGGTATAAGTTACAGTGATTCCTGAAAACATATACCAGTCTTTATTATTGATATTACCAAAACTGGCAAAATTGTATTCCTCGGTCCCGGGGTAATTTCCATCTAGATTATCGGTAAATGTATAACGTGCTCCAAGTTCTAAAGCAAGCACAATGCTGCTACCTACATAAACTTTATACCCAATAACCATCGGGATGGACATATCCCACTCTGAGTCTGTACGCACTAGAGCATCTTCAGCCGGATCAAGGGCAAAAGAATCGTGGTAAAAGTAAGTAAATCCTGTATATAAATAGGGGGTGTGTGGCTTATCAAAACTTTGATGCATGTCAAAATCCCAAAAGTTGTATTCAATACCCACCGACCCTTCAATTAATGAGCCTGTGAAGGAGTAGCCGCGTTGTTGTCTTCTGCTATCGTCACTGTCTAGGTCTGAGGCATCTAGATTGGCATAGAGAATGCTCGCTCTAAAGGCGTGCCGTGGGCTGCGATTCCATTTTGCGATTCCGCCAAAAACCAAAGCGTTGGGTGCGATATAGCTAGAATTTCCTACATCACCTATAAAATTGCTTCCGCCTGCATAGACACCTACTTCATAAGTCTGGCTTATGCCTGTGGCTGCACTAAATAGGAGTAGCATAAAAACAGAAAAAAACTTCATAGGCTTCTAAAAGTTTGCAAATATAACATTATTGTTTAGGTGCTCATTATTAAGAATGAAGCATCTTCAGAATAAACAAGATTGCTGCAGATTTATTGCCTAGTTACGTTTGTCTTCGCCCCACAGTAGTTTTTTGCGTAGTGTGGTTAAAAAGGTGTCTTCTTCTAATAAAACCAATTTAATATTGAAAGGTGCTTTGGTGAGTGTGATTTCGGTTTCTACCGGTAGGGTTGCGATTCTAGAATCTAAGGAAACCAAATGATCTTCCTCACGACCACTTACAGTGAGTTTTATTTCAGTTGAATCAGGAACTACAATAGGTCGCGCATTAAGGTTGTGCGGTGCAATGGGTGTTAAAATAAAGCTTGAGGTTTTTGGCATAATAACCGGTCCGCCACAACTTAAAGAATATCCTGTTGAACCTGTGGGGGTAGAGATGATCAATCCGTCTGCCCAGTAATTGGTAAGCCGCTCGCCATTAAGTGCAGTGTCTACCGAAATCATTGAAGTAGAGTTTTTTCGGCTGACGGTCACTTCGTTCAAAGCAAAATTGAGTCCGCCAAACGTTTCCTCTCCTTCAGAAGTTTTAATGCTTATGAGGGAGCGTTCGGTAATGCTGTAATTGTTCTTAAGAATTTCTTCTACAGAGCTTACCAGTTTGTCCTTGTTCACAGTAGCTAAAAAGCCCAGACGCCCTGTGTTTATTCCAACGATGGGAATATCCAGATCACGTACGTAGGTTACGGTTTGTAAAATGGTTCCGTCCCCACCAATACTGAAAAATAAATCATAGGTATTGTCTAGCTCTTCAAACGTGCTAAAATGGGAATAGGTCTTATTGATATCCTCATTATCGTGAATGAGTTTAAGAAAGTTTTCTTCGATGATAACCTCAACGTCTTTTTGATTGAGTAGATCAAGCAATTGCTGAACGTAGTGTCCTGAATTTTTGTGATAAAATTGACCGTAGATGCCTACTTTCATAGTTATATGTTGAGGTATTTGTCTAAATACTGCGAGCGCTCGCGCAAATCTTTTATGAAGGCGTCTTCCTGATGTTGAGAAACCACAACATAGCCATATCTTCTAAATGCTTGAAGTATGGTGTTGAAGCTCGTGTCTGAACCTATTTTTATAGAAATTTGAGCCACTTCATTCTTAATCTGAGAGATGAATGCCCCAAGTACTTTCCCGTCATTAGATTCTACAATCTGACTGATCTCACTAAAGCTGTAATCATAAATGCCGTGTTCAATAACAATAATGCTTCCGCTTTCACTCAAAAAGGGTGTGCTGTTAAAATAGGTCATCACATCAGCAAGCTCATAATATCCTAAATAAGCTGCCGTGTCTTCATCTAAAACCGGCATCAAGTTAGCGTTGTTCTGAGCAAAAGCTTCTAAAACATTGAGCCAATTGGTGTCTGTGCGCACAAAAAATACCTCAAACATATGATTGTTGTCTGCGATGACCTCTTTGGCATCCAGGCAGTGTACGTCATTTTCATTAAGACAGCCTACGTAAACATCTTCGCGCAAGATGGGTACGTGTGAATATGTGGTTTGCGTAAAGAGCTCTTGTGCGTCTCCCAGCAGTAATTGCTCGTCGAGCGGGTCGATGTCTTTTATGATGTAATCAGTGATTTTCATAGCCTCTTTAATGCAATTTAATTAAAAAAGTAGCGGGCTAGCCCGTGTTACTTCGTATTTTTGCAGGCAAAGTTACAATTATTGAGATGACAAAATTAAGTGTAAATGTTAATAAGATCGCAACATTGCGTAATGCTCGAGGCGGTAATGTTCCAGATTTAATTAAGACAGTAAAAGATATTGAATCGTTTGGTGCGCAAGGGATTACGATTCACCCGCGCCCAGATGAGCGACACATACGTTATCAAGATGCCCGTGACTTGAAAGGTGTGGTTAAAACCGAATTGAATATTGAAGGGAATCCTGTAGAAAAGTTCATCAACCTCGTGCTGGAGGTGCAGCCAGATCAGGTGACTTTAGTGCCAGATTCGGTAGATGCAATTACTTCAAATGCAGGATGGGATACTATTAAGAACAGACTGTTTTTAAAAGAGGTCATAGCCGAATTTAAATCCCACGGAATTCGCACTTCAATCTTTGTAGATCCGGTTGCCGAAATGATCGAAGGAGCTAAGGAAACAGGTACAGATCGTATCGAATTGTATACCGAAGCTTTTGCCGAAGGTTTTAAAGAGGGACATCCTAATGCGGTAAAACCCTATGTAGATGCTGCTTTACTGGCGCAGGACCTGGACCTTGGTCTTAATGCAGGACACGACTTATCTCTAGAAAATATCAAGTTTTTTGCTGATAGTATTCCCGGGTTGTTAGAAGTTTCTATAGGTCACGCGCTAATCGCAGAAGCCTTGTATGACGGCCTGGAGAAAACCATTCAATCGTATTTAGAAGCCTTATCTTAATTTATGACGTTACACAGCAGTATTACCGGTTCAGGAAAGGCATTTGTGATTTTGCACGGCTTTTTAGGAATGGGAGACAATTGGAAAACCTTAGCCAATCAATTTGCCGAAGAAGGCTATGAGATACATTTGGTAGACCAACGCAATCACGGGCGAAGCTTCCATAGCGATACGTTTAATTACGAAGTTTTAGCAGAAGATTTGAAGGAGTATTGCGCGGCGCATAATCTGGAAAAGATCATTCTTTTAGGGCATTCGATGGGAGGTAAAACCGCCATGCTATTTGCAATGCGTTATCCTGAATTACTAGACAAACTCATTGTTGCCGATATTGCTCCCAAATATTACGCACCACATCATCAGAAAATTCTGGAAGGTTTAAATGCGCTTTCTGAAAATGAAGCGGCAAGAAAATCACGAGGTGAGGCAGATGCGTTTTTAGAGCAGTACATTAAGGATTGGGGAACGCGTCAATTTTTATTGAAAAACCTGTATTGGCAAAAAGATAAAACCTTGGCCTTGCGCGTGAATTTGCCCGTGCTTACAGATCAAGTTGAGGCAATAGGCGAAGCTTTACCTACACAAACGGTTTATGAAGGGCAAACCCTTTTCTTAAACGGATTGAAGTCTGATTATATCACCAAAGAGGATACAGCTTTGATCGAAGCTCACTTTCCAAATGCAAAAATAAAGGGAATTGCTAATGCCGGTCACTGGTTGCACGCTGAGAATCCCAAAGATTTTTTTGCTGAGGTGATGAATTTTCTACGATAAACCACTTGGTTTTGCGGTTTAAAGTTATATTCGCCGCTTAAAATTGGTGATTGGTTTAAAAGAATTCTTCGATTATGATAACGAAGCGCTATACTTAAACGAATTAGTAGGCTTTGAATCATAAAATCGGCGTAAATCGTATTGCAACTCAATAAATTTTTATAACATTGTTTGTAGAATTTATTATGCATGCACAATAAAAATGCCTTATTTTTGATGTATTCTTAAAAAAATTCACCTCAATTATTAAATTATAATTTTACCCTTTTAAAGTATGAAGAGAGTTTTAGTAACGTCTTTATTCTTATTAGCCTCAGCGATAACGTTTGCGGGAGGTTATAGAGTTGGACTGCAAGGACAACGCGCCCTCGCGATGGGGCATACCGGTGTGGCTTATGTAAATAGCGCAGAATTAGCGTTTTTTAACCCTGCTGGTTTAGTGTATTTAGAAAACAAGATAAATGCCTCAGCCGGTGGTTTTGGCGTTTTTTCTAGTGTCGCTTGGCAAAATGAAAGCACAGGTCAATTTGCCAATACCGATAGCCCAATGGGAACGCCCTTTTACTTATATGGGTCTTACACATTAAATGAAAATTTGAGCCTGGGTCTTGCTGTTTATACGCCTTATGGTAGTACGGTAGAATGGCCTACAGACTGGGCAGGTTCGCATCTCGTGAATAACATTGAACTGGCTGCAGTTTTTATTCAGCCGTTGGTGTCGTTTAAGATCAGTGATAAATTCAGCGTAGGTGGTGGGCCGATCTTTGTGACCGGTAATGTAAACTTTAACCGAAACGCAAATCGATTCCTTACAGATCTAGAAGGAAACCGTTCTAATGTTACTATCGATGATAGTGGTGTTACCAACTGGGGATATTCGGTGAGCGCGATGTTTAGAGCAAGCGACAATCTAACGTTTGGTGCAAACTATCGTTCAGAGATCATTTTAGAGTCAGAAGACGGTACGGCAACTTTTGCCAATTTCCCAAATGACAGTGGGCAGCCAATAGTTGTAGGTGGAACAGGAATACCTTCTAACGGTACTCAAGGCTTTAATGCGTCACTTCCGCTTCCTGCAGAACTTACCGTGGGTGGTTCCTATAGTAAAGATAAATGGGTCGTAAACTTTGATTATACACGTACTTTCTGGAGTGTTTATGAAGATCTTGATATTGTATTTGCAGATGGTTCAGAGTCTATTAACCCGCGTAATTACCAAGATTCTTCAATTTATAAATTTGGTTTTGGTTACGCTGCGAGTGAGAAATTTATGCTGCGTGCGGGATATTACTTTGACGAGTCTCCGGTACAATCAGGATATTTTGCGCCAGAAACTCCGCGTAACGATAGTAACGGTTTTTCAGCAGGACTTTCGTATGCTATTTCAAATAGTTTCGCGATAGATGCTTCGTTCTTATATGTTCGATTTAAAGAGGTTAATGAATCCTATGATTATGTAGATGATGGTTCTTCTTTTGGTGGAACATACAAATCAAGTGCATTTGTACCGGGAATAGGACTCACTTATAAACTTTAAAAAAGCTAGACGATGAAAAATTATATTAAATATATGGCTTTGTCAGCCGTGCTTTTAACAGCTTGTGAGGCAGAATTAGACAATCCTATTGAAGATGGCGGAGTTTACTCCAGTGGTTCTGCAGATCTTTCAAATTATGTGGCTGTAGGAAATTCCTTGACTGCGGGTTATGCTGATGGTGCACTCTATGTCACAGGGCAGCAAAATAGTTTACCTAACATTCTTGCAGGGCAGTTTGCCTTAGCAGGTGGAGGCGAATTTACACAGCCGCTTGTTGATGATAATACAGGTGGACTTTTAGCAAACGGAACGCAGATTCAGCCCAACCGTTTTGTGTTAGCTGTAGATGCTGATGGAAACCCTGGACCTGTGCGTCTTCAAGGTACAGCGACTACAGATATTGCCAATGGTCTTGAGGGTTCTTTCAATAATATGGGGGTTCCCGGAGCAAAGAGTTTTCATTTGGTAGCACCGGGTTACGGAAATATCGGCGGAGTTTTGACCGGAGCTTCTAATCCTTATTTTGTGCGTTTTGCATCAGCTGCAGACGCAACCATCATCGGTGACGCAGCGGCACAAAGTCCGTCATTTTTCTCACTTTGGATTGGGAATAATGATATCTTAAGCTATGCGACAAGTGGTGGAACAGGAGTAGATCGTACAGGAAATTTAGATCCGTCTAGCTATGGTCCTAATGATATTACAGATCCTAACGTTTTTGCAAGTGTTTACAGTCAGGAAGTTCAGGCGTTAGCGGCTTCTGCTTCTGGTGGAGTGGTTTTTAATATTCCAGATGTGACTTCAATTCCATTTTTCACTACTGTACCTTATAACGCAATTCCTTTAGATGCTGCAACAGCTGCAGGAGTAAACCAAGCTTATGCACAATACAATGGAGGTCTTGCGCAGTATGCTGCTTTAGGCGTCATTACTCCGGAAGAGCGTGATGCACGTACAATCAACTTTCAAGAAGGACAAAATGCTGTGGTTATTGAAGATGAAAACCTAACCACATTGCCAAATCCTGCCGGTGGAACGCTACCAAATATTAGACAAGCAACTCCTGAAGATTTAATCGTTTTGACTGCGTCTAGTACTTTAGGTACCCTTGCAGATCCTAGTAATCCAAGTTCTGTGATAGGAGTTGGAGTGCCTTTAGGTGATGCAGATGTTTTAATTCCTGAAGAGCAGGCTGCAGTAGTTGCAGCACAAACTTCATACAACGCGACCATTCAAGCTGTGGCTCAAGCAAACGGTTTGGCTTTTGTTGATGCACGTGCGATTTTGAATCAACTGGCTTCAAGTGGAATTTCTTACGATGCGGGAACCTTGACTTCGACTTTTGCAACCGGTGGTGCTTTTTCTTTAGACGGGGTGCATCCTACGCCAAGAGGATATGCCTATTTAGCAAATCAAGCAATTGCTGCAATTAATGAAATGTACGGTTCAACCATTCCTACCGTGAATATTGGTAGTTATGGTACGGTAAACATCAGTAACTAGGTAAAACATTAAGTTTACTTTATATAAATCGCCATCGGTTTCCGGTGGCGATTTTTTTATTTTTACTCGTGAGGGAACAGCAATGCTTTTAGCTTTCAACTTCTTTTTATACTAAATATAAATCTATGAAAACGCTTATAAAACTTTTACTTACTGCGCTGGCTGTGATCATTCTAGGGTATTTGCTGCCCGGAGTAGCAGTGACTTCGTTCTTCACCGCTTTTATTGTGGCTATTGTTCTTGCGCTATTAAGGCTTATTGTAAAACCTATCTTGATCATATTCACGCTACCTATTACCATAATAACATTTGGGATTTTTCTGCTTTTTATCAATGCGATCATCATACTTATCGCAGACTATTTTGTAGGTGGTTTTGCAGTTGATGGCATCTGGTGGGCATTGATTTTTAGTTTGTTGCTATCGCTGTTTCAGTCTATGCTTTTTGCGCTAATAAAAGAGGATTAGAAGCTTGCTGAATACCAAACGCTTATAAACTTTGCGTAGATATAAAAAAGATGTACTTTTGCACTCCAAATTTTATAGGAAAATATCACTAGAAGATGAATATTACACGCGAGAATATTGATGATTTAAATGCAGTACTTAAGGTAGATATTGCAAAAGACGACTATAATGAGAAAGTACAAAAAGTACTTAAAGATTATAGAAAGTCTGCAAACATTCCTGGTTTTAGAAAAGGTCACGTACCAATGGGGCTTGTGCAAAAGCAGTATGGTAAGGCCGTTTTGGTAGATGAGGTTAACAAGCTTTTGCAAGACAGTTTGCAAAAATATCTTACCGAGGAGAAGCTTGATGTTTTAGGTAATCCGTTACCTAAAGACCAAGAAGATCTTAATTGGGATGCAGGTGATTATACCTTTGAATTTGAATTAGGTCTTGCGCCTAAGTTTGAAGTAGATCTTCAGCCTAAAAAAGCGATCACAAGCTATACGATTGTTGTTGACGATAAAATGGTAGACAATCAAATCACTACGATTCAAAAACAATACGGAAAAATCACCAGCAAGCAAGAGGTTGAGAAAGATGATGAGGTTTCTGGTAGTTTTGTAAATGAAGAGGCTGAGTTTGAAAAGAAAACTATGTTTGAAGTAGCTAAGCTTAAAGGTAAAGCAAATACTTCAGCATTTGTTGGAGCAAAAGTGGGTGACACCGTTACCGTTTCAACAAAAGGTCTTTTTGAAGAAGCCGGTGACTACCGTTCATTCCTTGGTCTTTCAGAAGAAGAAGCAAAAGAGAAAAATCTTGAAGTTTCTTTTACTATTGAAGAAGTAAACCGCAGAGAGCCTGCAGATCTAGATCAGGAGCTTTTTGATAAACTTTATGGTCCTGGTGTGATCACATCGGTAACTGAGCTTAAAGAAAAAATTAAAGAAGAAGGTGAAAATCAATTCAAGCAACAAAGCGATCAGCAGTTGCTTAATGATGTAACCGAAAGATTGATCGAGAATACAGAATTTGATCTTCCTGCTGAATTCTTAAAGAAATGGATTCAGAGAAGTGGAGAGAAGGAGCTGACTTTTGAAGAGGCTGTTGAAGAGTACGAGCGTTCTGAAAAAGGCTTACGTTACCAGTTGATCGAAGGTAAGATCATCGCAGATAACGAGCTACAAATCACTTTTGAAGAGATCAAAGCTTATGCAAAAGAAATGATCAAAGCACAGATGGCGCAGTTTGGCCAAAACGATCCTAAAGACGAAGAGCTTGAAGGTATTGCAGCACGTATTTTGAGCAATCAAGACGAAGTTAAAAGATTATCTGAGCAGTTGATGAATAAAAAATTGCTTGATTTCTTTAAAGAGAATGTAAAATTAAAAGAGAAAGAAGTGACTTTTGACGAGTTTGTCAAAGAAGTTTACAACTAGTAATTCTCTAATTTATATAGTATCTTTAAGGCGTTTTAACGGTATGTTGAAACGCCTTTTTACTTAAAAATTAGTAAGGTGTTTAATACACCTTTTTTAATGAACTTTTATTTTGGAGTGCTTAGCACTTCAAGAACTTGAAAAAAATACTATGAACTACGCAGACGAATTTAAAAAATACGCGATCAAAGATCAGGGTATAAATAGCATGTACTATGATAAAATCGTAAGCAGCATGTATCCTGTAGGTCTTACTCCAAATATTATCGAAGAACGTCAAATGAATGCTGTTGCTATGGACGTTTTTTCACGTTTGATGATGGATCGCATTATCTTTCTAGGAACCGGGATTAACGACCAGGTTGCAAATATTGTACAGGCACAGCTGTTGTTTTTAGAAAGTGCAGACGCTTCTAAAGATATTCAGATCTATATCAATTCACCGGGTGGTAGTGTTTATGCCGGTTTAGGGATTTATGATACCATGCAATTTATTAAGCCAGATGTTGCGACGATTTGTACAGGTATGGCGGCTTCTATGGGAGCGGTTTTATTGTGCGCCGGAGCTAAAGGAAAACGCAGTGGATTAACACACTCTCGTGTGATGATTCATCAGCCTATGGGTGGAGCACAAGGACAAGCAAGCGATATTGAAATTACAGCTAAAGAAATTCTTACCTTAAAAGAAGAGCTTTACAATATTATTGCGAAGCATTCTGGTCAAACCTATGATAAGGTGTATGAAGATAGTGATCGCGATTACTGGATGAAAGCTGATAAAGCTTTAGAATATGGAATGATAGACGAGATCCTCGCGAGAGATTAAGTAAACCAACTTTTTTAAGTTGTTGAATACCCAAAAGATTGAATTATGGCGAAAGAAGAATTAGAATGTTCATTTTGTGGCAGAAAAAAGCCTGAAACCAACTTGCTTATTGCAGGTTTGGACGCACATATTTGTGACCGCTGCATTGAGCAAGCCCACGGGATCGTGCTTGAAGAGGCAAAAGAGTCTGATAAGAATGGACTAGATGGTGATCTCACTTTAAAAAAACCTAAAGAGATTAAAGACTTTTTAGACGAGTATATCATTGGTCAGGACTATACCAAAAAAGTTATGGCCGTGGCGGTTTATAACCATTATAAACGTTTATTACAGCCAGAAACTGAAGATGATATAGAGATACAAAAGAGTAACATTGTAATGGTTGGGCAAACCGGTACGGGTAAAACCCTGATGGCAAAAACTATTGCACGTATGCTCAATGTGCCATTAGCGATCGTAGACGCAACAGTGCTTACTGAAGCAGGTTATGTAGGTGAAGATGTAGAGAGTATTTTAACGCGGCTATTACAAGCTGCAGATTATAATCTTGAAAAAGCGCAACGCGGAATCGTATTTATCGATGAGATTGATAAAATCGCACGCAAAAGTGATAATCCTTCCATAACACGTGATGTGAGCGGAGAAGGTGTTCAGCAGGCTTTATTGAAGCTTCTTGAAGGAACAACGGTTAATGTACCACCTAAAGGTGGTCGTAAGCACCCTGACCAGAAGTTTATCGAGGTGAATACCGAGCATATTTTGTTTGTAGCCGGTGGTGCGTTTGATGGTATTGAACGTGTGATCAGCAAGCGTTTAAATATGCAAGCGGTAGGCTTTAGTGCAAGTATGAGTGAAGATGTAATAGATCGTGAGAATCTTTTAAAATACATCATTCCTAAAGACTTGAAAGATTTTGGATTGATTCCGGAAATCATTGGGCGTTTACCGGTACTTACGCATATGGATCCTTTAGATGCTAAAACCTTAAGAGCAATTCTTACTGAACCTAAAAATGCGATCATCAAACAATATGAGAAGCTCTTTGAGATGGATGATATTGAATTTGAGATCACAGGTCCGGCTTTAGATTATATCGTAAATAAAGCAATTGAATATAAACTGGGTGCTCGTGGATTACGTTCTTTATGTGAAGCGATTTTTACCGATGCGATGTTTGATCTGCCAAGTTCAGATTTGAACAGTTTTAAGGTAGATAAAGAATACGCAGAGTTTAAATTAGAGAAATCAACCATTAAAAAGCTGAAAGCAGTTTCTTAATGGGTTCGAAATAGAAAAGGACAGGCTCGGAATTTTCCGGGCCTTTTTTTGTCGCTAAAAATTTCAATATCCAAAACTAACCTTAAAATCAAAAAGTTATTTTTTACTAAGCCTTTTAGTCTTGCTGTGAACTAGTTGAAAATTCTGCAGCTGCTGCTACTTTTTCGTAAGCATAAACGTTCATTGTTCTGCTTAACGAATTTTTATTAGAGCTGAAGTAGCCCGAAGTCGAGCTTGTGGGAATGAATCGTATCTCATTAGAAGAAGAATTTATAGTCGTGCCCATATTTTTAGGTGCGCTGTAGGATTTGGTATCGGTAAACGCATAAAAAATATCATAACCACCTATAGATTCTTTGCGGTCTGAAGCAAAATAAAGTTGGGTGTTGTCAGGATTCAAACTCGGGAAGTTCTCATTAGCGCTCGAGTTGATTTGTGCGCCTAAATTATAAGGTTTCCCAATCACTCCATTTTTGAAAACCTGAACCGCATATAGATCATATCCGCCAAAACCACCCGGCATGTTACTGGAGAAGTACAGAAGCTTTCCATCGGTACTTAGCCAAGGGTTTTCAATAGAAAATCCTGAGGCGGCTACTATAATTTGTTTTTCATCGCGCCATAAATGGTTATAACTGGTGCTTTTATGAGCAGTAAATAGCGCGTAGGTATTTGGGGTAGAAAGTGTTTTGGTAAAAAATACTTGAGTTCCGTTTTTGTTAAATGTGATTCCGCCGTGATTGGTCTTACCGGTAAAAACCCCGGGCAAAAGATAAGGAACACTCCAGGTCGATTTTTGTTGCGTAAAGCCCAGAAGTTTATAGTCACTTTGCCCTAAAATGGTACGTCTGTTCAATTTTCGGTTAGAGACTACCACAAGGCTTTTTTGATACATACAGGTAGCATATTCATCAGCTGCTGTATTAAAGCTCAATTCTGTAACAGCATAGGTATTGTCTGCACTAGACATATACCTGTTTGCAAATAAAATGGGTGAGGGCACTCTTGAAAATGCTAAGTCTTGTTGACTTAGTTTGCTTTGTCCCGATAGTAACACTGTTTTCAGCGTTACTATCAGTGTCAAAGCTATAAGCTTCGAAAAGCGTGAGTAATTTGAGTTGTGATTTGTTGCATCCAATTTAAGGGAGACTGGGCGCATATGCCAATATTTTAGTTAAAGCGGAATGAAAATTCGTTAAAGTGAAATTTTGAAAGAAGAAGACTTAAGCAAAAGCTGTGTTTAAAACACGTAACTCTTCAACAAGTTCGCGAGAATTGCTAAGTCGAGGCACTTTGTGCTGACCACCAAGCTTATTTTTTGATTTTAGCCAATCGTAGAAAAGATTGGTTCTTGCATAATGAATTGTAGGGGGATTTAATGTCATGTTGTTTTTACGTTTAGCTTCATAATCGCTATTGATCTCTTGCAAAGCCTTATCAAATATATGGTTGAATTGTTCCGGATTCTTAGGAGCCACTTTAAACTCAATAAACCATTCGTGAGCGCCTTTTTCTTTTCCGTCCATAAAAATGGGAGCCGCCGTATAATCTACAATTTCAGAGTTTGTAAGTGCTGTAGCTTTCTTAAGGGCTTCTTCGGCATTTTCGATAATTAATTCTTCGCCAAAAGCATTAATGTGATGTTTGGTGCGACCACTTACGCGTACGCGATAGGGATCGATAGAGGTAAACCGTACCGTGTCGCCCACGCGGTAACGCCACAAACCACTGTTTGTGGTAATTACAATCGCATAGTTCTTTCCTTTTTCAACTTGGCTAAGCGGAATGATCTTCTGGTCGGGCTCTCCGTAACAATTCATCGGGATGAATTCGTAGAAAATCCCATAATCCAGCATCAATAAAAGGTCGCTTCTCTCATTTTTATCCTGAAGCGCAAAAAAGCCTTCAGATGCATTATAAATCTCATAATATTTAAAGTCGTGACGCGGTAATACTTTGCGGTATTGATCTCTGTAAGGTTCAAAGCTCACCCCGCCGTGAAAGTAAACCTCCAGATTGGGCCAAACCTCAAAAAGACTTTCTTTACCGGTAGATTCTAAAATATTATTGATAAGCACCAGCATCCATGAGGGTACGCCTGCAAGACTCGTCACTTTTTCCTGAATGGTCTCCTGTACGATGGCTTGCATCTTAACTTCCCAATCACTCATAAGTGAAACTTCATTACCGGGCGTACTGCTGAATTCTGCCCAAAACGGCATATTGTCAATCAATATTGCCGAAAGATCACCATACGAGGTGCCATTACTTTCATACAGTTTTTTGCTTCCACCCAGGCGCAAACTTTTTCCCGTAAATAATTGAGAGTCTGGGTTGTTGTTGAGGTACACGCAAAGCAAGTCTTTACTTGCAGCATAGTGACAATCTTCTAGCGCTTCCGGACTTACAGGAATATACTTGCTTTTTGCATTGGTGGTACCGCTGCTCTGCGCAAACAATTTAACCGGCGAAGGCCAAAAGATATTGCTTTCACCACGACGAGCGCGCTCGATCATTTCATGCGAAGCTTCATAATTGGTGATCGGGACTTGTTGCGCAAAATCGTTATAGGAACGAATATCCTTAAACCCGTATTTTTTACCGATCTCTGTGTTTTTTGCTTTATGTACTAACTTCAGCAACAATTCATTCTGAACTTCGTGAGGATATTTTAGAAACAATTCCATCTGGTGAATACGCTTTTTGAGAAACCAGCTGGCGATAGAATTGACTAAGGGTATCGGCATTTTGTTAGTATATTTGAGCTCTAGTTTATTAGGATTGATAAAAAATCACGCCTAAAAATACTTTTTTTAAATCGAATTAATTCAACATCCTTCACTTTTATGCAATACCAAGGCGTACTCACCAAAATGCAAACCGAACTCCAAAATCCGGTGCAATATTATTTGGTTTTTGAAGATGATTTTATTCACGTAAACCAGCTTTTGGATAAAGAAATACGCATCGAATTTTTAAAATATCAGTGCCTCGCATGTGGTCTTAATAAGAAAATATATCGCCAAGGTTATTGCTATGAAGACTTTTATAAAGTGCCGCAAGCAGCCGACTGGATTATGAAACCTGAGCTGAGTAAGGCGCACCTGGATCAGGAAGATCGCGATCTTGAGTATGAAAAAAAAGTGCAATTACAGCCGCATATTGTATATCTCGCAAACAGCAGTAATGTAAAAGTGGGCGTAACGCGCAAAACCCAAGTGCCTACGCGTTGGATAGATCAAGGCGCGCACGAAGCGATTGAGATCGTTGAGGTTCCCAACCGGTATTTAGCAGGAATCACCGAAGTCGCTCTTAAAGATCATATTGCGGATAAGACCAACTGGCGCAAAATGCTCAAGAATGAGATCGAAGATGAGAATCTTGTTGAGCAGCGTGACGCTTTAAAACAATACATTCCAGAGGAGGCACTAGAGTACTACATCGCCAGCAATCAGGAAACCAATATTGAATTCCCGGTGTTGCAATACCCTAAAAAACTGAAAAGTTTAAACCTTGAAAAGACTCCGGAGTATCAGGGTGTTTTAAAAGGAATAAAAGGGCAGTACCTCATTTTTGAAGATGGTACGGTATTTAATGTGCGTAACTGGGAAGGTTATGTCGTAAGTATTGGTGTTTCGGCGTAATGCCTTGGTAAGTCAAGAAAAATAGCATCCTGTAGGTCTTGTAAATACTGGTCTACAGGATTTTTTATGAAAATTAATTAACTAATTTGTTAGTTTAACTAATTAATTAGTTATATTTGAAATGTTCAACACACAAAACTAATTCCCTAAACAGTATAAATTATGAAACAGTTAACCAAAGCCGAAGAAGAAGTAATGCAGATCCTGTGGGATCTTGGTGAAGCCAATGTAGCAGCAATGCTAGAGGTGATGCCCGAGCCAAAACCGGCGTATAATACAGTCTCAACCATAGTACGTATTCTGGAAACTAAAGAGTTTGTAGGATTTAAGAAGCAGGGTAGAGGTCATATTTATTTTCCGTTAGTGAAAAAGTCAGAGTACAGTAGCGCCTCAATGTCTAAAATGGTCAACGATTATTTCAACGGAAGCTTCAAAAGCATGGTTTCCTTCTTTGTGAAAAAGAAAGAAATGAGCGCGAGCGAACTCGAATCTATTTTAAAAGAAATTAATAAAGACGACTAGTTATGGTAAGATATATACTCGAAGTTATTGTTTTTCAGGCATTGTTTTTAGCCGTTTACCAGCTTTGGTTTCGCAAAGAAACCTTCTTCAATATCAATAGAATTTATTTGATAAGTACAGCGCTATTGGCCTTTTTATTGCCCTTTATGCAGTTTGAATTGTTTCAGAATCAAATTCCGCTGCGCGAAAACATATTCTTTTTACCAGAAGTGGTGGTAACTGCCGAAGCAAGTGAAGTTGCAGCTGCACCGGTGCCACAAGAAACAGACTGGAGTATCTATCTTTTACTTTACGCAGCCGGAGTGTTTTTTAGCACGGGAATGCTGTTTAGAAAATATCAGGAGATTCAGCGCTACTTCAGATTTAAGCGTAAAAATGATACGACGCCTAAGATGATCACCATACCCAATAGCGATGCCGCTTTTACGTTTATGGGAACCATTTTTATTGGCGAAAATATCAATGCTGAGGCTAAAGCGCACATTATGGCGCACGAAGAGGTGCATCTCAAACACTGGCACGGTCTTGACCTGATGCTGTTTGAGCTGATGCGCGTAGTCTTTTGGTTCAATCCGCTAGTGTATATCTATCAAAATAAACTAGCTGAAATACACGAATTTATCGCAGATGCTCAGGCAATGCGTAAAACCGAAATGAAAGCCTATTACAATCAGTTATTAAATACTGCTTTTGGTACGCAACATATTTCATTCATCAATACATTTTTCAATCATTCATTAATCAAAAAACGAATCGTTATGTTACAAAAACAAAGTAAACAAAGAGCCGGACTCAAATATTTAGTCTTGATACCCGTCATCGCCGGTATTCTAACCTACGTAGGATGTACCGATGACAACGGCCTTGCCGAAAATAAAGCAGCACTTAGCCTTGAAGAGCAAGTAGCAGATCTGGAAGCAACTTTAGATGCTAAAGAAGAGATAAGTACAGAAGAACGTGAACTTGTAAGTAATCTTTTTAAGAAGGCAAATCAAAAGGCTTTACCACCTCCGCCACCAGCCCCACCAAAACCTAATAATGTTGCGCTAAATGAGGTTCCTGTGGGAGAAGGCATAGAGGTTATAGAAGTAGTAGAAACTCAAAGTCAAAAAGTAATTAATGATGTTCCTTATGCAGTTGTGGAAGAAGTACCTTCTTTTCCGGGGTGTGAAAGTCTGCAGACCAATGAGGAACGTAAAAAATGCATGTCTGAACAAGTTGCTCGACACGTAAATACAAGTTTTAATACCAAATTGGGTAAAGAATTAGGACTTAAGGGCATCAACAGGATTTATGTGCGCTTTAAAATTGATAAAAATGGTCGAGTTACCGATGTAGCTTCTCGAGGACCTCATCCTAAATTAGAAGAGGAGGCTATACGTGTAGTAAGTACTTTGCCCAATATGACTCCGGGTAAACAGCGTGGAGAGTCAGTAAATGTACTGTATTCATTACCTATTATTTTTCAGACGAAGTAGATTCTAAAACCCCAAAACAGCTCCATGCGTAGTTTTTATTTACTTTTATTTTTAGTACTAGCCAGCCGGGCCGAAGCACAAGAGGTTTCGGCTTTGGCCATTGGAGATAGTTTATATGCCGTGGGTAACTACAGCAAGGCCATTGCGCACTATGAGCAAATTGCTAATAAAAATGAGCAGGTCTATTTAAAGTTAGCGCGTGCCCATCAAGCTAAAGGTACACTTGACGATGCGCTCACCAATTATAAATTGGCAGCAACAGGTACAGATGAAGTTATCGCGATGAATGAGTATGGGAAATTGCTCATCACCAAGCGTCAGTTTAAAGAAGCAGATAGTGTTTTTTCAGCGTTAATTTCAGTTTATGATACCAATCCAGACTTTTATTACCAGCGCGGCCGCGCTAATGAAAACCGACCTAGAGAGATTTCAGGAAAAGAGTCTGATAGTATTCTGAAGCAGAAAATAGCAAAAATGCATAAACCTTTAGAAGACTATGAAAAAGCTGTGGCATTAGACAGTACCCATCAAAAAGCACTCGCTCAAGTTGCTACCTCGTATCTTAAACGGAAGGATTATCCCGTAGTTGAAAGACTGGCGTTTAAAGCTCTAGAAAGTTATCCTACCAATGTAGAGATCATCAGCACACTTGCGCAAAGTTATTATTACAAAGGATGGAATGAAGAAGGCATCGAGTGGTTTGAGAAATTACTCGCGCTTGGGCAAGACACGCAATTCATTAGAGAAAAACTGGGTAATTTGTATTATAAAAAGCGCAAATATGAGAAGTCTGTTGAGCAGTATTTGGGAGCTTTAAAGTTTTCTCCAGAAGACTGGTATCTCCACGCGACACTTGCAAAATTGTACAATCATACTGCCGATCTAAAATCGGCTGAAACGCACGGGTTGTTTGCCGTTTTATACAAAGATCTTCCGCTTGATGAAGAGTATTATACTTTGGCGCGTACGTATGAGATGAAGAAAGACTGGAAAAACGCCATGAAGTACGTCAACCGGTCTTTAGAAGAAAAACCCGAAAATAAAAACGCAGAATATACCAAAGCCATTATCGCAGACAATTATTATGAAGATCGCCGCGCAGTGCTCAAACTCTACGAGGACTTTATTAAAAAATACGAGAAGGGTGAGTATGCTAAATATGATCCTGTCTTAAGGCTTGCTCAAGAACGTCGAGATAAGCTTAATGAAGAGATCTTTATGGCTGAGGGAGAAGAGGAATAATATGTTCTGTCACATTGAGCGCTGTCGAGATACTTTTAAGTTCTAGTGATATTAATAGTAATTACAATAACAATAATTAAAGCAGTTGCTTACTTTTAGCATTCTTAATCAAGCGCTGTGAAAAATTACCTTATTCTATCTTTTAGCCTTATCTTTTTTCTCTCCTGTAACTCAGAAAAGGGACTCAATTGTTTTCAGGCAGAAGGGGAACGCATCGAGCAAGAAATCCCGGTAGAAGCATTTTCTAAGATCATTGTTGAAGAGCGTTTGCAGCTTATTGTAAAACAGGGAGAGACGCAAAAAGTAGTACTTGCCACCGGTGAAAATCTGGTCAATGATATCGAAGTAAGCGTTACCGATGGTGTTCTTACCCTGTTTAACGACAACGGCTGCAATCTCGTGCGCGACTACAACATCAGCAAAGTTTATGTAACGACTCCAGAGTTGACCGAAATCCGTAATGCTTCGGGATATGAAGTACAAAGCGATGGCGTGTTGTCTTTTGATTCCTTAACCCTGACCAGCGAAGATGTTGAGGAAGAAGATTTTTACCATAAAGACGGCGATTTTAGGTTGGAACTTGATGTGAATACGCTCAACATCACCGCAAACGGACTCAGCAATTTCTTTATTTCCGGCGCAGCCGAAACAGCCAATATTGAATTTCTTGAAGGCGATATTCGTTTTGAAGGTGAAAATTTTGCCATTCAAAATGCCAATGTCTATCACCGCGGAACCAATAAAGTGATCGTAAATCCCATTCAGTCTTTGCGCGGGAGTGTTTTAAGCACGGGAGATTTAATTTCAGTCAATCGTCCGCCTATTGTTGAGGTTGAGGAGACTTATACCGGTCGATTAATATTTGAGTAGCGCGAAGCGCTTTAGTTATTTCCGCGAAGGCGGAAATCTCACAAATTTCATCCATTTCAAAATCTTGAATCTCTGATTACGGGATACTCATATTTTCCCTTCCTCACAAAATCTCAAACGCTGATTTTAAACCGTATCTTTGCAGCTTAAAACCTCAAAAACACCTCAATCTTGGAAGCTCAAAATAATAATCCATTGCAATCTGAAGCCGAAAATAAAGCGCATAAAGCTGGTTTTGTAAACATCATCGGAAACCCTAATGTGGGTAAATCTACCTTGATGAACGCGATCGTGGGCGAGCGCCTTTCGATCATTACTTCAAAAGCGCAAACCACGCGCCACCGCATTTTAGGTATCGTAAATGGTGATGATTTTCAGGCGATTTTTAGCGATACTCCGGGAATTATAAAACCCGCATACGAGCTGCAAGCATCGATGATGGATTTTGTAAAGTCGGCTTTTGAGGATGCCGATGTGTTGATCTATATGGTTGAAATGGGCGAAAAAGAGTTAAAAGACGAAGACTTCTTCAATAAAATTCGCAATACCGATATTCCGGTGTTGCTGCTCATCAACAAGATCGATAAAGGAAATGAAGAGCTGCTTGAAGCCAGCCGCACGCATTGGCAAGAAAAAGTGCCTAATGCTGAGATTTTTGCTATTTCGGCATTGGAAAATTTTGGGGTAAGTCAGGTATTTGATCGTATTTTGGATGCCTTGCCAGTGTCGCCACCGTTTTACCCAAAAGATGCGTTGACCGATAAACCCGAGCGCTTTTTTGTAAACGAGATCATTCGCGAGAAGATCTTGATGCACTATAAAAAAGAAGTTCCATATTCTGTAGAGATCGATACCGAAGAGTTTTTTGAAGAAGAAAATATCATTAGAATGCGCAGCATCATTATGGTGGAGCGCGATAGCCAAAAGGGAATCATCATCGGTCATAAAGGTGCGGCGCTTAAACGCATCGGCGTAGAAGCCCGAAAGGACCTCGAGATTTTCTTTGGCAAACAAGTGCATTTAGAACTCTATGTAAAAGTCAATAAAGACTGGCGCAGCAGCGAGCGCGAGTTGCGTCGCTTTGGATATAATGGGAAGTAGTGGCAGCGCCACAGTCGGTTTATAAAGTGGGTTTTTCAAATGCTAGATTAGTGTTTAAGCATATTTTTTCGGAAATTAGAACTAAAATGAATAGAGATGGCAACTGTTGAAACTTTAAGAAACGGACTGATTGAGAAAATACAAGCGATAAAAGATAAAGAATTTTTAGTCGCTTTAGATCGTTTAATCGCATCAGGCAAAGCCGAATCAGATATACTTGAATTATCTGAAGCGCAAAAGGAATTGCTTGATCTGGCAGAGCAAGACGTTGCAACAGGAGCTTTAATTTCTCAAGAGGAATTGAATCAAAGAAATTTAAAATGGCTGGACGCAATGTAGTATGGACGCGTACGGCAGATATGCAATTTGTAGGAATACTTGAATATTGGGTTCACCGAAATAAATCTAATACGTATTCTAAGAAGTTGGTTAGTTTCGTTTCAAAAACGACAAAACAAATTGCTAAAAACCCCAATCTTTTTAAGGCAACTAATTATAAGGATATTCGGGTTGCATCTCTAAATCAGTACAGCATTTTTTATAAAGTCTATTCTGACCAAATTGTTATTTTGGCCTTTTGGGATAACCGTCAAGATGATAAAAAGCTATTACAGTATTTAAAAACTAGAAATAAATAGAATAACAAAGCCCCGCATCGTGGGGCTTTTTTTAATTGTTGCCTACGGCTACAAGCCGGCGGTTAGCAGCATCCACCACCGTCATAATGAAAGGTGCTTTCGCTGATAAAAATATCTTCACGGCCTAAAGCAGCAAGGGCACCGGCCGTTTTGTCACAAACCGCAAGCGGTTGGTTTTTCAATAAAACGTGGCCTTTTTTATCATCAAAATAATCCTCAGCGCCGTAGTAGATGGCGGCTTTTCCGGTGAAGATACACGGGCCATCCTCGGGCATAGGATCTTTAATCGCAGCAACCTCAATCGATTCGATGTAGATGAGTTCGTCTGTCGGGTAGTTTTTAGGATCAAGAATGCGATACGGTTTGCGCGCACGGATTTCGATAGTGCCAAAACCGGCGTCGGTCAAGGCTTTTACATATTCTTTTATTGGTAAACTTCCGCTTAGGCATAATGCACGTAGGCGCTCGTCGTTGCGTAGCGTTTCATTCATTTCCTGCTCACAAGTAGGATCGCTCATTACGAGTCTGCCGTGAGGTTTCAGTACACGGTACATTTCTTCAATCGCTTTTTTCAATTCTTCGGCTTTAAAAATATTGAAGAGACAATTTTGAGCTGCTACATCGATGCTGTTGTCTTCCACAGGTAAGTGAAGCGCGTCCCCCTTTTTAAGATCTACAAACTCACTCTTGAACCAAGGATTCAACTCTTCAGCTTCCTCAAAGTTTTTACGTGAAGCTTCGAGCATCTCATCAACCACGTCAACACCTACCACGCCGCTTTTTTGGCGCGAGAAGTAAGCGAACTGTAAAAGCTCCATACCACCACCTACGCCCACATAAAGTACCCGCGGATCGTTAGTAAGATCACGCGCATTTACAGTGCTTCCGCAGCCATAATTCATCTCTTGCATAATCTTAGGAATTTTCAATCCCGGTAATTCCCAAATGGGATTTGTGGTACAACAAAGTCCAACATCTGGAGTGAGAGCAGCGTCACGATATACATTTTTGGTGGTTTCCAAATAGCTCATAATTTCGTTCTTTTAGATTAATACCTTTTAAAGTTGAATGCCAAAACCTTGCAACCCGCTTTCGTATGCCGGCAGAATTTCGGTGTTGTCCCATATTCCGGTGATCAGGGTTCGGGCATATTCCTGCGGTAGAAAGTCGGTTTGCATATGTTGGTTGGCCAATTTGTAATTGTAATCCATCGTGTGATGCGTAAACTTAAGTTGCTCATCCTGCTCTTCTAAAATCGCATACCACACGTGCGGACTGCCATCATTTGCCGGCATTCCGATCACACCGGGATTGAGCCAGAGCCTGTCATTCTTACTGTGATTAAAGGGTAAACCGCAATGACCAGCGATGATCGCATCGGCACCCGTTGCATCAAAGTTTTTCTGTTTAAGCGACCAGTTGGTAGACTTGTATACAAATTCGGAAACATTAAAATAGTCGCCGTGAACCATCACGAACTTTTTATCCGCAAAGCGGAATTGTATATGGTCAGGTAGAGTGGCAATAAAATCTAACGAACTTTTACTGAGTTTACTTTGTGCGTACGGAAACCACATTTGACTAAACCCATCACAGCGCGAACCTTTTCTAAAATCACAGCCGCAATCTTCTGCACCATCCCGCAATTGGATCTCCACATTGCCTAAAATACTTCGCGCTCTCCAAATTTTAAAGAGTTGCACGACTTCTTCGGGTTGTGCGCAATACCCCACAATATCCCCTGTGCACAAGCAATTTTCGGGTGCAATATGTTGCGCTTCGGCAATATGCTTCAGCGCTTCCAAGGCTTGAAGATTGCTGTACACCCCGCCAAACAAAAGCAGCTTTCCGTTAAGGTTGCCCAAATCTACCACAGTTTTATCCATGCCGGTATCATATATAAAATTAAACAACATCCCGCCGCCCAAATGTTTACCCATAAAAGCTCGGCATAGCGGCCTTCCGTTAGAACGCACCAATCGGGAATGAGATTGAAAACCAGTAAAAACCCAAAACCGATCCCGCAAAAAACACTCAGATAAAAACTGAGTTTGGGAGCGGGAAGTTTCCAAAATAAAAATATAGGCGTAAGGCCAATAACCATCGTTCCTGAAATGGTTGTTGCCGATAAAATTTCAGCATCTAAAAAGATAGGAATCGTTCCCAGAACCACAAGTACGCACATTGCCAAACGACCAAAGCTGATGCTTTCACCTAGTTTTAAATCCACTGCTGCCAACTTGGAAAAAGATGAAAACGTAGAGTCTAAAGTCGAAGCTGCTGAAGTGATCATAATAAAATTGATGATCAGTAAGATTACGCTACCAAATGCTTTTCCTACTTCAACAGCCGCCTGGCCTTGCATTCCCATCGCTTTAGCATAAACCCCAATAACGCTGAAAAGCACAATACAGATCGCTCCTAAAATACCTGCCCAAAGAAAACTTCGCAAAGTGACTTTTGGCGAACTTAAAAAGCCACGGTCTGTCAAAACGGGATCGTGAAACGGGTAACTCAAACTTTGAATAAGCGCCGCAAAGAGTAAATTTAAACCGGTATCAAAATCCCAAACTCCAGATTGTAATGTGTCTGATACCGTGAAATCTGTAGAGGAATAAATACTTCCTAAAATTACAAACAGCAAAATCCCAAAAAGTCCCATTTGCAAAACATCGGTAAAGATCGAACTGCTCAAGCCACCTTTTAGCGAATACGCAAGCGTCAACAGCGTAAAAACAATAATCGAAGCGTAATATGCAGTGCTGCCAATATCGCCAAAATAACTACCGATCACCATCGTATTGCTCCATACCTCATTAAACAGACGTATTGCGATCAAAACCGAAAACACACGCATTGCATTTTTACCGAAGCGCGAGGTAAGAAACTGATGCAAACTGGTAAAACCACCGCGCGTACGTAGCGAATAAATAAGAATCCCTGCCATTACAAATGAGAGGTAATATGCTGCGTAGGCGACACCACCCACAATACCAAATTCCAATCCTAGGTTGGCCGCATTGGTAATACTCTTGGCAAAGATCCAGGAAATGATCAAGCTGCCGGTAAGCATAAAGGCATTGGGCGCCTTCTTGCGATGCGTCGCCTTAAAAAAATCATCGGTTGTTTTTGCCAAAGGCGAAAGGAAAAAGAGCGTCACACTAGACGCGATGATCAAGATCCATTGCCAGAATGCTATATCCAAATTGGTAATTTTAATTATCCCACCAAACGGGACTGTTTAAACTGTTGTCGTTTGTGGCTGCTGCCGCTGCCTGATAATTATCTGCATTCAAAGCTTGCTCTTCTGCCGGGTACGGCATACGCACAGGAATGATCCCATCATTCAAACTTGCTGCTACCGGTCTAAATTGCGGGAAGCCGGTGCGGCGCCATTCGATCCAACCTTCATAGCCGTTAATGAGGTTAGCGATCCATTTTTGCGTGATGATCTGTTGTAAGGGAGTGGTGCCGGGTGCAGTGTAGGAAGCCGGGCCAGTCAAATACTCTGCCGGAAGATCGGTCAACCAATAATCAAAAGCCAACTGAACGCCTTGATTGTATAAGGTTTCGGCATCTGCGCTTATAAAACCTTTTTCTGCAGCTTCCGCAAGGATAAAATGCGTTTCCCAAGCGGTCATAAAATTAGCGTCCAATTGCGCTGTGTTTTCACGGAAAAGCGTTCCGGCCAAGGAATAATTAGCAGGTTCGATCGAAGTTTGTGAGGCATCAATTCCGTTGATGAGTCCGTTAAATTCACCGGAAGTCGAATTGGCAAAAGGACGGAAAAATACCGAAATACGATCATCATCAAGATCGGTCAAAATATCCTCCATAGTTTCAGAAAGCATAAAATTGTTGAAATCTCCCGCACGCAATTGCGCAAAGCGGAAACTATTAGGAGCACTTGAAGTGAAATCGAAAACGGCATTATCTGCATTAGTAGTGATAAAATTTCCTTCGGCATAAATCGAAGCGATAGCGGCCGCTACATCTTCCTGACTTGAAATACGCGTCAAAGCTTTTAGCTTTAAAGAGTTTGCAAACTTTATCCATTTGCTAAGGTCTCCGTTAAAAAACAGATCGCCTTCTAGAGCCACAGCGCCGGAGTAGGCATTTATCGCGGCAATCCCCTGATCTAGGTTGTCCAGAATTCCGCCTTCTGCTAAATAGATGTCTTCTTGAGCATCATAAGGTGCGGTGACGGTTCCATCAATTCCATTAAATGCTTCAAAATACGGAACATCGCCAAACAAATCGGTAAGGCCTTGTGCCATATAGGCTTTGAGAATCAATGCCGGACCTTCATAAACTTTAAAGGTCTCGACTTCCTGAGCCTGTTTCAGTAAGAGTTCGTTGTCCCTTAGATTGGTGTAAAAAATAGGCCAGGGATTTCCACCCAATTGCGGCGATTTTAATGCGTGACGGTCAAAGAGGTTAAAGTCTAAAGCCGTGCGATGCTGTGAAAGAAGGTCGCCTGCGGCAAAACCTTCATAGCTCATTTGCTCGCCAAAATCATAAATAACCTGGCGTAAAAGCAATCCCGGTTGCACGCTTACCGGTGCATTCGGGTTGGTGTTTTTTTCTTCAAAATCTGTGGTACAGGCCGTAAAGAAGCCCAGACTCAAGATTAGAATTGTATATATCGTGTTTTTCATCTTCTAACTAGTTTTGATAGGCTTCAAGCCTTAGAAATTAAAGCCTGCTTTTAAACCAATACTGCGTGTGGTGGCGTAGCTCATATCTTCAACACCGCTTACAAAGCCGCTGCCTTGCACTGCAAGTTGTTCCGGATCAAAATGTGGTATTTCTGAAATGGCAAAGAGGTTACGCCCTACAAGTGCCAAGTCGATGTCCATCCCATTACTTAAGCCTAAAAAGCCATCCTTTAGATTAAAGGTATATCCCACTGAAAACTGACGAAGCTTGAGATACGAAGCGTCATAAATATTGTTTTCTTCGTGGTTGCGATCGTAAAATTGGCGGTAATAGGTTTCTGCAGAAACCGCTGTGGTATTTTGTACATACTGCGGATTTTCTGTTGTGCCTGTATTGACTACACCTTGCGGGACAATACCCTCTTCCGGGCGATTGGCTGTTTCTGCAAGTTGTCCACCCACAGTTCCCAAAGCGCGCGTACGTGAAACTAGTTCGCCGCCTTGTCGCCAGTCAAACAAGAAACTCAAACTCCAGTTTTTATAGCTGAAGCTGTTGTTCCAACCTAGCATAAAGTCAGGGGTGTAGTTTCCTATTTTTTTGAGGTTATTATCTGCGATATAGCTTCCGGATGGAGTTAGGATAAATTGTCCGTCTTCGGTTTTTTGATAGCCGGTTCCGTAGATATCGCCAATTTTCCCGCCTTCTTCTACCTGAAACCAAACTGTCTGATTGGCACTGTCGTAAATTCGGCTGTATGCTAAAGTTAGCCTTCCGTCAGATTGCGGTAAACTCTCTACTCTCGACGTATTACTACTAAAATTGAACGTAGTATTCCATTTAAAATTAGCGGTTAAAATCGGTGTGAGATCAGCGATAAGTTCAACTCCTTGCGTACGCACTTCACCGCCATTCACCACTTGCTGATTGTATCCCGAGGAGATCGCGATGGGTAGCGAAATGATCTGATCTTTAGTCAACGCATTGTAATACGTCGCATCCAATCGAATCCGATCTTTAAGAAATCGGATGTCTGCACCTACTTCGTAAGACGTGGTTTGCTCAGGTCTCAGATTAGCGTTCGGTATAAAATTTTGATTGCTGAAGGTGGGTTGCCCATTGTAAGCGGTTTGCGAAATAAACGCACCGCTGGTTTGATAAGGCTGCGTATCATTACCCACTTGAGCTACACTCGCGCGAAGTTGCGCATAAGAAAAAGCTTTGGGTAATTCGGCCACTTCAGAAAGAATAAAACTCGCCGAAGCCGAAGGATAAAAGAACGAAGTCCCATCTACCGAAAACGGTGTGGCAAGGGCACTTGACCAGTCGTTACGGCCGGTAAGGTCTAAAAATAAAAAGTCGCGGTAACCCAGTTTTGCAATTCCGTAAAGGGAATTGATGCGCTTATTTGATTCAAATTGAAATACATCAATTGGCGAAGCGGCGTTATTCAGATTGAAAATTCCCGGTTGCGCAAGATTCACCGTTTGTGACTGTTTGGTACTGGCTTTTTGATCCAGACGGTTTCCGCCCAGCGAAATATCAAGAGAAAAGTCGCCAAAGATGTTGTTGTAATTCAGTAAGAAATCGGTGTTGATCTCGCGATAAAACACATCGTGCTCGGCATAGCCTCCATTTTTAAAACGGTTAGCGCTGAAAGCACGACGCAGCTGGCGCGTTTCTGAAGAATAATCCATTCCGGAACGCAACGAAAGGCTGAGGTTTTCGGCGATTTGCTGTTTGATAGAAATATTTCCAAAAACCCGGTCCCGGTTGAAGGAATTCCGGTTTTCATACATCGTAAAAAACGGATTGTCAAAATACGTATAGTTGAAGGAGTAGTGCTGCACACCTTCTAACCCCGGTTGCCAATATTGACGCAAACTGTTAATGTCTAGCGAGCGCGGTCCCCACGCCACAAGCGCATAATTGACGTTCTCACTTCCGTAGCCGTTAGAAGGGCGGTTGTCGCTCCCGGAATTCACATAACTGATAGAAGCATTAAACGTGGTTTTGTCAGTCGGTTTAAAATTCAGTTTGGTAGCAACCGTTTGACGGTCCAGATTTACTCCGGGAATGATCGATTCACTGCGTAAATCGGTAAACGAAATGCGATAGTTTCCTTTGTCAAAACCGCTGCCTATCGCCACATTATTGATCGTAGTCACACCGGTCTCGTAAAAATCTTTCAGGTTATCGGGATGCGAATTGAAGGCGGTTGGTGTGATGTCGATCCCGTTATAAAGCGAAGTGTCTCCGCCACGAACGACCGTTCCGTCAGGTAAAGTTACGGGTGAATCAAATTGTGCGATCAAGGTGCCTTGATCTAAACGAGGTCCCCAAGAATAGGAGATAAGGTCGTTGACCCCGCCGCCTAAACCGTCAACAAATTCAAACTGACCGGAATTTCCCTGCCCGTATTGATTTTGAAATTCAGGAAGTTTAAAAGGCGTATCTACAAAAACCGAAGTGTTTATGCTGATGCCTAAACCTTTGCTTTGGCTTCCGTTTTTGGTTTCGATAATAATAACACCATTTGATGCACGCGTGCCGTAAAGTGCTGCGGCACTTGGCCCTTTAAGTACACTTACCGAAGCAATATCGTCTGGGTTGACTTCCATCGCGCCGTTACCAAAATCGATCTCTTGAAAACCGGCTGCCGCTTCGTTACTTTCATTAAAAACCGTGTTGTTATTGATGGGCGTCCCGTCAACGATAAAAAGCGGATTGTTATTTGAAAAGGAAGCCTCACCGCGAATGGTGATCTTTGAAGAAGAACCCACGCCGGTAGCACCTTGTGAAACGGTGACACCGGCTAATTTTCCTGCAAGATTGTCGAGGAAGTTAGGCGCTTTTACCGCAGAAACTTCTTCTGCCTCGATGGTTTGCACTACATAGCCCAATTCTTTAGTCTCACGCTCGAGACCGAGCGCCGTGATGACTACTTCATCGAGGTCTGTAGTAGATTCTTGTAAAATGATATTGATGGTAGTTCGCCCGTTGATTGATGAGGTTTGGGTGATGAAGCCAATTGCTGAAAAGCGTAGTTCGTTGGCTGCAGCAGGAACATCTAGAGAAAACATTCCGTTTTCATCGGTTATCGTAGCAGCATCGGTATTTACGGCAATGACATTTACAAACGGCACGGTCGTCCCGTCGCTTGCAGTGGTTACCGTACCCGAAATGGTAGTTTGGCTATTGGCAACTGCACACAGCAAGAGCATTAGCCCAAAATAAAGGTGTTTCATTTTTTTTGTTTCTGATTAGTAAAGGAAAGCGGCTTGATTGTACAGAATACCGCGAGACAAATGGTGTTGTCCTAAATACTTAAACTAACCGGAGAACCCTTGTTGAAGTAGTTTTGATACTGAAAGGCATCGAAGAAGAACTTTTGGTTGGTGATTGGTTGAGTCCCTCTAAAATTTATGCGTAAAAGCAGTTTTTTGATTGAATATGGAAGTTGCCCGCGATCTAAAAGCGGCGCAATATCTGAAGCTGAATCTAAGTCGTGCAGCACCTCAAGGGTTCTAGCCTGAATCTTCTGCTCACGCACTTTTCTAAGAATGATTTGTGTGAGTTTTGAAGTTTGCCAAGGAAGTTCCAAAAGCGCTTGTGCATTAAAATACGCTTTGTTCAGTCCCATTAAATAAAACCCACCGTCAACGGAAGGACCAATGACCATTGGGCAGTTTTGCAATTCGCTTGCGGCGGTAAGTAAATGCTGCTTAGTTAAATGCGGACTGTCATTCCCAATACTGATGACATTGTCATATCCCAGATCATAAATTTCTGTAAAGGCTTGTGTATAGCGTTCAGCAAACGTGGAGCCTTTTTGATTCTTTTCAGAATAAGTAAAGAAGGGGAGTCCGCTTTGTTTTACCGTTTTTAAAGTCTGCCGATTAAGCGCTTTAAAGAGTTGCACGCCATTATGCATCGACTTGTGTCGCGCGTCTTCTTCCGCAGAGCGGGCAAAAATTAATATGGCGGTTTTAGTATTCAATAAAGCGGTAAATGCAACGCGTGCTTTTGGTTATTTTATGTTGAATTAAGCTACAGTTCCCTGACAGCTACTTCCTGCGCCGGCAGTACAGCCGTAGCAATGCTGAGAAATGATAATGTTACGATCGTTAAGCACATCCTCATTATATTCTGAAATATGCTTCACTTTTGAATTTACTTTTAAATCCAGCATTTGATTGAAATCACAATCGTACAACCAGCCGTCCCAACTAATCGAGATCGTATTAGTACACATCACATTCGCCACCGCAGCCGGGTTATAAGCCTCAACAAGTTGGTACATATAATCCTCGTAGTTTTCTGAAGCTATCAAGTAGTCCAAAAAACGTGCGATAGGAAGATTGGTGATCGCAAACAGATTATGAAACTGAATACCGAAATCTTCCATCAGGGCTTTTTTGAAATCCTTTTCCATTCCTGCTTGATCAGAAGGAAGGTAAGCACCGTTAGGATTGTACACGAGGTCCAAGCGCAAGTCACTGTCCGGCATTCCGTAGCCAACCGCATTTAATTCCTGTAAGGCTTTGATCGACTTGTCAAAAACACCTTCACCACGTTGCTTATCGGTTTTACCACGCGTCCAGTGCGGCATCGAGCTCACTACGTGCACATTGTGTTTTTTGAAAAACTCCGGCAGATCGTGGTATTTCTTATTGGCGCGAATGATCGTCAAGTTACTGCGCACGATAAAATCTTTAATCCCTGCTTTACTCGCTTCTTCTACAAAACGTCTGAAATTAGGGTTCATCTCAGGAGCGCCACCGGTAAGATCAAGCGTATGTGCGCCGGTGTTTTTGATCACTTCGAGACACTGCTCCATCGTTTCCCAAGTCATTATTTCTTTTCGATCTGGACCGGCATCTACGTGACAATGCTCACACACCTGATTACACATATATCCCACATTGATCTGAAGGATCTCCAGTTTTTTAGGTCGTAAAGGAAATTGATTGGTCTCTTTGATCTTCTCGGCAAACGTAGGAAGTTCGCCATCGGCAAAAATTCCACCGGATAAAATCTCAAGCTGTTTATTGGCTTGAGCAAGATCGTCGTGACGTTTATGTAGGGATTTTTTTGTTTCAGTAACAGGCATAAAAGCGTTTATTTTTCTTTTTCAATAGCGTCTAAGATAGGATTAAGTTTAAACAAATACGGTCTAAGTGCTACATTTCTAGCTTATTCACTTTATTCATCATCATTGTACCGTGTACGAGGGTAGCACCACTCTTGATTGCAGCACCTACGTGAATGGCTTCCATCATTTGTTCTTTGGTCACGCCGCGTTGCAGGGTGTCTTTGGTATATGCATCGATGCAATACGGGCACTGCTCGGTGTGCGCAACGGCAAGCGCAATAAGGGCTTTTTCTCGTGCGGTAAGCGCACCTTCTTCAAAAACTTTTCCGTAGTAATCAAAGAATTTTGTGCCCAGTTCCTCGCTCCATTCGGTGATCTTACCAAATTTTCTCAGGTCTGCCGGGTCGTAATAATTGTTATTAGCCATTTGTTTTTTGTTTTGAGTTATAAAAAGCATAACTACATGAGTAGTTACGGAGATAATAGTGTTGTGGTTTTTTTAATGCGGAAAAACCCTAAAGTTTTTCAATAAGCTGCGTAAAAAGTGTAACCATATCAGGTTCTGCTTTTCCGGCGGCAGCCATAATATCCTGAATGTCTACAGGCGCTAGATTTTCTGGGTCGCACTCATCGGTAATTACCGAAACGGCAGCAACCGGTAAATCGAGGTGATTGGCGACAATCACTTCAGGAACGGTACTCATCCCAACCGTGTCAGAGCCAATGATTTTAAGAAATCTATATTCAGCACGGGTTTCTAGTTGTGGGCCAACTACAGATGCATAAACACCTTCGTGCAGCGTAATTCCTTCTGTCTTTGCGATATCTTTTAAAATACCACGCATTTCAGCATCGTATGGCGCGCTCATATCAGTAAAACGCGAACCTAATTGCTCAACCCCTTTAAAAGCTAGAGGAGAACTTCCTTGAAGGTTGATATGGTCTTCAATAAGCATAATCTCGCCTTTTTTAAAGTTGAGGTTGATCGCTCCGGCTGCATTGCTGATGAGTAGTTTTTTTATGCCGAGTTCGTTCATAACACGCACCGGGTAGCTCACATCGCGCAGGGTGTAGCCTTCATAAATATGAAAACGTCCTTGCATCACGATCACTTTTTTTCCGCCTAAGGTTCCGTAGATCAATTTCCCGGTATGGAATTCAACCGTGGCGGTTGGGAAGTTGGGAATGTGGTTGTAACTCACCGAGCTGATGATCTCAACTTTGTCTACAAATTGGCCAAGACCGGTGCCTAAAATGATACCGATTTCGGGAGCTTCAAAACCGCGCTCTTTTAAAAACTGCGCAGATTCTTCAATAAATTTTTTCATGGATTTTTTATTTCAAATGTTCTGGTAAAAAAGGCTTGAAGGCCTCGATACCTTTTATGTCTTCGTAATAGTCTACATCATTACGGGTTTCTAGCAATTTAACAGATTCTGAACTTAAATCGGCAAGCGTGTCTTTAAGAACGGTTTCGGTCCCCCAAGTTTTATTGCTGAAAAGTTCTGGCTTTAGGAAGGTCATTCCGAGTAAATAATACCCGCCGTCTTCAGCCGGACCAACCACAAAATCGTGATCATCAAGCGCTGAAAATGCTTCTTCTAGATCTTTTTGAGAAAGGTCATACATATCGCTGCCAATGATGATCGCTTTTTTATAACCGCTGGCAAAAGCAGTTGAAAATGCTTTTTGCATTCGAGCTCCCAGATCATCACCGTGCTGGAGTTTTTTGCTAAACGTGTTTTCATCCCAATAATCTGAAGCACGTATTTTTTCAGAATAAAAAACCTGTTTATCTAGGCTTAAATTTTGGGTGATGCTAACCGTATGCTGAAGCAAAAATTTATAGATCTCAAGCGCAGCAGCATCGCCTACACCGCCGGCAAGTCGGGTTTTTACTTTACCTAATTCGGGATTACGGGTAAAGATCAAAAGGGCTTTATCTGAGGTAGGGAAATGAAATTCTGTCTCGAAATCTTTTTCAGAATCGGTGTCTTTTTTGCTTAATAGACCCATTGAATGTTGTTAATTGATAAAAGTCAAATTTAATGAACCGGGATTCCCGTCCTTAAATAATCTTCCCAATTTTTTGAAAAGGTATGTACTTTTTGAGTGGTTTTGCCTTTAGCATCCACGATTTTAAAGCCTGCATCTTTCCAGGCAAAAATTCCGCCGTAGAGGTTATTCACGGTTTTGCCGGTTTTACGCGCAAGTTTTTCGCCAAAATCTTCGCTGCGAATTCCCACCGAGCAATAGACCACTACCGGTTTTTTTGAATTCATTAAAGAGTCTAAGAATGCATCTTCAGTTTTTTCTCCCACCCAAACGGCTCCGGGAAGATGGCTTACGTCAAATTCTTCCTTTTTTCGCGTGTCTAAAATAGCAAAAGCTTCAGTGTTCATTTTGAGCTGCTGTACAGAAATGTATGGTATGCTGCGGGTATTATAGGTGTCCAGCAACTTGTCGATAGATTTTTTCTGACAAAAACCTATAAACGGAATTAAAAGCACAACGAGCAATTTGAATTTCATGAAATAGTTTTAAAAAGGCTGATCCTTATTTCTGGTAAAACTTACGAAGAAAGCCTTTTTTTGGTTTGATTTTTATAAAAATGTGAAGCTCGTGAATTATAGTCTGCTTCAAAAAGACCTGTTTAAATAAGCGCAGTTTCCCTTTAGTATTTTATATATTTAGCTTTAAAAACAACTTTCCTTTGATTACAATAGAACCCTTTGATACAACAGAAGATGGACGCCCGGTTTTAAGCGTAAAACTGAAAAATACGTCTGGAATGGAAGCGCATTTTATCACCTATGGCGCGATTTTACAACGATTAATTGTTCCTGATGGCGACGGTTTTACTGATGTGGTTTTGGGGTATAACGATTTGCATTCCTATGAAGAAGATCAGATTTTTATGGGACAATTAGTAGGTCGAAGCGCAAACCGAATCGCTAATGCTACCGTGAGCCTCGACGGGAAAAAAGTCGCTTTGAGTGCCAACGAAGGAACAAATCATCTTCACGGCGGTTTTGAAGGTTTTGGGAAAAAGCTTTGGGAGGTTGCTGAACTAGAAGATGAGGTGGTTTTTTCCTATTTGAGTAAAGATGGTGAAGAAGGTTATCCCGGGAATTTGGAGACTAAAATGTTTGTTAAACTGACTGGAGAAAATGCGCTTGAAATGCGCTTAGAAGCCACAACTGACAAAGAAACTGTTGTGAATCTAACCCGTCATGAATATTTCAATCTGAATCCGTCAAGCGGAGAAGGAATTGCAAAGCATCAACTGTTGATCAATGGAGAAGGAATTTTACCAAAAACAGAGCAAAACGTTCCTGACGGAAGTGTAAAACCGGTTGAGAATACGCCGTTTGACTTGCGCGAACTCAGTATTTTAGAACAGCCACTTGAACAACTTGAAGGCGGTTTCGATCACAATTATGTTTTAGAAAAATACAGTAAAGAAGTGCCGGCTGCCGTACTCGCGGCGCCTTCGGGCACACCTAAATTAGAATTGTATTGCACCCAACCGGGAATACAGTTTTACAGCGCCAACGGAATTGAAAAAATTGAAAATAAGACAGGAACGATTCAAGGTCCTTCGCCGGCTTTGTGTTTAGAACCGCAGTTTTTCCCGGATACGCCCAATCATCCCAATTTTCCGTCAACGGTTTTAAAACCTGGAGAACAGTATAAGCATACCATCACGTATAAATTTTTATAAATGGATACTTCACACATCATCGCTTTTGATCAGGGCACAACCAGTACTCGGGCCATTTTATTTGATGAGCACGGTAAGGTTGTTGCTATTTCGCAAAAGGAATTGAAACAATATTACCCGAAATCAGGTTGGGTAGAGCACGATCCTGAGATGATCTTTCAAGATCAGAAAGAAGTTTTTGAAGCGGTAATCACAAAGGCAAACGTTCCGTTAGAAGCTATAAAAGGAATTGGGATTACCAATCAACGTGAGACCACAATTGTTTGGGATAAAAAAACGGGAGAACCGGTATACAATGCGATTTGCTGGTTAGATAAGCGTACCGAAGCCATTTGTGAAGGGTTACGGGAGCGCGGACTTTCAAGATATATTCTGAAAAATACCGGACTTGTAATCGACAGTTATTTTTCGGCAACCAAAATAAAGTGGATTCTCGATAATGTTGAAGGTGCACGTGAGAAGGCCGAAGCCGGCGATTTGCTCTTTGGAACGGTAGACAGTTGGTTGATCTACAAGTTCACAGGCAAACACGTCACCGACCACACCAACGCTTGCCGAACGATGTTGTATAACATTAAAGATTTGACTTGGGATGAAGAGTTGCTTGAAGAATTAGCGATCCCAAAAACCATGTTACCTCAGGTGCAGCCATCATCTTCAGATTTTGGAACGATAACCTATCAAGATTCAAAATTTCCAATTTATGGAGTTGCGGGAGATCAACAGGCGGCGCTTTTTGGTCAAGGCGGCTATAAATCAGGAATGGCAAAAAACACATATGGAACAGGTTGTTTTATGCTGCTCAATACCGGAAAGAAACCTTCCTTTTCTAAAAACGGACTCATTACAACCCTGTGCTGTACGCTTGAAGACAAAACGCCAAAATATGCTTTAGAAGGAAGTGTTTTTGTAGGAGGAGCTTCTATTCAATGGTTGCGGGATCAGGTAGGAATTATTGAGAATGCCGAAGAAACCAATGCAATTTGTCAAAGTATTCCGCCGCTTGAAGACCTGTTTTTTGTTCCTGCATTCAACGGTCTTGGAGCGCCTTATTGGGACGGAAACGCCAAAGGAAGTATTCAAGGTTTAACCTTTTCTACGGGTCGTAAAGAACTCGTGAAAGCTACTGTGGAAGCGCTTGCATATCAAGTAACCGACTTGATCAAAGCGATGGAAGAAGACAGCGGCAAGCAAATAAAAACCTTGAAGGTTGACGGTGGTGCTTGTGCTAATGATTACCTGATGCAGTTTCAGGCAGATCTTTTAGATGCGCAGGTTGACCGCCCAGAAATGTTAGAAGTTACCGCCTGGGGTGCAGCCTTATTAGCGGGTATCAAAGTGGGTATTTGGACCCAAAAGGATATTGCCGGTTTACGCACTGCAGATCAGGTTTTTGAACCAAAGATGGGCGTGCGTGAGCGCAATCATAAACAACAAGGTTGGGAGCTTGCGGTGATGCGTACACGTTCGGGGTATGCAGAGGCGGTAGAGAAAGAAAAGAAACAATTGCGTTTCAGTATCATAGACCGTAAACGCTATATCAAAAAGGCGAAGAAGAAAAAATTTGACCTGGTCATTATTGGTGGCGGAGTTACCGGAGCCGGGATCGCGCTTGACGCAGCGACCCGTGGTATGAGCGTTTGCCTGATCGAGAAAAATGATTTTGCCTCAGGAACCAGTAATAAAAGTACCAAATTGGTACATGGCGGTCTGCGTTATTTAAAACAGATGGAAATCGGTCTGGTTAAAGAATCAGGGACTGAGCGCGCCATCGTACACAAGTTGGCGCCGCATCTTGTCGTACCGGAGAAAATGCTACTGCCGCTTATTGAAGGTGGGCAATATGGTAAGTTCTTGACTTCTATCGGACTTAAAGTTTATGACTTGCTAGCTAATGTAGACGATGATGATAAGCGACGTATGTTGACCAAAGAAGAAACTCTTGAGCGCGAACCCATACTTGATGAAAGCACGTTATTGGGAGGAGGTTTTTACGCAGAATACCGTACAGATGATGCGCGACTTACGGTAGAGCTGATGAAAAAAGCAGCCGGCTTTGGTGCAATTTGTCTCAATTATTGTGAGATGGAAGATTTTGTCTACAACTACAAAGGCAAGATCACCGCAGTAAACTGCAAGGATCACAACACAGGAAAAACCTTTGAAGTAGAAGGAAGAACTTTTGTTTCTGCGACAGGACCCTGGGTTGATAAGCTACGGAAGAAAGACCAGTCGATGAATAACAAGCATTTGCATTTGACAAAAGGTGTGCATTTGGTCTTTCCGAAAGAAAAATTACCCGTACATCAATCGCTCTATTTTGACGTACCAGACGGCCGAATGATCTTTGCAATTCCGCGGGGAAGAGTGACTTATGTGGGAACCACAGATACCAATTACTCCGGGAGCTTAGATCGCGTAGTGGCAACTAAAGCCGATACTAAGTACTTGCTCAATGCCGTAAACGGGACTTTTCCAGATATAAATTTGACCGAAGAAGACATCGAGTCGAGCTGGGCAGGGCTGCGTCCATTGATTCACGAGGATGAGAAAGATCCTTCAGAATTATCGCGAAAGGATGAGACCTTCATCAGTAAAAGTGGTCTGATCTCTATTGCCGGAGGAAAGCTTACCGGATACCGTAAAATGGCGCAACGCGTTAATGAAACCGTAAGTAAGCGACTTAAAGAGAAGTTTGGCAAAACCTACGATGAGTCGCGAACGCAACACATCGCATTGACTTCCCACGCGATGCGTAATACTCAAGAGGTTGAAGATTACCAAAAGTATCTGGAGCAGGAATTAGATTTTCTTCAAATTGAGAATGCAGCGTTTAAAGCTTGGTATCTCGTTTCAACTTACGGAAAGCAAACCGATATCATTAAAAACAAGATCAATTACTTTAGAGATGCAGATGTAAATGATCGGCTATTGCGCGCCGAATTGTGGTACAGTGTAAATTATGAAATGACTAACAGTCTTGCAGATTTCTTTGTGCGTCGTACCGGCCGACTGTATTTTAACATCGAGACCGTAGCTCAATACCGTCATATTGCAGTTCAGGATTTTGTCAATTACTTAGATTGGGATGAAGCACGAGTGGCTTTTGAAAACAAGAAGCTTGACGAATTGATTTACGATGCGACGCATTTTTATGAATCTGAGATTCTTAGCTAATTTTCTGCTTAAGCTTTCTACCTCTTAATAATTAAACGTTATTTTTACGCTTAAATAAATAGCCCAATGGATAAAGGATTTTTAATAGATATGGACGGAGTCATTTACAGCGGTAATGACTTGATTCCGGGAGCAGATACATTTATAAAAACATTACAGGATCGGGAAATTCCGTTCTTGTTTATGACCAATAACAGCCAGCGTAGTCCTATTGATGTCGTAAATAAATTACGCCCCATGGGAATTCACATTAAAGAAGATAATGTGTACACCAGCGCGATGGCAACGGCTTGGTTTTTAGGCTTTACAAAGCCTAATGGAACAGCTTATGTTCTGGGTGAAGGAGGACTTTTAAGTAGTTTACATGAAAATGGATACAGCTTGGTGACCCAAGATCCTGATTATGTGGTTGTAGGAGAAGGCCGAAATTTCACTTTAGAAATGGCTAATAATGCGGTAGACATGATTCTTGGTGGCGCTAAATTGATCGCTACCAATTTAGATCCATCGCCAAAGAAAATCGGTTGGTCTAACCTAGGAATCAAAGCGATCGTGAAAATGATCGAGGAAGCCACCGGTCGTAAAGCTTTTTCGGTAGGAAAACCGAGCCCGGTGATGATGCGTGCTGCACGTAAAAAGTTAGGTTTGACTACAGATCAAACCATCGTTATTGGAGATACGATGGATACCGATATTTTAGGCTCTATCCAAATGGGATATAAAACGATCTTAACCCTTTCTGGAGTATCTAAGCAGAAAGATATAGGTACCTATGCTTTTGGGCCCGATATGATCATTGACTCACTTAAGGATTTTAACATCGACGAGGCTTTAGAAAAGCTTTCTGTTGAAAATAAAGTAGCAGAATTTTGAAAATACTAGTAACCGGCGGACTCGGATTTATAGGTTCGCACACCGTTGTTGAATTACAGAATGCAGGATATGAGGTCGTTGTAATTGATGATCTGTCTAATGCTTCTGTAGAGGTTTTAGATGGTATTGAAGCCATCACCGGCAAGAAGCCAGAATTTGAAAAACTGGATCTAAGAGATCGCAATGCCGTTTCAGCTTTTTTTAAAAAATATGCAGACGTAAGCGGAGCGATTCATTTTGCTGCTTCTAAAGCAGTTGGAGAGAGTGTTCATAAGCCGTTGCTGTATTATGAAAACAATCTAAGCTCGTTAGTTTATTTGTTGAAAGAACTCACAGAAAAAGCTTCAGCTAACTTTATTTTTAGTTCGTCATGTACGGTTTATGGCCAAGCCGATGAACTTCCTATTACTGAAAATGCACCCGTAAAACCAGCAGAATCACCTTACGGAAACACCAAGCAAATCGGTGAAGAGATCATTAGAGATACGGCCAAGGTTTACGAGAATTTCAATGCCATTGCATTGCGCTATTTTAATCCTATAGGCGCACATGAAAGTGTAGAGATAGGCGAGTTGCCGCTAGGCGTTCCGCAGAATTTAGTGCCATTTATAACGCAAACTGCTGCAGGATTGCGTGACGAGCTTAGTGTGTTTGGAAATGATTATCCTACCGAAGACGGTACGTGTGTACGCGATTACATTCACGTGGTTGACTTGGCTAAAGCTCACGTAAAAGCATTGACCCGCTTGGTAGAACATGAGAATAAAACCAATTACGAAGTCTTTAATTTAGGAACCGGAACAGGAAGTTCTGTTCTTGAAGTTATTGAGACTTTTGAAAGAGTTTCAGGAGTCAAATTACCTTATAAAATCGTAGATCGAAGAGAAGGCGATGTGGTTGCAGCTTATGCAGACACAGAACATGCCAATAACGAACTTGGTTGGAAATCAGAATTAACACTTGCTGATGCACTGGATTCTGCCTGGAAATGGGAGAAAAAAGTACGCGGCATTAAATAATTGAATGACCGGTTTGAAAAACTGAAAAAGCCCAAATCAATCTGATTTTGGGCTTTTTTTATTTGTGAAAACTGAAAATTTACAGCTTGCGCGTACTGTTTCTGATGACCAATTCGGTTTCTATAACTTCTTGTTGGGGAGCTTGCTTTTCTTTAGCATTGATGTTTCGTATCGCGATTTCAATCGCTTTTTTTCCCATGATTTCCGCTTGTTGTTTTACAGTGGTAACCGAAGGGAAATAATTGCGCGCCAGCGTTCCATCAGTAAATCCTATCACACTTACATCATTAGGAACTTCCAGCCCTTTGGTACGAATCGTATTCATTGCATAGATCGCGCTCGATTCATCTGTCGTGATCAAAGCATCTATTTCATTCTTGTCAAGAAAAGTTCCTAAATCTTGTTCCAGCGTTGCTAGTTTGGTATATAAAACTTTAGGAACCGCACCTTCTTCTTTAGAAACGGCGGCTTGATATCCCGCGAGTCTTTTATTTCCCACCGAAGTGTTGCTTAAAGTAGAAAGAAAGCCTACGTTTTTACAGCCGGTATTAAACAGATAGCTGGCAGCTTCAAACGCTCCAGAAAAATCATTGATCACTACACTATCGCAGGCAACATCTGTATTGGCGCGATCAAACATTACCATCGGAATATCATAATGCAAAATATCATTAAGATGTTCTATTTCGTTGGTTTCTTGTGTTTCTGAAGTGAGACTTATGATAATCGCATCTACCGAAACATCGCTAAGCATATTGAGACTTTGCTTTTCCTTTTCTAGAGATTCGTTAGAAATACAGGTGACCAAACTATAGCCGTTTTTGGTGGCTTCTTCTTCCATACCCACAATAACTTTTGCAAAAAAGTTATGCATGATATTCGGAATCACAACGCCTAGCGTGTTGGTTCGGCTGCTTTTAAGACCGCGTGCCATTGCATTAGGACGGTATTTAAGTTGTCTTGCAGCTGTTTTGACCAAGAGTTTTGTTGATTCACTAATCTCAGGGCTATCAGCAAGTGCTTTTGAAACGGTCGAAATCGACAATTTCAAATGTTCAGCAATTCCTTTTAATGTAGTTTTAGTTGGCATGTTACTCTTTAGTGTAATGTGTGTCTGCTAAATTACGTAAAGTTTCGGCAGCCATCTCTGCAGTAATGTCTCTTTGTGGAGTTGCAAACATTTCATAACCTACCATAAACTTTTTAACCGTTGCCGAGCGCAGTAATGGAGGGTAGAAGGACATATGAAAATGCCAGCAGTCCCAATCTTGCCCATCTGTAGGCGCCTGGTGAATTCCTGAACTATACGGGAATGAAGTCTTAAACAGATTGTCGTATTTAATAGTCACCGCTTTAATGATCTTTGCATAATCTTTACGCTCTTCTTCAGAAAGGCTTAAAATCGTTTTATGCTGTTTTTTAGGAACAATCATCACTTCATAAGGCCATACCGCCCAGTACGGAACTAAAGCTACAAAATGTTCTGTTTCTACAACGATACGTTCTTTAAGTTGTAATTCTTCCTTTAAATATTCAGCTAGAAGACTAACGCCGTTATTGCCCCAATATTCTCGAAGTTGTTTGTTTTTCTTTGCTACTTCTTGCGGGATGGTGCGTTGTGCCCAGATCTGCCCGTGTGGATGCGGATTACTACACCCCATCACGGCTCCTTTATTTTCAAAAATCTGCACGTGGTTGATATCGGTTTTTTTGCCCAATTCACGATATTCTTTTTGCCAAAGTGCAATCACTTTGTCAATATTTTCGGTTTCCATTACCGGTAAGGTGAGGGAATGATCTGGCGAGAAACAAACCACTTTGCAAATTCCACTTTCCGATTCTGCTTTCAATAAACCCGACTTAAATTTTGCCTGAGGGACATCATTTTTTAGGGCTGCAAAATCATTAACAAATGACCAAGGCTCTTTATAATCCTCATTTTGATGACCTCCGGCGCGCTCGTTACCCGGGCATAAATAACATTTAGGATCATATGAGGGGCGCTCTTCAACAGTGACATCTTCTTCTTTTCCTTGCCAAGGACGTTTGGTTCTGTGTGGAGAGACCAAAATCCATTCTCCGGTTAAAATATTATAACGTCTGTGTGAATTATCATTAAAATCTACCATAGTGAGGCTTGTTTATTTATTGAATACGTTTTCCGCCATTTGCCGGCATTGCAGTAAATGCGGTAAGCTTAATATTAAATTCTTTGCGATAAGCTTTTTCGGCTGCTTCAATATACGTTAGAATTTCGTCTTCGTGAATTAGGTTTATCGTACAGCCACCAAAACCGCCACCCATCATACGACAGCCTAAAACGGCATCGTGGTTTTTAGAAAAATCGGTAAGAAAATCTAACTCTTTACAGCTTACTTCATATTTATGCTGAAGTCCTTCGTGCGAACCGTACATAAGCTTACCAAATTCTTCCAGATTTTCTTCCTTTAAAGCTTTGGCAGCTGCTTCAACACGCTGATTTTCTTCTAGGACATACTCACAACGCTTAAAAACGACAGGTTCAAATGCGTCCTGATGTTTTTGCAATTGCTCTAAAGTTACATCACGCAGCGAAGAAATCTCAGGATACCATTTTTGTAGTAAGCTAACGCCCGCTTCACATTCCGCTCTGCGTACATTGTATTCGCTTGTAGATAAACTGTGAGAAACATTAGTATTAAGCAATAATAATTTATAAGGCTCTATCGCAAACGGAAGCAATTTGTAATCTAAGCTCTCGCAGTCTAATTGAATCACGTGATTTTCTTTACTCATCACCGAAGCAAACTGGTCCATAATACCGCACTTGGTTCCTACATAATTATGCTCTGCCATTTGCGATAATTTGATGATCTCCAAATCGGTTAGACCAAGATCAAACAATTCATTAAGACCTTTTGCCAGACCGCATTCTAAAGCAGCCGAAGAACTAATCCCGGCTCCCATAGGCAGATTGCTGTACATCATGCAGTCAAAGCCGGCGAGTGTTTTGCCCAACTTTTTAATCTCTTCGGTCACACCAATGATATAGTGCGTCCACTCGGCATCATCTGTGGTTGCCTTGTGGAGGTCGTAGGTATAGCTGGTGTTGTAATTAAGACTGTTTATACGACATTGAGATGTGGTTCCATTCTTTTTTAAATGAAACTGGATCGTTTTGTCGATCGCGGTGGGCATCACAAAACCATTATTATAATCGGTGTGTTCACCAATCAAGTTTACCCTCCCCGGAGAGTTGATGATTACTTCTGCACGAAAAGCTCCTAATTGTGCGGTGTGCTCGGGCGACTGTGTAGCTATTAGATTTTCCAAAATACCGTAGGTGATTTAGCTTGTTGCTGTTATTGAATGTCAAAGATACAAATAATATTAAATGTAAATTTTACGTTTAATAAATATTATAAGTATTTTTCAGAATTGTTATGCGATGGACTTGAAGAATGAATTAATTGATTCATTTTGAAGCGATAATATTTTATAGCTGAAGCTTCTCCTTACCGCATTTTCTGGGGAGCATTCTCTGGGCTGAAAATCTAAATCTAAAATTCACGTCATAAATTCTTGTTGTGAATGAAAATTGACGCATTTTTGTAGGATTTTGACATTTTTAAAACATAAAAATAAAAGCGGGCAATTTGAAAAAGCTACCTTTGCCTTTTTTGAAAAACGTTGTAGCTACAGCAACTACAACGGTGTAGCTAATCTAAAGATTATTTTATGGCATTAATTTCCTTTTTAGCATTTACAATTTTAGTAGCAGTCATCTCATGGTTGGCTGTGCGAAAGTCTGATGAGTCAACTTCAGATGGGTATTTTTTAGGAGGGCGAAGTTTAACCGCAGGTGTAATTGCAGGTTCACTATTACTCACCAACCTTTCTACCGAGCAAATCGTGGGACTTAACGGTAGTGCTTATAAAGATGGACTTTCAGTTATGGCGTGGGAGACGCTTGCAGCTTTATCTATTGTAGTGACTGCGATTTTCTTATTGCCGCGATATTTAAAAGGAGGAATTACTACCGTACCTCAATTTTTGGCAGAACGTTTTGATACCACAACCAAGACCATAACCTCCGGCTTGTTTTTAACCGGCTATGTGGTGGTGTTGCTTCCGGTGATTTTATATTCAGGATCTGTTGCCATAAGCGGAATGTTTGACGTACCTACTTTGCTGGGCGTTTCTGATACCACAGCGCTGGTTATTTGTATTTGGGGAATCGGGATCATCGGTTCTATTTATGCGGTTTTTGGCGGATTGAAAGCAGTTGCAGTTTCAGACAGTATTAATGCCGTAGGTTTGATTATTGGAGGTGTCATGATTCCTGTTTTTGGTTTGATGGCTATTGGTGACGGAAGCGTTCTAGAGGGTTTAAGTACATTAGTAGATGCAAATCCTGAGCGTTTTGATTCTACCGGAGAGCCTGGCCAAGAAGTGCCTTTTGCAACTATTTTTACAGGAATGATGCTTGTGCAACTTTTCTATTGGGGAACTAATCAGCAAATTATTCAAAGAGGATTGGGAGCAAAAAGTTTAGCTGAAGGTCAAAAAGGACTTTTGCTTGCTGCGTTCTTGAAGATTTTAGGTCCTATTATTCTCGTATTGCCGGGAATGATCGCGTATTATTATTTTGAAGGCGGACTTGACAGCAGTGATCTAGCGTATCCAGAATTGGTGCGTGCAGTGTTGCCAAAACCTTTAATGGGCTTCTTTGCAGCGGTATTGTTTGGAGCAATTTTGAGTTCGTTTAACAGTGTGTTGAATAGTTCTGTAACCTTGTTCGGTATTGATATTTACAAGCAACATATCAATAAAGAAGCATCAGAAAGCGTGGTTGTAAAATATGGGAAGATCTTTGGGGTTTGCCTGGCACTTGCAGCGATGTTCATCGCTCCTTTGATTGCAAATGCAGGAAGTTTATTCAGTTATTTGCAAGAGATCAATGGTATTTATAGTATTCCGATTTTTACCATTATCGTGGTAGGGTATTTTACAAAACGCGTACCGGCGATTGCCGCAAAAATAGGAATCGTGTCAGGTTCTATTCTATACATCATCAGTCAGTTTGTGATGAAGCCTTATTTTGGAGAAGAGAATTATCCACATTATTTACACGTGATGGCCATTCTATTTGTGACCAATATCATTATTATGTTGATCATAGGAAAAATTGCTCCAAGAAAAGAGCCTTTCGTACTGGAGTACACCAAAAAAGTTTCGATAGAACCGTACAAATATGTAAATCAAGTAGGGCTTGTGATCTGTTTAATTGTGGTAGGTATTTACATCTATTTCGCAAAATAGAGACGGTCTAATACGTTATCAAAAAGCCCATTTTTCAATGGGCTTTTTTTATGGAAGAAATTCTTTAGAATAATTGTATATATTGCTGAAAATAATAAATATGTATAAAGTAGTATTTTTTCTGTTTGTAGTGTTTACTGCAAATCTTCAGGCTCAAGAACCTACTCAGATCGCTGTAGAAAAATCGGTTTGGGGAGTTCAAACGGGTTTACTCGGAATATGGGCTCACAATGAATCGCGATTAACTTCGTCAGTTGCTTTGCGTTCTGAACTTGGCTTTGACGGTGGTTTTTGGGGAGCAGGCGATACTTTTGATTACGCACTCCTTCCGGTGCTGCGCATCGAGCCGCGTTGGTACCGCAATTTAAATAGAAGAGTGCGCAAAGGAAAGTCGATAGCCGGGAATTCTGCAGATTTTTTAAGTCTGAAGTTTGCATTGCTTCCCGATTTATTTTCCATTTCAAGCGAAGATACTATAGACGTTGTTTCTTCAGCAGGTGTTACTTTCAATGCCGGAATGCGGCGTGTTTATGGACAACATTTCAGTTTTGAGTTGGGATTGGGAGCAGGAGTAGCGGCCAATCTTGAAGAGCCTTATCTAAGTGCAGATCCCTATTATTTTCTACCCGATATTTTTCTAAGACTAGGATATTCATTTTAATCGTTCAACATTTCAGAATGTACCCTAGATGAACAGAAGTTTAAAGTAAGCCACCTCAGGGCAAGCTCTTGAGTTATTGTTTGGAAACAAATGTGCAATTTCGTGGCAAGCCTGTCTGTATTCTAAGGTTTGTGCAAATTTTTATGCTGCAAATTTAAAGGTTTCCACATATGGTGTTTGCCTTTTGGTCAC